>NZ_VTYC01000036.1:0-57642 GCF_013114115.1 Vibrio sp. 070316B | reverse complement strand
ACTACTGTGTAATTTTAAAGCTATTACCATTCCAACAGAATGATAATGAATTGACTGTGCCGATAATAAATTATCGATTGGTCACTCAGTTCATTGAAATCAATTTGAAACCGAAGTTTCATTTTTTGATATTCATCAACGAGTGCCCACACAGATTGATAGGTTTAAATTGTTAAAGAGCGCTAGCGTTTTGTGATTAACATCTCAGTCGCTAGGGGTGCGTACTATACTCGCACCGTTTTTAGAGTCAAGGGTTATTTTCAAACTCTTTTTCTCTACCGATTTCGCTGTGTGACTTTCGTCTCACTCCGTGTCGGTGAGGCGGCATTATAGAGAGATTGAGAAGGAGCACAAGAGCTTTTTCAAATAAAAGTTTTGTTCGCCTAAAAAGCCACCAGATCCGCATTTTTCGAATAAAAACTAAACATTTGAGACGTATCACAGCAATACATTGGAAAAATGAAAGGCATGAACGTAAGATTCATGTGTCTATTTTGTTAATGGTAGATGCGTCTATTTCGTTTATTAATATGTAGTATTCCGATATGAACTCAAAAAAATCGATGTTGTTAATTGTCGCACTGGCTGTATTAGGCGGCATTGTTTTCTCTCAGGTAGATATATCGCCTGCAATTACCTTTATCCTTGGTGTCTTGGCTTCCGCTTTTGTTGTTAACTTTTCAAGCACCGACTCAAAATCAGATTCAGAACCTAAAGCTTCAACAAAAACGCTTTATGTGGGTAACCTTCCATACAAGGCGAACGAATCGCATGTTCGTGAATTATTCTCAGAACATGGTGAAGTGTTTGCAGTACGCTTAATGAAAGACAAGCGAACTGGTAAAAGAAGAGGCTTCGGATTTGTTGTTATGGCAAGTAATGATGTGAATCATGCAATCTCTGCCCTTAACGACAAAGATTACATGCAACGAACTTTAAAAGTACGTGTTGCGAATGATCCTAAGCATCCTGAAGCGGACGAATCTGAACAGAACTAAACCCTAACTGCTTCAACATACTATTTAGTGCACTTTCTTTCTTGGGAAGTGCACTACAAAAAACCTCTCTTACTCCCCCTTCTTCATGACCATCTTCTAAACCCAACAAATCTTGGACTCGTTTCGCTATCGCTTTACCCGAATCCACCAATGCCACACTTTCGCCTAATACTTGCTGAATCTCAGACTTTATCAGTGGGAAATGGGTACAGCCTAAAACAGCAACATCAATGGTATTAATCATCGGCTGAAGGATTTGCTTGAGCTCTTCTAAGTTGATTGCCTCTCCTCTGAGCTTATCTTCGGCCATATCCACCAGCCTCGTCGAGCCAAGAAGTTCAACCCTCTTATTAATTGAGAAGTTTTTGATCAGTTCGTGCGTGTATTCACGGGTAATGGTCGCCGGAGTAGCAATCAGCCCCACCGCTTTGTTTGCTAGCAAAGAAGCCGGCTTGATTGCCGGAACAACACCGACAATAGGGATAAGATTATTGGCTCTGAGTGTAGGTAAGACAATCGTGCTCGCTGTATTACAAGCTATCACTACGATATCTATCGCGTGACTAGCCACAAAACTGGCGACTATGCTCTGAACTCTTCTAATCAGAACCTGCTGATTGAGCTCACCATATGGGTAAGCTTCATTATCGAATACATAGATATAGTTATGATTAGGCAATAGCTGACTTATCTCTTTATAGACAGATAGCCCACCCACCCCTGAATCAAAGACCAATATGTTTTTTTGTAGACTATCCGACACGACGATTACCTATATGTAGTTTCGCAGCAATAATACCCCTTCACTTAGTTTTCGCCAATCTTCACGCTATAGAATACAAGCTCGATAACGTTGATGTACAAAACGCTCACCTTGCTCTATCGCTTCTAGTTCTATATCAAGCTTTCCTTTAAAGCATGGTGCAGAGGTCACTAAGGTATGGAATTCTCCATCTTCACCACACGGATCCACATGGTTAGGTAATCCCTCTATTAGTTCATTGGTATATTTCAACCCACAGTAGCTAATATCTAGTGCGTTGCTGTCTACTGTGACTAGAAAGGTTTCGATTTCTCTGTCTATTATCTCTCGAGCTAACGCCTTACTGCTCTCTCCCATGAGAGGGAACACACATTCCCAGCCAGCAGGTTCAATATAGCTTCTTCGGTAGTCGGCAATACCGTTACAAAACATGTCACCAAATGCCACGCTATCAATTGATAAGCCAGAATCTTTCAATGCAGAAACAATCGTACTTTGATAGACCTCATTACTTGGGAACACTTCCGGAAGCTCGATTGTGATAAGCGGCAAACCGATTAATTGCGCTTGCATGGCAACCACATCAATAGGAGTGACTTGGAAAGGAACTTCATCTCCAACATAGGTAGTATAGAGAGCAACAACTTCATACTCAGCACTCTCAAGCAAACGCTCTAGGGTTAAGGTGGAGTCTTTGCCTGATGACCAACTTATGACGACTTTCTTTTTCATTGATATACCCAATAATAAAAAACCGCCCGAGGGCGGTTTAGGTGTTAGTTAGAACTGGTAAGTAGCATTGACGTAATATGTACGCTCTGGCGATGGGTATCCACCAGCAGTTTCATACTCTTCGTCTGTTAAGTTATCTACTCGACCATTTAAGGTTAGGTTTTCATTCGCATAGTAGTTAACTGAAACATCGAACAAGCTATACGCGGCAAGATCTTCAGAGAAGTCAGGTCGCTCACCTACATATTGGTAACCTAGTGAAACATCAACCTCGTCGAAACTAGCCACTGCATTATACTTGTATATCTTCTTAGCTCGGCGTATTAGTTGCTCACCAGATTGATCTTCTGGGTCTTGAAAGTTAGCGCTCACTTGATGATTAATAAAGCTAGTATCAAATCCAACGACCATTTCCACACCACGCAGTTGGCTTTCGCCATCGGTATTGTAGTACTTGCTTGTTGCGTAGTTGTAATCAATTAGGTCTTCGACGTTCGTGTCATAGCCAGTAATCGACCAGTCAATACCCTTGATTAAGCCACCAAAGGTCAGCTCAAATGAATCTGCCTTTTCAGCTTCTAACTGTGCATTCCCGTAGTAGCTATATAGTTGATACAAGTTAGGTGCTTTGAAGGATGTACCATAAGCTGCTTTTACAACAAGCCACTCAGCATAACGATAGCCTAACCCTGTATTGTAAGTAGTTTCTGTACCAAACTGCTCATTGTCATCAACACGAAGACTCAATTCTCCGAACACTTTATCCGCATCTGCGTTTAATGCAGCGAAGTACGCAACATTCGTTCTGTCGTATTCAGTATTCGAAGGCTTAACAATATAAGCCTCATCACGCCAATCTACACCGCCACTAAGAGTCATTGCCGAAGTCAGTTTGTATGAATTCACCCATTGAACATTTAGCTGTTCAAGCTCATCAGATGTTGCTGACGCTGAGTTCTTGCCTAAAGCCTGTTCGTAGTTCCAGTTATCTTGATTCTGATAGTTAACTAGGAAATCAGACTTAAGTTCACTGCCACTATATTTAACACCAGCAGCAAAGGTAGAGTTCTGAACTTCTGCCTCTTTGTAAGAGTGGACAGGAGCTCCCGTTATATAGTCAACATACGAACCATCATATTGAGAGATAGTCTCAAACATGCGGAAGTTAGCAAAACCACTCCATTGCTGATCAAAGTTATGAACATAGCCAATAAGTGCATTGCGCGATTCAAAACCATGTCGGTCACCATCATTTATTCCCGACATAGGATGAACGTTGTATCCCTCATCGGAGTCATAGCCAACAGATACGTTTAAGTGACCATTTTCACCAACCTTAGTACCACTAACAAAGCTCAACTCTTCATAATCTAAGCTTCCGAGACCAGCACTTACTGCCGTTTTTTCATTGTCGGAATTTGCAACGGTAATAATGTTGATAACGCCACCGATAGCTTCAGAACCATACATAGCAGCACGGGCACCTCGAACGTATTCCACTCGATCGACAAATGTAATTGGTAATTGGCTAAAATCGACACCACCTTTTGCTGCTCGCGCAAAACGAATACCATCAATTAGAACAAGTACTTGATCAGAGTTAGCACCACGAACAAAGATCGAAGCTTGCTGACCTCGACCTCCATTTTGTGAAACCTGAATACCCGTCAATCGTCTAAACACATCTGTTAGAGACTTAGCTTGGATTCGATCGATATCTTGGCGTGTTACTACTTCAACTTGAGCGACAACACTTTCCGTGCTCTGCTCAAAACGGTTAGCCGTAACCACCATGGTTTCATCAGCAGATGCTTGTTGGGCGTGTAAATTGGAGATAGGTGAAAGCAGCGATGCTACAGCAACCGCTAAAAGGGATTTGTTCATGTTGTGATCCTAAATCGCGTAAATTCCTACCAAACCACATGTTATGGTTTAGCCGCTGGCAGGTATTCGGACTCAAGAGCACAACCTTATGGTTACCTGATATTCGACTTCCCACAAAAAGCTATTTGCAGTGTCTTATGAATACTCGTTCTCTTTTACCGCTGCGCGTCAGTTCTGGATTCACACCAGATTCCCTCTTCAGCCATCTATACATCTAAATGGCACCAGCTTGCCGAAGATAGTATTGACCTCTGAATCATTTGTCTAGTCTAAGATAGTTATAAGCTATAGTTTTCATGGCCTATTTACACTGATTGGCTCTCAACACTGGACAAGCGCCTGTGATTGAATAAAATCTGCGCTCTTGATTTAAAAGCACGACAGCAAAAGGCATAACAATGGCGAATTTAGATGTAAACCCGCAACGCTACCAAGAACAACTGGCAGAAAAGACTGAGCGTCTGACTGAAATGTTCTCAGAATATAATGTGCCTGAGCTGGAAGTGTACGAATCTCCAGAACAACACTACCGCATGCGTGCTGAGTTCCGCGTGTGGCATGAAGGTGACGATATGTATTACGTCATGTTCAATCAAGAAACTAAAGAAAAATACCGTGTAGACCAGTTCCCTGCTGCTAGCCGTCTTATCAATGACTTAATGCCTTTGTTAGTTGATGCAATGAAGGACAACCACTCTCTACGCCACAAGCTATTCCAAGTAGACTTCTTATCTACGCTTAGCGGTGAGATTTTGGTGTCTCTGCTTTACCACCGTCAACTAGGGGAGCAATGGATTCAAGATGCTAAAGCGCTAAAACAACAATTGAACGATGAAGGTTTCAACCTAAACCTGATTGGTCGTGCACGTAAGATGAAGATCGTATTAGACCGTGATTACGTTATTGAGAAACTAGACGTAAATGGCGATAGCTACATCTACCAACAAGTAGAGAACAGCTTCACTCAACCAAACGGTAAAGTGGCTGAGAAAATGTTGGAGTGGGCCGTTGACTGTACTCAAGACAGTAAAGGCGATCTACTAGAGCTTTACTGTGGTAACGGTAACTTCTCATTAGCACTGGCACAAAACTTCGAGCGTGTATTAGCGACTGAGCTAGCGAAACCATCAGTTGAATCAGCGCAATACAACATTGCAGCCAACAAGATTGATAATGTTCAGATCATCCGTATGTCTGCGGAAGACTTTACGGTAGCGATGGAAGGCAAACGTGAGTTCCGCCGTCTGCAACAAGCAAACATCGATTTGAAGAGCTACAACTGCAACACTATTTTTGTTGATCCACCACGTTCAGGTATGGATGTAGACACTTGTAAGATGGTTCAAGGCTACGAGCGCATCATGTACATCTCTTGTAACCCTGAAACATTGAAAGAGAACCTAGAAATCTTAAGCGAAACACACGATATTACTCGTTTTGCTCTGTTCGACCAGTTCCCTTACACACACCACATGGAAGCAGGCGTATTCCTAGAACGTAAAGCATAACACTCGCTTTCCTAATCTAGGTAAAAGCCAAACTGCAGATACAAAAAAACGAGCCAATCGGCTCGTTTTTTTATTTATAGGTTGGGTTAAGCTGTCTTACCGATAAAGCCTAACTTCTTACCTACCCAAGCGAGCAGTAGCATGGCAACGATAATCGCGAAAAAGTTAGAGCCCGCATCTGGGTGTTGTGCTTTGACAAACGCAGAGTGACCAAATGCGCCCACGAAGAAACACGCTAAACCAACTAGCGGGATATCTTCCGATACTGGGTTAGTGAGGTACTCTTGGTAAAGTGCTTGTACAGCTAAAACTAAAGCAATCAGTGGGAAGATTGAGAAGCCCACTTCGCTCATTGTTACCCAAGATAAAAGTGCATCGCCACACACACCAGCAATCAGAGCCAGTACCAGTGTTTTTCTTTCTGAGCCACGGTTTACAGTATTATTTTCATTCGACATTATTCTATCCCGCCTTTTAATCGGTTACGTTCACGTTCTTTACGATACCAAAAAGCCCCTTTGGCCATCATTCGCAATTGCATGATCAAGCGCTCAGCCAGTTCGTCTCGCTGACGTCGATCTAAATCTAATGCTTCTGCCCCTGAGTTAAAGACCAATATGACCGAAGCTTCTGCTTGCGTAAAAGCTTCATCTCGTGTCATGCCAGTCGTGATTAGGTATTCGGTTAACTCAGCAGAAAAGTGCTGTATCTCACGAGCCACCGCTGTACGAAACTCAAATGAAGTTCCTGAGCGCTCTCGCAATAACAGTCTGAATACGTTAGGGCTGCTTTCAATGAACTCCATAAAGGTTTCAACCGATGTGCGAATAACACTGCCTTCTTTTACTATACGCTGCCTAGCTTGACGCATTAGCTGGCGCAGTAGTAAGCCCCCCTCATCTACCATGGTTAAGCCAAGCTCATCCATATCTTTGAAGTGACGATAAAAGGAAGTCGGTGCTATTCCAGCCTCACGAGCGACTTCTCTCAAGCTTAGGTTGGAAAAACTACGATCGGCACTGAGTTGGCTAAATGCTGCATCGATTAAGCTGCGACGAGTTTTTTCTTTTTGCTGTGCGCGAATGCCCATTGGTTTCATACTTTATCAATTTCTTCTTTTACAGCCTAAACAGGCATGTCTAATACTCTGTTCAATATAACGCGAATCACTTATTTATATAAGATACTCCGGTTATATAAGACACCAAACACGCCTCTTTGTTCACGTACCGAAGTAAATACGTTCGCAGAAAAAATTTCAATATCCACACCGCCATTTGGAGACATACGACATACCAAAAATTATTTTTTCGCTAGCACTGCGTGATCCCGCCGACTCTCTGATGCCCTTTTCATGTACGCAAGAACAGAATCAGTTAAAATCCCGCTACAGCAATGTTAATCAAATATAACAAGGAAGATATCTATGCCACACTCCAACCACTTTGATGTAATCGTAATTGGTAGTGGCCCCGGAGGCGAAGGGGCAGCGATGGGATTAACCAAAGCCGGGTTGAACGTTGCAATCATTGAAAAAGAGAGCAGCGTTGGTGGTGGTTGTACCCACTGGGGAACCATTCCTTCGAAAGCTCTGCGTCATGCTGTAAGCCGTATTATCGAATTTAACAATAACCCTTTATTCTGTCAGAACAACAAAAGCATTCACTCGACGTTTTCCAACATTCTGGGGCATGCGAAATCCGTTATCGATAAACAGACTCGACTGCGTCAGGGCTTCTACGATCGTAACCAATGTACGCTGGTGTTTGGTACAGCTCGTTTCATTGATACCAACACTATTTCTGTAATGCAAAGTGATGGTACTGAAGAGCATTACAGTGCCGACAAGTTTGTCATTGCGACAGGTTCTCGTCCATATCAACCAGACAACGTCGATTTTCTACATGAACGTATCTACGACAGCGACTCGATTCTTTCTCTTAAACACGACCCGCAACACATCATCATCTATGGTGCCGGTGTTATAGGTTGTGAGTACGCGTCTATCTTCCGTGGTTTGGGCGTAAAGACCGATCTCATTAATACTCGAGACCGTCTGCTGTCATTCCTAGATAATGAAACCTCTGACGCACTTTCTTACCACTTCTGGAACAGCGGTGTGGTGATTCGTAACGATGAGACCTTTGAGAAAATCGAGGGCACTGACGATGGCGTTATCATTCACCTGGAGTCAGGCAAAAAGATGCGTGCTGACTGCTTGCTGTATGCCAATGGTCGAACCGGTAACACTGATAAACTGAATTTAGGCGCGGTTGGTCTAGAAGCGGACTCTCGTGGTCAAGTATCAGTGAATACCAATTACCAAACTAATGTTGACCATGTATACGCGGTCGGTGATGTGATTGGCTACCCTAGCCTAGCAAGTGCTGCTTATGACCAAGGTCGTTTTGTTGCACAAGCGATTGTTAAAGGTGAAGCGGAAGGTCACTTGATTGAAGATATCCCTACGGGAATCTATACCATTCCTGAAATCAGCTCAGTCGGTAAAACCGAGCAAGAGCTGACGGCAGCGAAAGTACCTTACGAAGTAGGACGCTCTTCATTCAAGCACTTAGCTCGCGCTCAAATCGCTGGTAAAGACATCGGCAGTTTGAAGATTCTGTTCCACCGTGAAACCAAAGAAATTCTAGGTATCCACGTATTTGGTGAGCGTGCCGCAGAAATCATTCATATCGGCCAGGCAATCATGGAGCAAAAAGGAGAAGCGAATACTATCGAGTACTTCGTTAATACCACCTTTAACTACCCTACAATGGCTGAGGCGTATCGTGTTGCCGCTCTTAACGGCCTCAACCGTTTGTTCTAAATAAAGAACTAGTAGGAGTATTTGACCACCCATAGGCCAAATACATAAACAGCAAGCCATGAGCTTGCTGTTTTTATTTAAGGTATTGAAATAGTATAGTAGCAAGAGTAATTAGATCATGATGTTCTAAATGCCATTTGGTCTGTACACCTTCTATTTATACCCATTAGAACTAGGCGAGAAATTCGCCCTTCTTCCACTGCGACACAAATAACACACCAAGACCTATACCACGCATTGCCATAAAGCTGAGCATCGCAAGCCACAGAGCATGATTTTCTAAGCTAGCCGCTAGGAAGAAAATCGCAAAGAAGCTGCAGGTCGCGACAAACATACTATTACGCATGTCCTTGCCTTTAGTTGCGCCAACAAAAATACCATCGAGTAAGAAGCACCACATTGAAACCAGTGGCATTGCGATCAACCAAGGCAGATACACCTCAGCTTGGCTTTTTACATCTGGGATGGTGGTGATCATATTAATTAGATTAGACCCAGCGATCGCGAACACTATGGTCAGAACCAAACAAATGTTGAAGCTCCAAAAGAAAGTACCAATCAACGACTGATTTAATTCATCTTTGTCTTTGGCTCCTATCGCCTTACCCACCATAGCTTCCATCGCATAGGCAAAGCCATCCATTCCGTAAGAAATGATCATCAAGAAACTCATCAATACCGCATTGGCTGCCACGACATCATCACCGAAGCTTGCCCCTTGGAAAGTCATGAAAGTGAACGTAGCTTGCAAGCACAAAGAGCGTAGGAAGATATCGCGATTCAGTTTTACGAAGCGGCTTAGACCTTGGCTGGTTTTCTTAATCAAAGCCCACGGTGATGGTAACTGTCTCTTTATCCAGATTCGATAAACGCAGATCAGTCCAAACGTTAGACCTGCATAGTCAGCCAATACCGATGCCAGTGCAGCACCTTCCACCTGCCAACCGAAACCAATCACAAAAACAACGTCCAACACGATATTGGTGATGTTAGTAATAATCACCATCCACATCGGCGCTTTTGCATTCTGAGTTCCAAGTAGCCAACCCAAAATAACGAAATTCGTCAGTGCTGCCGGTGCACTCCATGCTCGAATCGAGAAATACTGTTGGCCATAATGCTTCACTTGATCACTGGCACTACTTAATGAAAAAACCAGGTCAGCCACTAGGCCATGTAACAGTAAGAAGACACCAGCAAACCCGAGAGCCATAGTCGCGCCCTGCACGAAGACCAAACCAAGCTGCTTACCATCATTTGCACCGTAAGACTGCGCGGCAAGTCCGGTTGTCGACATACGTAAGAAACCAAGCAGCCAGAAAGTCACACTGATCATGGTGCCACCTAACGCAACACCACCTAAATACCAAGAATGTTCTAAGTGACCGATAACAGCAGCATCCACTAAACCCAGCAGTGGGACAGTAATATTAGAGAGCACCATCGGGATCGCGAGCAATAGCACTTGTTTGTGCATTGCTTGATTGGATAGCATTTGGAAAATAGTTTGGGGATTAAATAGCTTCACGACCACCTCTTTGATTAGAGGCGATAGTTTAACCTAGTGAGTGTGCTTTCACTATGTTGTGAGATTTTGGCTTATAACAGATGTAGCTTCGAGTATGTGTAAGTAGTGCTGCTCTAGCGCTACCACTTCACCAGTACCAGTTGCGGCGTTAAACGCTTTTTAACCTGAGAAATTTTGCACAATAGTCGCTGCCATAACTTCCAACGATTGCATTGCTGTTCTAAAGGCGAAAATGCTTTAACCCATTGCGCCCATGGTAGCCAATTAAGAATGCTGTCGACTGGAGAAGATAAGCCATGCGCATAGTCACCAGAGCCTAGCTTTTTCCCTAAAGTACTTGAGCTCTTATCTCCCGCTAACACAACACACGCATGCGCATGAGTAAAGTAACGGCTCAGCGATTGAATAAAGTGCGCGGTTTGCTGCTCATTGCAATCCAACAGTGCATGTTCACATACCACCATTACCGAAGCTTGCTCTGGAATATTGAGTTCATCCAACCATGTTAAGTCATCTACTGAGCCACACTCCAAGCGGTAGCGTTCATTTTTGTGGAACAAGCGTTGTCGCCAAAGTAGATTCTCGGTTACATCCAGCTCTACCCAGTGACAGCGGCCATTGTCTAATCGGTAAAAACGGGTGTCGAGCCCTGCTCCCACATTAATAATCCAAGCATCAGGATTGTGAGATAGAAATTGCTGAACTTGAGAGTCACAAAGTTGAGTCAATGTCGCGTAGAGAAGTTGTTGTTGGTCGAGTTCGCCAGTAAGGCACTCAGGTGCTAGCTGGCAACGCTTACAAGCTTGAGCTGCAATAGGGTCATAGACTAGGCCATCATCGGCAAGGCTTTCTCGGCTGCGAAACCAAAGGTGTTGAACGAGGTTTGTCGGAACTTGAAGTTCTTGGTGTGTAGATGCTTGATCAGCGGAAACCTTTTGATCAGAGGAGCGCGGCTTAGCTGTAAGCGGCTTTATTTGAGGCTTGGTTTGGATTGGCATCATCATCTTCCTTGTATCTCGACAAAGAAGATGATAATGAATATCAATTACAATAACAAGTTATTGAGAATAAATATCAATAAGATGTTTGTACTGATTACATCCAGTCCGTGTTGCGAATGATACCAACAGCAAGACCTTCAATAGACAAGTGCTGAGATTCTAGATCGACACGGATTGGAGAAAACTCTTCGTTTTCAGCATGTAACAGCACTGTCGAACCTTTGCGTTCTAGGCGTTTTACCGTTACATCATCATCAACACGAGCAACCACAACCTGACCGTCGCGGACGTCTTGTGTTTTGTGAACAGCAAGCAGATCGCCATCCATAATACCGATGTCTTTCATACTTTCGCCATTTACACGAAGTAAGAAGTCAGCTTGAGGTTTGAACATGCCTGGGTCAACTTGGTAATGCATTTCTACATGTTCTTGAGCCAAAATAGGCTCACCTGCGGCAACCTGACCGATCAAAGGCAGACCTTGCTCTTCGTTCGCTGCATCTTCAAGCAAAATACGAATACCACGAGACGCACCCGGGATAATCTCAATCGCCTCTTTACGAGCAAGAGCTTTCAAATGTTCTTCTGCAGCATTTGCAGAACGGAAGCCTAATTCACGGGCAATTTCTGCGCGTGTCGGTGGCATACCGGAATCTTCAATCTTACCTTTGATAAGGTCAAAGACTTGTTGTTGGCGGGGCGTTAACGGCTTCATGATTCACCTGTCTTTTTATACAGTTGACTGTGAGTATATCCAGTAACTGGACAAAAGCAAAGCAATTGGTTGTTTTTAGTTCATTTTTCGCTAATTACAAAACCAAGATCTCGAACCACACATAAGCCGCAAGCGCTAAACAGATGAAAACGGCTGCCGAACCGACATCTTTCGCCATTCCCGAAAGTTCATGATGTTCACTACCAATACGATCAACAACTGCTTCAATTGCAGTATTGATAAGCTCAACCACCATTACCAGCACGACCGATGACACCATTAAGATTCGCTCGACCTGGCTTACATCTAAGTAAAATGCTAACGGAATAAGAACCGTAGCCATAAAGACTTCTTGTCGAAATGCTGCCTCGTTTTTAAACGAACTTGTGATGCCTTGCCATGAAAAGCCTGCTGCTTTCACGATGCGTTTTAATCCGGTGTTTGATTTTTTGGTCATTTTTAACCCTATACTCAATCAGTCGATGAATGATATTCCACAAACTTAACGGCAATATGACTATTTCCATTAAAAGGTTAGACCAGTTTCTGGTATTCTTGCATCGATTAAATTTACGCCTAGGCTTATCCCTATTTTACTTGAAAGGGTTACCCTCTCTCATCATAGAAATAGAGATACGCTTAAGCACATTGAAATAACTATTGAGGCTGTGAACCTATATGTCTTCTGGACAATCTTTTTCACGTTCATTAATGAAGCTACCTTTATCCGTATTGGTAAAAGGCACATCAATCCCTTCGAATCCAGTTGAAGATTTGAACATTGATTTAGGCAAACCAATTGTATACGCCTTACCGTTTCGCTCAAGCGTCGACCTACTGACACTACAAAAGCATGCGCTAGAACTGGGATTACCGGATCCGCTAAGCAAGCTTGAAATCAGTGGTAAATCACTGCCACGCTACGTTTTTATCTCTTCACGCAAAACTCTGTTGCAAGACGATGATTACGTACCAGCCTCTTCTATTGAAGTCTTCTCTGAGCTACTTGCATTGCATGCAGACGACTCAGAGCTGGATGTGCAAGTTATCCCTGCAACCGTATTATGGGGCCGTAAGCCTGGTAAAGAGAATAACCAGAAGCCTTACCTACAAGCAATGAACGGCTTAGAAAAATCGAAAGCTGTACTACTCGCAGGCCGCGACTGCCTAGTGCGCTTCAGCCCTGTAGTATCTCTGCGTTACATGGCGAATTCACACGGTACCGACAGCACCATCGCACACAAGCTGGCGCGTGTAGCTCGAATCCACTTCTCTCGTCAAAAACTGGCAGCCTCTGGTCCTAACCTGCCAAGCCGTCAAGCATTGTTCGATCGCCTACTAAAATCAGAAGCGATCAAGAAGGCGATTGAAGACGAAGCGAAGTCAAAGAACATCTCCATCGAGAAAGCGAGCAAAGAAGCTCAAGACATCATGGATGAGATCGCAGCGAACTTCTCTTACTCACTGATCAAACGTGGCGAGAAGATTCTAGGTTGGTTGTGGAACAAGCTTTACCAAGGCCTACATATCAACAACGCTTCAACCGTTCGTAAGCTAGCACAAGATGGTCACGAGATTGTTTATGTCCCTTGTCACCGCAGCCATATGGACTATTTACTGTTGTCTTACGTGCTTTACCATGAAGGTATGGTGCCTCCGCATATCGCTGCCGGTATCAACTTGAATTTCTTTCCTGCCGGCCCGATTTTCCGTCACGGTGGTGCGTTCTTCATTCGTCGTAGCTTTAAAGGTAATAAGCTGTACTCAACGATCTTCCGTGAATACCTCGCAGAGCTGTTCGCTAAAGGTTACTCGGTGGAGTACTTTAGTGAAGGTGGCCGTTCTCGCACCGGTCGTCTGTTACAAGCGAAAACCGGTATGTTAGCGATGACGATTCAGGCAATGCTGCGCGGCATGAACCGCCCAGTAACGCTCGTGCCTGTTTACATCGGCTACGAGCACGTAATGGAAGTGGCGACTTACGCGAAAGAACTACGTGGTAAGCGTAAAGAGAAAGAAAACGCGAGCCTAGTAATTCGTACTATCCGTAAGCTACGTAACTTTGGTAAAGGCTACGTGAACTTCGGTGAGCCGATTCAACTTAACCAATACCTAAATGAACACTCTCCAGAGTGGACGAAAGACATCGACCCAATGGGTACCAGCAAGCCACAATGGATGACACCTGTGGTTAATGACTTGGCAACCAAGATGATGACACACATCAACGATGCGGCAGCGACCAACGCACTGACACTATGTGCAACCGCTCTGCTTGCCTCACGTCAGCGTGCATTGTCTCGTGACTCTCTGGTTTCTCAGATCAATTGCTACCTGTCTCTACTTAACAATGTGCCTTACTCAGACACATTTACGGTACCGAAAGACAGCGCGGAAGAGTTAGTGAAACATGCAGAATCTCTGAACAAGTTCTTAATTGAGTCAGACTCAATGGGTGACATCATTTCACTAGACCGTCACCAGTCTATTCTGATGACTTACTACCGCAACAACATCATTCACTTGTTTGCTCTGCCATCGTTAATTGCTCAGATGACCATTCGTCAGCACGGCCTAACGATCGATGCGATTCAACAGAACGTAGCGGCAATCTACCCGTTCTTGAAGAAAGAGCTGTTCCTAAGCTACGACGAAGATCAGCTAGAGACTGTAGTTGCAAACATCATCGATGAATTGGTTAGCCAAGGTATGCTTGTTGTGTCTGACAACCAAGTCACCATTAACCAGTCAAACAGCCAAGCACTGATGCTACTAGGTCGCACGATCTCAGAAACACTTCAGCGTTACTCGATTGCTCTGAACCTATTGGCAGAGAATCCGGAGCTGGATAAATCTGACCTTGAGCAGAAGAGCCAAGATATTGCACAACGTCTAGGTCGCCTGCAAGGTATCAACGCACCTGAGTTCTTCGATAAAGGTGTATTTGCTTCGATGTTTGCTACGCTCAAACAGCAGCAATACCTGGACAACGACGGTAACTGCGATTTAGAAAAGACTCAGCAGTTCGCTAAGCTTCTTTACTCAATGCTTTACCCAGAAGTTCGCTTGACGATTCAAGAGAGCATCCACCAAGCAGAATAGTTTGTTGGTTAACTCGCTTTAAGCGCTCAGCTGAAAACGATCAAAAAAGGCACCCACTGTGGGTGCCTTTTTATTTGTGTTCATGTTGCCAAACCATCGCTTACCAAAAAGTGATGAACAAACCGATGGTGACGGCCATTCCTACATAATTGTTATTAAGGAAAGCCTGGAAGCATAAATCTCTATCGCGATGACGCATCAGGTGTTGTTGATAAACAAACAAACCACCTGCTACCAACAGTGCCCAGTAGAAAGTATCACCTAGGTGGTAATGCATGCCTAACGCAATCAACATCGCTAAAGTCACTAACTGCAGTGAGCCAACAATCAGTTTGTCAAAACGGCCAAATAAAATCGCCGTCGATTTAATACCAATCTTCAGGTCGTCATCTCGATCAACCATCGCATATTGCGTGTCATAAGCGATTGTCCACAGTGCGTTAATCACGAATATAAACCACACAATGCTTGGTAGCTCATTGGTTTGCGCAGCCCATGCCATTGGAATCGCCCAGCTAAACGCCAAACCAAGGAACAACTGTGGAAGATGCGTAAAACGCTTCATGAAAGGGTAAATGAACGCTAGGCCCACCCCAATGAAAGAGAGCTTAATGGTCAGCGGATTCATAGTCAGTACTAACAAGAATGAAATCACGGCTAGCACTAAAAAAAGGATAACGGCTTCTTTACTCGACACCAAACCTGACGGCAGTGGACGCTGCTTGGTACGCTTTACATGACCATCCACCTTACGGTCAGCAAAATCATTAATCACGCAGCCTGCTGAGCGCATTAGTACAACACCCAACACAAATACGACCAAGACATCCAAATCTGGCATACCTTGTGCGGCGATAATCAACGACCATAACGTAGGCCAAAGGAGTAACAAGGTACCAATCGGGCGATTCATTCGCGTTAATTGCCAGTACGCTTTCGCTTTGGTGGCAAGCATTTACACACTCTCCTTAGAGTAAATGGGTGATGTTGGTAAAAACAGTTCTGCTACAAGCATCGGTTTATGGTTCATCCATAATCGAGAGCGGCGTGCGAGTAATCGTTCGTCGCCAGCGATAACCCAACCGACTTGCAGCGCGTCTCGCTCGACGTTCTCCGCACTAAAAACGGTCAACCCTAACGGGACATTACCTTGTTGAGAAAGGTCTGAATGCTGATCTTCTAATGTCACTCGAGGAATTAAGGTTCGGCCTAATACCCATGGTTCATCATCCCCATTCAAAATTACTTTGCGAAGTAAGCAATCAGACGATGATAAAAGGTGCTGCTCATCTTGTTGCACAATTGAGCGTTCTACAACTTGATTGTGAAGCAACTCCACAGACAGATGTTGGCAACACTTACCCAACTTACGGGAAAGAGAACCTTGCTCCATCAGCCACTCTTTGGTGGTTTCATTAGGAAAATCAAATGTTTCTGTACTTTGCCAATCTACATTCATTAAAGAATTAAGATACAGCGATATTGGCTGATTCATACTAGTATTCAATAGGTGACTTTACACGTACAATAAAGCTTCAACTTTCGAACAAAATTAAAGCGTCTTCGAATTGTAAACGTATTTAGATTTAGACCGTTCATTGTAACAAGACTAATGCGTTTCGAATATCGCGAATAAACTAAAGAAAAGTCACAAATATGCACAAACGTTATGTAGCCCAAATATTTCTTGCGATTACTCTACTCTTTTCAGCATCAAGTTTCGCAGAAGAGGAATCGGAACCTAAACTAGCCTACTTCACGCTAGAACCAGACCTGACCACCAATTTTTACACTAAAGGTAAAAAACTGGGCTACATTCAAGTTCGTCTCGATATCATGGTGGCGAATAGCAAAGATTTAGCAACCATCGAGCATCACCAACCATTGATTCGTGATGCAGTAATCGAGCTATTGGGCAAACAAAACGAAGAGACGATTAAGTCACTGTCCGGTCGTGAAGATTTAAGAAAAACGTTAGTTGAGCATCTCAACAAGATTTTACTTCCTGAGACGGGCAAAACCCTGATTGCGGATTTGCTGTTTACCAAATACCTCTATCAGTAACAGCGGGTATAAAACGAATCTAAAAAAAGCGGCTCATTTGGCCGCTTTTTTTGTTTCTATCGATGCTAGGAACTAACTTCTTGCCGATTTCGGCGCTTTCATTGAATCAACGAAACCGATAATCACACCCGCCGCTAGACCCGCTAGGTGAGCGGTATTGGCGATCGCCATAAATGGCTGCATGTACCCAAGTACCAACCACACCAGCATAAAGCCAACGATCTGTCTTGGGATTCCCAAACCAAGTTGCGGTGCTTTTGCGCCCACCACCCACAGGTAGCCAACCAGGGCATACACAACACCAGATAAGCCACCGAAGTTGGCCCCTTCAACCCAGTATTGCCCAGCTCCCGACAACGCCGAAGAGACTGCAAAGATCTGAAGTAGCTTAAGACCACCTAACTTTTTCTCAATATCTCCACCCAGTTGCCACCACCACAAAATATTGAAAGCGATGTGCATAACCGAGAAATGAAGCACGGCATGGCTCAACCAACGCCACAATTGCCACTGCTGCCCGTCCACCGCAGGGAAGTGCAACGCATTAAAAATAGCTTGGCCAAAACCGATCTGCTGCAGTGCAAAAATCACCACACAAACCAACATGATGCTGAGTGTCACAGGACCAGCCTTGGCTTTTATCATCCCCATGAAGCTAGGCGTGTGATAATGGAAGTGACTCTTTCTAGTCTCAGCCATATCCCAAGAAGCCGCTTGGTAGCGCTTATGATTGGGTTCCGACAAGAAGCGGTTGAGCTCCGCTTCAGTTTCAACTTGAAACTGGCCATCAAGCAGCCAAAGCGCAAAGCGCCCTTCTCCCTCAGGTGACATCTGAATAGGTATCTGGCGAGAGGCCATGTAATCAATAAATGCTTGAGCAAGACGTGGATTATCTAACACCATCAGTCTAATCATTGTTATTTCCTATTCATGCTATGAGAGATGTTTAAGCGATAAAGGTCATTAGCCAGCAATCACAGGAAGTTCAGCACGGTGCCATGCTTCGAAACCACCATCAACACTATATACCTCTTCAAAGCCTTGGTTCACTAAATATTGTGCCGCACCTTGGCTACTAATGCCGTGGTAACACATTACCAAAATAGGTTGTTCAAACTCCACCTCATCCATAAACGAGACCATAGTGTCATTTGTTAGGTGATAAGCGTTTTTTGAGTGAGCAACCGCGAAAGATTGCGGGTCGCGGATATCAACAAGTCGAGCTTGGCCTTGTTCAATAAGGGCCTGAGCACCTTGCACGTCGATATGTTTAAACTGGTCCATGACTTTCTCTTTTTATACTGATTTACTTTGCTGCCATTGTAACCTATCCCAAGGCTAACAATCACATCCACTTAATAAGGTTATCCACCAGCGATCACTTTTACACCATTTGTGGATAAATCTGTGAATTGCGTGAATAAAGTGCCTTTGAAAAAATAGATCCACAACATGTAGTGATGATCCTGATCTAACTGTGGGTTAACTAAAACATATCCCCACTCAAAAAACACGCTCAAAGCCTTACTACACCCTGCTTTTAGACAGCTGACGAATAAACTTGTCACAGAGTTATCCACAAAATCATTTTGCAAATTACGATCGCAAAAGTTGAGAATTCGATCCAAAACAAAAAGGCCGAGATCTCTCGATCTCGGCCTTTTCAAAATTCAGTTTTTTGCTAGCTACTATTTAGAAACTAAGTGCTATTAGAAATCGCCAACGGCTTGTTTCAATTTCTTCATCGCATTCTTTTCTAACTGGCGAACACGCTCTGCTGAGATACTGTAGGTATCCGCTAAGTCTTGCAGCGTTGCTTTATTGTCATCTAACCAACGTGAGCGAACAATGTGTTGGCTACGCTCATCTAGGCTTGCTAGTGCTAGACCTAAACGGTTATTGGTGTGAGACTCCCAGTTAGATGCTTCAACCGTTTCAGCAACGTCTGACGCTTTATCTTCTAGGTAGTAAACCGGAGCTGTGTAAGCAGAACCGCCGTCATCGTCATCCATTGGTGCTTCAAACGTTGCATCTTGCGCTGCCAAGCGAGATTCCATCTCACGAACTTCAGAGGGCTCAACACCCAGTTCACGAGCGACTGTCTCAACTTCACCGTTATTAAACCAACCTAAACGCTTTTTAGATTTACGAAGGTTAAAGAACAGTTTGCGCTGTGCCTTAGTTGTCGCAATCTTAACGATACGCCAGTTACGCAGAACGTACTCATGAATCTCAGCTTTGATCCAGTGAACTGCGAAAGAAACCAATCGAACGCCAACCTCTGGGTTGAAACGCTTAACGGCTTTCATTAGACCGATGTTACCTTCTTGAACGAGATCAGCCATAGGCAGCCCGTAGCCAGAGTAACCTCTTGCAACGTGCACCACGAATCGTAGGTGTGAAAGGATCAAGCCTTTCGCAGCGTCGATCTCACCTTTGTAATGTAATCGCTCTGCAAGTCCACGTTCCTCTTCAGGCGTCAGCATTGGGTAGCTGTTCGCTGAGCGGATATAGCTGTCTAAACTATCTTGTGTGACTAAAGCCATTTGATACGCTTGGTTTGCCATTCGGTTCCTCATCAATCTCTGATCTGGAGTAGTACATCTATTAAAACCCAACAATCTTGAACCTAAAATGAACAGGTTTCAAGAAGGGGGAAGTAATTATGCATAATCAATTCGTCTATACAAGGCAAAAACTGGTTAAGAAGTGCCTATTTTTCGTCTAAATATGACTCTATTCACCTAAACAGGTTCAATTTCTTTTAGGTGACGCTGTGCAGAAAGCTTCGCAGCCACACTACCCAGCAGGGTTCCAACGATCAAAAGCAGTAAAGATTCATCCCAGCTTAGGCCAATTAAGCGGAAGTGGCTGTCGTAAAGCTGAGCCAAGTCATCCACTGCGCTGTTCAGTAACACGGTAATTAATGCCGTCATTACCCATGCGCTAATCGAACCTAATACGCCGAACCACATACCTGAATATAGATATGGTCGAAGAATGTAGCTGTCGGTGGCACCAATCAGCTTCATGGTTTGAATCTCTTCCTTATGCGCCAACACATTAAATCGTAATGTGTTGCCGATAATCAAAAACACAGCGCCTAACATCAATACCGTTAGGGTAATGACGATGACAGCGGCTAGCGCTTTAATCGCGTCTAATCTTGCTAACCAATCTTCGTCTAAACGAACATCAGTCACTAATTCTTGTTTTTTAACTTGGCCTGCCAGCTCTTTGATTTGAGCATCGCTTTGTACGCTTGGTGTTATCACTAACACGCCTGGCAGTGAATAGTCGTCGAGAATAGTTAGGGCATCATCAAAGCCAGAATACTGGCTGAGGTCAGCAAGCCCTTGTTGAGGTGAAATGTACTCCACCAGCTCAACTTGCTCCCAACTCTCGATTTCATCCTTAAGCACCATCACTCGAGGCTCAGGAATGCCATCCTCTACATAAGCACTAATTTGTGACGGGCTGGTGACATCTTTTGCCACTTCACCTACGTTTTTCCCTAGTAGGTACAAACACGCAGGCATTGCTAAAGCCATAGAAATAACCGCAAGCGTCAGTAAGTTACCTAACGGACGTTGCCACATCTGCGAGAACGATGACTTAGCTTGCTTCCAATGCACCACGAAGAAACCGTCACTTGAAGTGCGGTTTGTAGCGCGATTAGATTGAGGTTTTTTGATGCGCTTATTAGCGGCCATAGTCTTCAACCTCACTCAAAAAGCCTTGGTTTAATTCAAGATGACGGTATTGAGGGCGAGTGTTCACTAACCCGATATCGTGCGTCGCTAGGATGATCGTCACACCGGCACGGTTAAACTCTTCAAACAGTCGCAATACGCGGTTAGATAATTCCGGGTCTAGGTTACCCGTAGGCTCATCCGCAAGCAGCAGAGTTGGGCGGTTGACCACAGCACGGGCAATGCCCACTCGTTGCTGTTCACCACCAGAAAGCTGGCTTGGCAAACAGCGTGCTTTATCTAATAAGCCAGTCTTGTCCAACGCAGCACTGACTCGGCGCTTTATTTCATTTTCAGAAATAGATTCGATACGCATAGGCAGAGCAACGTTATCGAAGATAGAGCGATCCATCAGCAGACGATGGTCTTGAAAGACAATCCCAATATTACGACGTAAGAATGGGATGTCTTTAGCAGGAATACGAGTGATATCGTGATCGTTGAACCAGACACGCCCATCAGTCGGGCGCTCAATCGCGCAAATCAACTTCAGCAAGGTACTTTTACCTGCACCGGAATGCCCGCCTAAAAATGCCATCTCTCCACGTTTGAGATGGAAATCCACTTTTTGGAGTGCTTGGCGTCCGCCTCGGTAGGCTTTGCTCACTTGCTGAAATTTGATCACCGAAAATTCCTCTTACGATCACTAATATCAAATTTAAAACGATAGCAGGTTAAGGATAAACCACTTTGCTACTCGCGTTACTCTTCGCGGCTAAATAGCGCTTCAATAAAGTCTTTTGACTCAAATGGACGCAAATCATCAATACCTTCACCAACACCAATGTAACGAATTGGAATCTGGAACTGGTCGGCAATTGAGAAAATCACACCACCTTTAGCAGTTCCGTCTAACTTCGTTAGCGTAATACCGGTTACTGGTGCAACTTCACTGAACAGTTTCGCTTGGCTGATAGCATTCTGACCTGTACCAGCGTCAAGTGTTAGCATGATTTCGTGCGGTGCAGAGTCATCAATCTTCTTCATGACACGAACAATCTTGCGTAGCTCTTCCATCAGGTTGCTCTTGTTCTGCAAACGACCCGCTGTATCGGCAATCACGACATCCACGCCACGAGCTTTAGCAGCTTCAATCGCATCGTAGATAACAGATGCACTGTCTGCGCCTGTGTGTTGAGCGATAACCGGCACATCGTTACGCAGGCCCCAAACCTGAAGTTGTTCAACAGCTGCTGCACGGAAGGTATCACCCGCCGCTAGCATCACTTTCTTGCCTTCATTTTGGAATTGTTTCGCTAGCTTACCGATAGTCGTTGTCTTACCAACACCATTCACACCAACCATTAAGATAACGTAAGGCGTTTTCGTAGTATCAACCACTAATGGCTGTTCCACTTGGCTTAAGATGTCTGCCATCTCTTCTTTCAGCAGACCATAAAGCGCTTCGCCATCTTTTAGGTCATTGCGAGATGCTTTTTCTGTCAGGTTTTCAATGATCTTAACGGTGGTGTTCATACCCACATCCGCGATCAGCAGCTGCTCTTCTAGCTCTTCGAACAGATCATCATCGATTTTCTTGCCTTTGAACAAACCAAAGAAGCCAGCACCAATGTTTGCTTTAGTGCGGCTTAGGCTACGCTTAAGGCGAGCAAAGAAGCTTTCTGTTGGCTTCTCTTGTACTTCTTCAACCTGAGCTTGAGGCACAACTTCTTGTTCCTGTTCTGCTTCTGCTGCGACTGGTTGCTGCTCATCTTGAGCCTCTTCCAGAGTTTGCTCTGACTCATCAGGCTGAGATTCTACTGACTGAGCGGTTTCCGCTTCAGGCGCGACTGGTTCAGCCTCGACTTGTGATTCAACTTCAGTTTGATCTTCAACGTTTTCTACGTTCGCTTCATTCTGAGTTTTTGGGCTTTGTTCTTCTTCACCAAAACCAAGCCACGATAATAATCCGCGCTTCTTTTTTTCCGTCATCAGAGGAGTTTCCTAGATCTACTAATTAGCTGTATTGGCTTAATGCACGTCGACTCTTTGCTATTGTTATACAATACAAGCTTGTACAAACGAATAGTAAAGAAAAATGACAAAGCAGTGATAAGTTTGCTTTTAGCTTGATACACTTTGTCATTGCAAATTTATTTAATACTCGAACCAACTTAAATTGGGCTCGGTATAGTATCACTTTATTAGCGGTCAAAAAATCTATGGTAAGACGTCGCCAGCAAAACACATCACAAAAAAAGCCTTCCGGTGGCTTTGTTCGAATTATTAGTGGTTCATGGAGAGGTAGAAAGCTGCCTGTTCATGATTTAGAAGGCTTACGCCCAACCATTGACCGAGTAAAAGAGACACTCTTTAACTGGGTCGCACAAGATATCCCAAATTCGACCTGCTTAGACGTATTTGCAGGTTCTGGTGGTTTAGGTTTTGAAGCAGCTTCTCGCCAAGCAAAAATGGTGACACTGCTCGAAATGAATCAAAAGGCCGCTAAGCAGCTTTCTGATAATGCTAAAGAGCTCAAAGCAGACAACATCAATGTGGTAAATACTGATGCTATCTCTTTCCTCAAAAAGCCAGGAACACCTTACGATGTGGTATTCCTTGATCCACCATTTCGTAAAGGCTTGCTAGCAGAAACGGTACAGCTACTTGAGAACAATGGTTGGCTTGCGGACGACGCGATTATTTACGTCGAAACAGAGAAAGAACTCAAGCTAGAAGCAATGCCAGAAAACTGGGAACTGCACCGCGATAAGACAACTGGGCAATCGAGCTACCGACTGTTCAACCGAATCACTGAAGAATAGGAATGATTGAATGAATATCTTGCTTCCATTAGCCAAAGCCGCTATTGCCTTTGTATGGTTTGTGTTGATCGTCAACATTTTCCATCCGTTCCCTGGTAATGCTGCAATTGCGCTTTACATCATGACAGCGTTCTTGTTCTTTATGCACGGCTTACAAATGCTGATCTTTATCGGTGCGTTCGGCGATAAAATCGAAATGACGCGTTGGGAAAAATGGTCCATTCTGATTTTTGGAATCTTCGCCCTGCTCGATATCCGTCGTAAGTACATGATGTAATTGAAGCTGTTACCAAGCAACAGATACCAAAACGCCGCTCAGTTGAGCGGCGTTTTTATTGAATGATGATAGCAATACTAAGCCATGTAGCCCTTCACACCGTCTAAGAACATCTGTGTCGACAACATAACAAGCAATAGGCCCATCAGACGTTCAATCGCTTTAAGCCCTCTCTCACCCAATACACGCAAGAAGAAGCCATTAAACATCAGAATAAAGAAGGTAGCGCCCCATGCCAGCATCACAGCGGCTGAAAGCTCGAGCATGTTGTCCGGGTGCTGGGTTGATAACAGAATCAATGCCGCAATCACTGAGGGACCTGCAATCATTGGGATCGCCATCGGCACGATAAACGGCTCTTCCCCTGCCGCAAGTCCTGTAATGCTGCCTGCGCTCGGGAAAATCATCTTAATCGCGATGATAAATAGAATGATACCGCCAGAGATGCTCAAGGTTTCAGGCTGTACGTGTAGGAAGTTCATGATGCTTTGACCCGCAAACAAGAACAGCAGCAAGATAACCAGTGCGAACATCAGCTCACGAATCAGAACAATACGGCGACGCTTCGGATCAATATGCTTAAGGATAGAGAGCACGATTGGCAGATTGCCAAGCGGGTCCATGATAAGAAACAGCATGGTTGCTGCAGATAAGATTTCCATAAGTTTGTCTCGAAAAGCGAAGATGCGCGGAGTATAGCAGTCTCAACATTGATTTTCGAACGCAGTCATCAGCTGACTAACTTATGTCATTGCAGCATGTTAACGAGAACAAACAGGCAAGAATAGACAGAGCGGATACCACAAATGCATCCACTCTCAAATCACTCAAGATTAGTGATTACACACTCGCTCGCGATTCGTGCACAACTTGTCATCGACAAGCACGACCTTTTCCATCTTCAGGAAAAATTTCAGCAAGCCATCCAGATCGAGACCATTAAGCTTACAAGTATGGAAACGAGCTTCAGTGCCATACATCTGAGCCAGTTCTTGTGTCAGCTCTTCTCGAGTCAGAGGCTTTTCACTGAGTAGGTTTAAAACGTTGTGTGCGTGAATTTCGGTAGTCATAACTCAATCTCATGTTTAATGAATTACACGTAGAGTACCGAGTTTGAGTGAAGCTGCCTTGATATAGCTCAGGCTTGGAGACGCTCTACCCTAAATGGTCAGAGAGGCTACGATAAGAGCATGGGCGAGAAAGTAGCTGCCCGTTACCCAGAAGTAAGCACTTTTGATTGGGCTGCGGTAACAGTTAAGTGCATAAGCCAGTGCCGAGAGCAGCAATACGCTACAACCTGCAAATCCAACCGCGTGCGATAACTTAGGGTCAAGCAACCAAACCTCACCAGAAGCCCAAGTTAACTGAATAAGTACAATCCCCATAATCACAACTGGGAAAACAAGTTTATCTAGACGTGGTAGCAGTAAGAAGAAAGCCACAACACAAGCAGCTAAGAGTAAAGCGAACAACCACCAGACCATTTCTCCAGACAACTGCAACCAAAAGGCTTTGCTATAGCAGAGTTGAGCTAGCAGAAAGCAAACAAAATATAGGGGACGTTTTTGAGTGAGGGTGTGAAATACATCTGCGATCGCCGAGATCGCGAGGCCAGCAACGACCCAATACGTATAGTCAGCAACAACAGACTGAGTTAAAGCAATGATCGCTAATAATAC
This sequence comes from Vibrio sp. 070316B, assembly GCF_013114115.1. Classification (NCBI taxonomy): domain Bacteria; kingdom Pseudomonadati; phylum Pseudomonadota; class Gammaproteobacteria; order Vibrionales; family Vibrionaceae; genus Vibrio; species Vibrio sp. 070316B. The sequence continues at coordinate 32,047 of NZ_VTYC01000036.1, read as the reverse complement.
AAAGGTAAATACCTTATACGATAAGGCCTGACCGATATGTCCTTGTTTCGTTCCTGCTACTGCTCCGATACCAGATAAGGAAACCGCTAACCAACTCCACATACCACTTGCCCTATTGCTTTAAATCGTCGCCAGTCTAGGCACACGAATATTGATGTAAAGCCTCAGCCCCTCAAAATTGGATCTTGATTACGCTTCCACTAAAAAGAGCATCTTTAGATTGAAGTCGTCACAATTAACGATTCGAGAATGGTGATTCGTTTAAAACTGCAGCAAATCATTATAAAACCCTCTTAAACTTCGCTTAGAGAAGCCAGATCCCGTTTTCACCTAGTTATTCTCTCAAGATTTCCTTCTTTGCCCCTAAAAAACGCCCATTATCGACTTTAAAAAATAAAACAACGAACATAAAAACCAACTATTAACAGCAACTTACAAACGAAAAACATGAATTAATTGGAAAGTAAAAACGTCATTCCAACCTAGACTTATAAAGTGGAAAAGTTACTTTTAAAATGACGAGTTTTGTCAGTTTTTTTTAAGCTCCATGTAAAAATCACCACAAAAACCAAAGCAAAAACCATAAAAACCATCAAACCCACACCCATAAAGCACCAAGCCTTATTAATACAATTTAACAACCATTAACAATATAAATTACACAAAACAACCATTATAAAACAACGACTTAAATCAATTTAGAACAAACATAAATCACAACGAACAAAATAAGAACACACCAAAAACCACACTTAAACACACCAAAAAAAGCCATATACCAATACTTTTCTACTACTTTTGAGGCTTTCGAAAGTAATTCTTGATCTAAAGCTATAAGTAGTGCTATTCTTTAAAACATAGCGAGAGACAACCAAATTTAGGAGTAGTGTTATGATTTCATCTTCGCAAAGACAAGGACTTGTAATGATCGCGGTAGTTGTTGGTCTAATGACACTACCGATGATGTACTAAGCAAGTTACAGATAAAAAAAGGGACGCCATGAGCGTCCCTTTTTTTATTCAATTTTTTCATTTCGAAAACAGATGTAACGTTAATACATCCCAATTCGCATAGTAGAAACCCGCGGCAGCCAAAGTCATTGCCATCATCAGCAAAATCGCAACTCGCCATATAAAACGACCACTACGTGGAGTCAGCTCCTTCTCGCAGTCGTTACACATCATGATGAACTTATGTTGATCTTCCAACTTAGCATCATGTTCGTTCACTACTTTATTTCGGCACGTCGCGATATAACGCAACTTGCTTACCATATCGTGCGGTAGCCTTTCTTCACAGCTTGTTACGAGCTCATGCAATCCTTCGCCTTCAGCGTGATATTGAAGTCTCAATAATTTCTCTATATTGCAAGTTCTTGTCACCACTTTTTCAATATCGGTCATCTTGGCCCTCCCACTCCACACTATAATTCTAGTCGAGCATTTCCTTATTCTTATACAAAATCACTGCTATTTACGAGAGAAAGAGACAATAAATAACAGTGCTTTATCCCAAACTGGCCATTAAATGTGATATCTGCCGAAAAATAATCAGCTTTGCTTACAGCAGTTCACGAATAGCGGCTTTAAACACATATCCCTATTGCCCGAAAGACTAGAATAACCATTACGACTACATGGAGGTTATATGCCTAACTCACTCTTTTTTGCCATCTTTGCACTCGCAGGTCTCGCGGCCTGGGTATTTCTTGTTTTTTATCGAAAACACATGCAAGGCGAGAACGCACCAGAAAAGAAAGTGAACGTCACGGTATTAGATAAACAATCCATCGACCTTCCTGATGCAGAACCAGGTCAAGAAGACCAAGAGTATTGGATTTATGTTCAACGCGGTGTAGTTGGTCCGAAACGTGAATTCCAAGTCGGCATTCACTACTTCCACGCTCTTAACCCTGGTGACAAAGGGACTTTAACCTACCAAGGCGATAAATTCTTACACTTTGCGTTGAAGCGCTAACCTTAGCGCTTCATCCTTTCCTCATCGATAATCAGCAACAAACCAATATCGAAATGCCTTAGCGTATCGCTAAGGCAATAGCCAACGTGTCTTCTCTGACTTAGAAACGATCCAGCTCATCCACAGTGCACCCGCTCCGCTAATCACTATCCATAATGGAATAACCCAAGCTGGGTGACCTTGGTACCAACCAAACTCTTTCATTGGCCACAAGAAGATTGGGTGCAGTAGGTAGATACCCAAACTGTGTTTACTGATGAAACCAACCACTTGATTGCCTTTGTCTGACAACCCTTCTCCAAAGTAACGACACAACATAAACACCATGCTCGCAGCTAATACCGTATTCAAGGTTTTGTAGGAGAACCAACGACCAACCGTGTACTCTTCTGCAGCTAAGCTCGCATCAACCACCATATAGACTGTGGTCAACAGTGCCAATACGCCAAGTCCAGCACTCACGCTAACGGTAAACTTATTAAGTGGGACTTTCTTGTACAGCAGATACCCCAGTGGCAAGTAGCCAGTGTAAAGCCACAGCTCATGGCTCCAAGGACCATCGATTCTGAGTAAGAACAGTAACGAGGTAAACAACCACACCGCAGTGAAGCTATAAACCGCCTTATCACCATACTTTCTCACCATGATCTGTAAGAACGGAATCACAAAATAGAGTGGAATGAAGTAGTAGAAGAAACCTAAGTGATAGTAGGTGTAGTGGTGATAACTATTGAGCAGTACATCCCAACTGACATTGGCATCAAAGCCCATCGCCGACCATCCAGACAGGTAGGTATAAAAAAGCGACCAGACAATAAAAGGAATCAATACCTTACCCAAACGGCGCTTTAGATAATACTTGGCATCAAATGGGCGCTGGTCACTGAGCATCAGGGCGCCAGTTATCAATATAAAGACAGGCACCGCCCAACGGCTGAAACCATTGACCGTGATCGCCGTTAGCCACTCACCAAAAGGAATGGTTCCTAGCTCGTTGCGATAAGGTGCCAAAACATGAATCGCGATAACCGCTACGGCCGCGACACATCGTGCTAAATCAAAGAAGAGAATTCGCTGCTTCATGTAAATGCCTGATTAATATTCAATCATTCTACTATAGCAATAAAAAAGCTGACCGGAATAAATACCAAGTCAGCTTATTGTTAAAGGAGAAGCATATCGCGATTTTATCGAATCCGACGGAAGCTTATGCCGCTGAGGTTTGTGGCACCTTAGGCAAGCGTAACGAAATCACCGTCGTTATTGCTAAGAACGCGAACGAGACCCACAAACAAGCTGACAAGCCGCCGATTTGGAATACCAAGCCAGATAGGATTGTGCCTATTAAGCGACCCATCGCGTTCGCCATGTAGTAGAAACCCACATCAAGCGACACACCATCGCCTTTCGCGTAACTGACAATCAGGTATGAGTGAAGCGATGAATTAACCGCGAAGATGGCACCAAACACCATCAAGCCGCCAATGATCACCAGTTCTGGTTGCCATGCTATCTGCACCGCATAAGCGATACCCGCCGTTACCAGAGCCAGTGCGCCCGCCCATAAAAGTGCTGCATCTCCATCAGGCACCTTGCCCTTCGCTTTACCGGTAATCTTAGGCGCTATGCCTTGTACAAAGCCGTAAGCGATGGTCCAAGCCGCTAAAAAGCCACCTACCCAAGAGTGATCCCAACCAAATACGCTACCAAGATAAATTGGCAGAGCAATCACGAACCACACGTCACGAGCACCAAACAGGAACATGCGCGCCGCCGACAGGATATTGATGGATTCAGACTTAGAGAAGATCTGTTTGAACTTAGGCTTGGTTTTCGCCTTACCCATGTCTGCCTCTAAGCTCACCACACTGCCGATGAAGACCAGTGTTAGCACAGCCGCCATCGCAAGCACAGCGTATTGGAAGCCAATGGTTGAAAGCAGCAAACCACCAATAAAGAAGCCTGCACCTTTAAGCGCATTCTTAGACCCGGTCAGAATCGCGATCCACTTATACAAGGCACCTTGTTGCTCATCCGGCACCAAAGTCTTGATTGAGCTCTTGGCACTCATCTTGTTGAGGTCTTTAGCAATACCTGACAACGCCTGCGCTGCCATTACCCATGGGATGGTCAACATCGCTGATGGCAATGCGAGCATCCCCAAGGCGAAGACTTGCATCCCGAGGCCAATGTTCATGGTCTTGTTGAGGCCAAGACGCGCCCCCAGCCAGCCACCAATTAGGTTCGTCACCACTCCAAAGAATTCATAGAAAAGGAACAGTGAGGCGATCTCTAACGAGCTGTAACCAAGGTCGTAGAAATACAGCACCACCAGCATGCGCAGTGCACCATCAGTAATGGTGAAATTCCAGTAGTTGAAAGTCACCAACATGTATTGGCGAACACTCTTGCTTAGATTTGAAAACATAACGCTATCTCTGCAATCAAAACAAAAAGAGCTTTTAGATCATAGGTGTCCAAAAGCTCTAATTCCTTACTTTCCACTTAACTCATACTCAAAATAATTGGAGTTGCAGCTAGGCAACAAGCAAGTTCAGCCCTATGAGCACAGGTGTTCTATGTGATTAGGGCGGCCGGCGCTCCGGTGAACTTGCGCAGTTAACAACGCTGCAGCTTCAAGTATGAAGAGCTACGCAGAAGCAACGCCACTGATGTACTCAACCTGGATAGGTTTAGTGAAAGCACCTGGACGCAGTGCTTGAACTTCTTGAACGATCTTGTCGAGGTCCCAGCCTTTTTCTAAAAGCAGGTGAGCTGCGAACAAACCTGTACGACCTGAACCACCCATGCAGTGCATCGCTACTTTCGCACCGCTATCGACGATTTTATGTAGCTCTGGGCTTGCTGCAGACCATTTCGCTGCAAACTCGGCACCCGGTGCACAATCGTCTTCGATTTCGATTTGGAACCACTGCATGCCTAGTGCACGTGTTTTCTCACCCAGTGCTGCTACGTCTTTGCTTGTTAGCTCTGCATCATCAAGTGCCGTTACGATAGCTTCAACACCCTGCTCTTTCAGTTGTGCTAGAGATGCATCAAGGTCAGCATCTTTAGTACCTGGGCATGGAGTCAGGATTAATGCGCCTTTCTCAAGGTCTAGTTGCCACGTTGGATGTGTCATAGTGTCTTCTCCAGATTCTTATTTAGAAAGGCCGACAGTACGCACTAACTCAGCGGTGCGTGTCGCGTAACCCATCTCGTTGTCGTACCAAGCGTAGATCTTAACCATACGCTTACCAACCAACATGGTAGACAGTGCGTCAACGATAGTAGAACGTTGGTCGCCTTTGTAATCGATAGAAACCAGTGGACGCTCTTCAAAGCCAAGAATGCCTTTTAACTCATTCTCAGACGCTTCTTTCAGCATCGCGTTAACTTCTTCTGCTGTCGTGTCTTGCTTCACTTCGAAGATGATGTCAGTCAGAGACGCGTTCGCTAGTGGTACACGAACTGCGTGGCCGTTGATGCGGTTTTCTAACTCAGGGAAGATCTCAACAATCGCCTTAGCAGAGCCAGTTGTTGTTGGGATTAGGCTCATGCCACATGCACGTGCACGACGTAAGTCTTTGTGCGGCGCATCTAGGATAGTTTGCGTGTTGGTTAGGTCGTGAATTGTGGTGAATGACGCGTTCTCGATACCTAGCTTCTCGTTGATTACCTTAACCACAGGAGCGATACAGTTAGTTGTACAAGATGCTGCAGTCACAATCTTATGTACTGCTGGGTCAAAAATGTTGTCGTTAACACCAACAACGATGTTTGCAATGCCTTCTTCTTTCACTGGCGCCGATACCACAACACGCTTCACGCCTTGCTCTAGGTATTTGTTTAGGAAAGACGTTTTGCGGTGAACACCTGTCGCTTCAATCACAACATCACAGTCAGACCAATCGATCGCATCGATGTCGCGCTCTTGTGTGGTTTTAATGCGTTGACCATTGATGATCATCTCGTCACCTTCCGCGGTTACTTCATGGTTCCAGCGACCTTGAACTGAATCGAACTCTAGAAGATGTGCAAGCGTTGCTGTATCGCCAGCTACATCGTTAATCTGTACAAACTCTAGCTCTTCCCAATCGAAAGCTGCGCGAAGTGCTAGACGGCCGATACGGCCAAAACCATTAATACCTACTTTGACTGTCATGTTCTTTTCTCTCAGTTAGTTGCCTTCATATTTGAAGCAGCAGCGTTGTTGACTGCATTCACTTCCCCTAATCACATAGGAAACCTATATTCATAGGGAGAAGTTCACTTGTCGCCTAGCTGCAACTTCAACTATCTTGGCAATAAATTTTTGTAGATTTAAACGCAACATTGAGGGCGTGAAGTCATCGCTTCTAGGCGCTCAATGTCTTGTTGGTATTCAGTTTTCAAACAGTTCGATGCGATAAGGTCATCAATTAACTTTAGCATCCAACCCGGTAAATCATTGGCAAGGCGATAGAACACCCATTGCCCTTGGCGAACGTCAGTCAAAATGCCGTTTGAACGCAGCTGCGCAAGGTGGCGTGATACCTTTGGCTGACTTTCTTGTAATGCCTGAGTCAACTCACCAACGGAAAGGCACTCTTGGCGCACAATCAACATTAAGCAACGCACTCGCGTTTCGTCAGACAGTAATTTAAAAAATTGGTGAGGAAGCATAACTATATACTCATATATGGATATTCGTATATATTAGTTATAAAAAAACGCACGTCAAGGCGTGCGTTTTAAATGTCATAAAAGTTTAATAAAGCAACACTACAGCTTGTTGGTCACAGTGTGACTCCAGCGACGCGCTTCTGTAAGTTCAGTTTTCACCTGATCCACGCTAAGCCCTAAGTCAGCGCAGTGCTCATCAATCTGCTGCCAATCCGCATGCTCAAAGCTCTCCTCAAGGGCAAGCAAGGTACCGTAAGGCCCTTCCCTACGTAATAGAGCAACCTTGATACTTTTACACAGCGGCAACTGCTCGACTAAGTTCTCTAACGACAAGTCCAACAGAGCATCCAACAAGGAGAATAAGCCAATCATAAAGGCCTGCTCTCTATACCCTTCAAATGCCTGATAGCGAGACATACGCTGACAAAACTGAGCACGCTGTAGAGACAATCCATACAGCTCTTTCGGCTTTTTATCGGACACATAAGAAGCGACGGCTAACGAGACAAACATTTTCAGTTTCTCTTGCCCTAGATACACCAAAGCCTGACGAAAAGAAGAGATGGTCACTTCAAGACGCGGCGACATAGTATTCACAAACCGCAACAGCTTATATGAGAGCGCCACATCTTTCGCAACAATGCTTTCCACCCGCTGAAAGTCCACATCGGGCTTACACACTTCTTGGAACAGCTCCATAGCAATCACTTGCTCAGGGCTAATGTATTTACTCTTGATGATTTCCGGCTTATTGAAGAAATAGCCTTGAAAAAACTTAAAACCAGCCTCTTTGGCTTGCTGGAATTCTTGCTCGGTCTCAACACGCTCCGCCAAAAAGCTAAACTTCTTCCCTTGATGCGCCCTAACTAAATCACACGCTTCATCCAAACCCATCTGCATGATATCGAGCTTTACGATATGCGTGTATTTAAGGAAACGTTCCCATTCTGGGGTCGAAGTAAAATCATCTAAGGCGATCATATAACCCGCTTGGTAAAGGTCTTTAACCGCTTCCAACAATTCATCTGTCGGTTTACAGGTTTCCAGAATCTCTACCACCACCTTATCTTTTGGCAAACTTAAGGGCAGTCGACGAATCAAACTTTGATAAGGGAAGTTGATAAAACAGCGTGAAGATGGAATGGAAGGGTTAAGACCCACAGACAAGAAGTTCTCAACAATCAGACGATACGTTGCTCGATTAGACTCAATATGCGCTGGGTACGCATTCTTTTCTCCATCGCGAAATAACAACTCATAGCCAAGTGTATTCCTCTTGCGATTTAAGATAGGTTGTCGAGCAACGTATGTAGCGGTCATTTCTTAATAACTCTGATTGGTTTAACTATAACTCAGTCGCTTAATCTAAGCTTTCGCGGCAGCTAGCAAAGCACCGCAGCCCATGAACATACCACCAAATATTTTATTTATCTTACCCATTATGCGATCAGAGCGAATAAAACGTCCCATTTGTGACGCTAATGAGGTGTAACCCAACATAACAACGCTATCAATGAATACTGTCGTCACACCTAGCACTAATAACTGCGGTGCTTGAGGTTTTGTAGGGTCAATAAATTGAGGAAACAGAGCCACCAAAAACACGATGGATTTCGGGTTAGTTAGGTTGATAAGCACAGCGTTTCTCAGCAGTTTTCCACTCGACAGAGTAGAGCTCTCTTCAGATGCCACTAGGCTCGAGCTATCACGCCACTTTTGAATACCTAACCAAACTAAGTAAACCACGCCGACCCACTTAATGATGGTGAACGCCAACGCAGACTTAGCAACGAGCGCGCCGATACCCGCGCCCACCAGCATAATGTGGAACGCAAGACCAAGCTGTAAGCCAACAATTGATGCGAGTGACTTTTTAGTGCCATAGCTAAGCCCATTACTGATTGAGTTAACGGTACCCGAGCCCGGAGCCAAGCTAAACAAAATCGCTGTGACAACATAAGCAAGCCAAACATGAGTATCCATTTGCATTTCCTTACTAGTTCTTTAATCTAACAACATTAGTAGCAATAAAGCTCTCACACGCATCAGTTCAGGTAATTTCCCATGGAAAACCACAGCGAAGCCACCTTCCCTTACACTCAAGAACCTCAGTTCGATCATGCGATTAAACACCCGATCAACGCTCTTTGGCAACAAAGAAAAGAGGGGTATTTAACATCGTCTGGTAAAAAGAAACTGTACTGGTGCAGCCTCACCTCAGAGAAGCACAGCAAAGCCATTGTGATTTCAAATGGCCGTATTGAATGCTGCCAAAAATACCAAGAAATCTTTTATGATTTTTATCAACAAGGCTATGACGTTTATTCATTTGACCATCAAGGTCAAGGCCAGTCGGAACGTATGGTAGCAGACTCTGACATTGGTCACATTCATGAGTTTGATGATTATGCATCTGATATGTCTGACATGATTGCTAGTTTTGACCTCAGCAAGTATGCCAAGCGATATCTGTTAGCCCACTCAATGGGTAGCACTATCGCAACACGCTATCTACAAACCCATCCAGACCACCCATTTGATAAGGTCACCTTGTGCGCCCCAATGTTTGGTATCAACACCGAGTGGTACTTAAAGCCTATCGCGATGATTGTTGGGCAAGTGCTTACCGCGTATCACGCCAAACCGGTTTACGCGCCAGGTCAGCAAGCCTACTACTCGAAACCTTTCGAGAATAACCTCCTGAGCCAAAGCCAGGTGCGTTATCAGTGGTTTCGCCGACTTTACGAAGATAACCCGTCACTGCAAGTCGGTGGTGCTAGCACTCGCTGGGTATGGCAAGGGTTAATGGCAGCCAAGCAGTCAATCCAACAGACTCGTCAAATCAAGATCCCTCTATTGCTGATTCAAGCTGGTGAAGAAAAAATTGTGAGTAACGATGCTCAGGTGAAGTTCATCAATAAACTGAAGAAAACCAACTCGGCTTGCCAATTTAAAGTCATTGAAGGCTCAAGGCATGAAGTGTTGTTTGAGCAAGACAAATACCGCAATCAAACACTGGATGCCATTAATCAGTTTTTTGCTTAGCACTCATCACATCAACAACACAAGAAACAGCGACCCATAAGATAACAATTAAAGAGGAAAAGAAGTAAGTGAGCTTTGCCCTCTTTTCTTGCATGATTTTGGCATACAATTTCTGGGTAGATATATTGTAGTTAAAACGATGCTAGCGCTGGCTAGTGTTGATATTGGTTAAGCACTTTGCAATGAGGGTTAAATGACTATTCCTGCACTTAAAGATTCCGTGAAAATCGTTGCCTCTGATTTAGATGGTACGCTTTTGGCTCCCAACCATCAGTTGAGCGATTTTACTAAGCTAACGCTTAAGAAGTTACACGAGCAAGGTTATACCTTTATCTTCGCAACGGGTCGCCATCACGTCGATGTAGCTGGGATTCGTCAAATCGCAGGGATTCCGGCGTACATGATCACGTCAAACGGTGCTCGCGTGCACGACCAGAATGATCAGCTAATGTATAGCCAAAACGTACCTCAAGAACTCGTTCAACAGGTTATTGATATTGTGCGCCAAGATCCAAACATCTTCATTCACATGTACCAAAATGAAGATTGGCTACTCGATCGTGAAGATGAAATGCTAGCTAAGTTCCACAGTGAATCTGGCTTCAGCTACAAGCGCTTTGAAGCAGACAATGCGCCGAGCGACGGCATTGCCAAGGTTTTCTTCACCCACCCAGAGCAAGACCACGAATATCTAGTTACGTTTGAGCAAAAGCTAAAAGAAGCATTTGGAGACAAGCTAAACGTTGCCTTCTCAACGCCTTGGTGTCTGGAAGTGATGGCCGCTGAAGTATCTAAAGGCCACGCTTTAGACGCCGTTGCGAAATCCCTGAACCTAACGCTGGATAACTGTGTTGCCTTTGGAGATGGTATGAATGACGCTGAGATGCTGGCAATGGCAGGTAAAGGCCTAATCATGGGCACTTCACACGAGAAAGTGATGCAAGCACTACCAGACAATGAAGTGATTGGTAGCAACGCTGATGATGCCGTTGCGCACTACTTAGAGAAACACCTACTCTAAACAACCCCATCATACAAAAAGGCAGCCAATGGCTGCCTTTTTTGAACCTTACGCTAAAAGATTCCTCTAACGAGAACCGAGCACTTCTTTGCTTAAGATCGCCTGCCACTCTTGTTCCGTCACAGGCATGATCGATAAACGATTGCCGCGCTTCACCAATGGCATTTCAGATAGTTCCGGCATGGCTTTAAGAGTCGCTAATGGGATCAAGCGTTCAGTCACTCGAACAAACTCAACATCAACCATTATCCAACGCGGGTTATCGGGTGAAGATTTAGGGTCGTAGTAATCACTCTCAGGGTCGAATTGAAAATGGTCTGGGTAAGCTTCTCTGGTTACTTTTGCGATCCCCGCTACACCCACTTTTTTACATGATGAGTGGTATATCATCACTAGGTCGCCAAGCTTGACCTCATCACGCATCATGTTTCGAGCTTGATAGTTACGAACTCCCTCCCAACAAGAGGTTTTTTGTACTCTCAGCGTCTGAATAGAAAAGGTGTCGGGTTCTGTTTTAAATAACCAATATGCCATAATAAATCCAATTAACGGTTGCTCCGAGGAAGATATAACATGAAGGTAATGAAAAACCCAGTGACATGGCTAGCCGCATTCGCGCTACAAGGCTGTGTAACCGCTCCAGAAACACCGCAACAACCTGAAGTTCCACCAGCAACCTTAGATGAACCTCTGAGTGTTCAACCACAAACCTTCATCATGCGCGGTCAAGTTGTCGTAGGCCATGAAAGCCGCACGTTCACCCCTTGTGGTAGCCAACAACAATACTGGTTAGATATGTCCCCTGAGCTAGCGCTAGAAGCACAAGGGCTAGCAGCCAGACCTTATCAAGCTCTGTATGGCGAACTGATTGGTCACCTTACCGTACCTAGCCAAACCGGCTACAACGCTGATTTCACGGCACGTTTCGTGGTTGATCAAGTCAATATCTTAACGGCAGAAAACCCTGAACGCTGCAACCAACCGCTACGCTCCACACGAGTCTTTGGTAATGAGCCATTCTGGTCAGCCACCTTTGATAAAGACCAGCTGACCTACACCAAGATGGGCGAAGCACCTCAGGCTCTCAACATCGAATCAAGCCGCACCACGCCAATCAGTCGTGATTACCAACTAGAAGGTAAAGCAACGCAAGGCAAGCTCAATCTGAAAAAAGAGAACTGCAGTGACGGCATGAGTGACTCTATCTACGGCTGGGAAGCGAAACTCAACCTTAATGACAGCAAGTACAACGGTTGTGCAACAGTTTCAAACCAAGATCCTACACTGGACTGGAGTGGTACCTATTTCGCTAGCTCAACGCAGAACTCAGGGTTCTCTATTAACCTCGAGCTCAACGATGATCACAGCGCAGTAACAACCTACTCTTACAGCAACGGGGATCCTTCTATTGTTGAGCAAGGCTTCTGGCAGCAACTCAACCAAAACCAGGTTCAGGTTGTGATGACTCGCCACCAACAGCAATACCTAATCTCTGAGCGTATCTTCACACTCGATAACGGTAAGTTGGTCGCAGAGAAAGAAAAGGTCGGCAATATCGTCTACCCGATTGCCAACGGCGGTCTAGTACTATTCGAAGCAAAGCATGTACAAACACAAACTAACACGGTTTATCTAAAAGCGAAGCAAGTGAACTCCAGTGATCAATTTGATCCAAAAGTAGACCAAGCGATCCGCGAATATTTTAAGATCAACAACAGCTCGCCTGATGATACTAAATACCGCTGGCTGACCTACGACCTCAACGGTGATGGTAAAGAAGAGTTGTTCGCCCAACTCGATTGGTGTGGATCAGGCGGCTGTACACTGCTGATTTTCGAGAACCATCAAGACAAGTGGCGCTTCAATAGCCGAGTAACACTGGTAAAAGGCGACATACGTGTAGGTAAGTCTAAAAATCACGGTTGGCACGATCTGATCTTCAATGTCAGCGGTGGTGGCGCAACAGCAGCCAAACACGCACTCTCATACACAGGTGTCAGCTACCCACTCAACCCAAGTGTTGCACCAGTAGCCGATGATGCTGATATCAGCGATGTGGTTTTGTTTGCTAACGACATCTCACCAGTACAAAGCGGAGTTAAGCTATAACCATGAGCGATCAGCAAGCTTGCATTGGGTGTGGTTTCACTCATCAATGTATTTGTCATCGAATACCGAATACTGAAAGCCAAATCCAGTTAGTGTTACTCACTCACGAGAATGAGCTAACACGAGACACCAATACCGGAAAGCTACTGCAACAATCACTCAAGCAGTGTCAGTCTTTTGTTTGGCAGCGCAAGACGCCTCCAGCCGAACTACTGGCTTTGCTTGAAGATAAAACTCATCAGCCTTTGCTGTTATTTCCAAGTGATGAAAGCATTGAGTGCCAGCAAGCGGTATCGGATGCAGTGAGTGAACGAACGCCGTTATTCATCATCTTGGATGGTACGTGGCAAGAAGCGAAAAAGATGCTCAACAAAAGTCCTTGGTTACAGACGATTCCTCAAGTGCACCTCGATGTAACCAGTGAATCTTCATATACATTGCGCCGCAATCAAGACAATGGACACCTGTGTACCTGTGAGGTTGGCATCGAGCTACTCAAGGCTTTAGATGAAACTCAATCGGCAAACCAGATAGAGGATTACTATCAGCACTATCTAAAAGTATTCCAAGCGGACAAAAGTGGACACGCTCTAAGATAGATTAATACGAAGTGCTTAAGTACTAAAATAAAAAGGGTGAGCCACCAGCTCACCCTTTTCACATCTCGCTTTAATTCATTGAACAGAATAGTGTTTCACGTGAAACAACCAGACGTTTTGCCAGTCATCAGAACAGCCGTTTAGGCTCTCCGAAGTAATAACCTTGTAGGTAGTCGACACCCATGTCTTCTGCAATTCGGCAGATTTGCTCATTATGAACAAATTCAGCGACCGTCTTCGCATTCAAGATCTGACATAAGCTAACCAACTGCTGAGCTATCTTACGCTGCTTTTTGTCTTGATCGATATTTCGAATCAGGCTGCCATCGAGCTTAATAACCTGAGGCTCAAGCTTGAGTATCTCGTCGATGTTCGAATAACCTGAGCCAAAATCATCAACAATGATATTCACACCCAGATCGCGGAAGTGGTTACACACCTCGATTAAACGACCGTAGTCCTGAATTTGTTCGGTTTCTAGCACCTCTAAACCAATACGCTGAGGGTGACTGATTTTCTTGATCGCCTGCTCAAGGTGAAGAATGGTTTTCTCGTTATTGAAATCCTGCGGTGCCAAGTTAATCGAGAACGAATCGATTCGCTGACTCATAAAATCAAAGGTACGCGTAATCATCTGACGACTTAATCGAGTATAGAGATGCGTCCCCTCGATAATCGGCAAGAATTTCCCTGGCGCAATCAACTGGCCCTCTTCTTCAATTCGAACCAAACACTCATAGCTTTCGACCTGATGATCATGTGCCGACACAATAGGCTGTGCACAGGCCACGATATTCTGGTTGAGTACCGCACGGCTCACACAAGACAACCACCCCAACTGCTCTTGGCGGTGCTTCTCTAGCTGAATAAGCGTCTTAGCACTCACTAAATGTTTGTTCTGACTGACGGCACTGCGCCTCGCATCAATTGCCTTCAGTAATAAGTCATCAATCGAGGTGGTTGGAAAATCCCGACGACTCGCAATGCCCGCACAGATAGACACAGAAAGATAATCAATATCTGGCAAGCCGGAGGGTTCAAAGTTAACGTGCTCGGTTTGGTCAGAAAACTCCGAGAAACGTTGATGGATATGTTCTTGGCTCGCCCAGCTATCAAATACCACCGCCCATTCGCCAATACCGATACTGTAAAGCTGACACCCTTTATCAAAGAACTGCCACAACGCTTTCTGAAAGTAATCACTCAAGTCATGAAGAAGTTTGTCACCGACTCGATAACCATACTTCTCATTGATTTGACCAAAGGTCGTCACCTTGAGAGCCAATAAGTGGCTATCAATCGTCATCTTCGATAACTTCTCACGCAGCACACTTCGATTGGGCAAACCTGTACGACGATCGATTCGATAACTTGCGGTTAATGCCGTGGCTTGCTGCTCAATCTTGGTCGCCATGCTGTTATTCATGTCATCGACATCTAAAAGAGCATTACGAATCAGAGAAAACAGTGGCGAGATGTTGGTCGCTGGTTGGCTCTCAAACAGAGGATCAGCCTTACCCTCACCCTCCCTAAGCGCAAGATACGTTAAGCTATGGTGCAGAATTCTTTGTTGCCCATTGTCTTGAAACAACTCGCCCATACAGTACACACCATAGGTGTCGGCAAGCTTTTGGAAAACCTCAACCTCTTGGTTACCATCAATAAAGTCTAGCCGTGAGATACAGTTGTAAATAAAGAATTGCTCGGGGCGATGAGCAGCGACCTGCTGCACACCTAAACGAACTTGCTCCAAGGTTAATGATGGATGGTCGTAACAAAACCTAACCTCATCGCCAACCTCAAATGAACCGCTAAACTCAATCTCACCACTTTCCTTAACCTTGAGTGGCATGTAAATATTTTGAGCTTTTGGATCACCAACCATCATCGGAAAGTTATGCAGTTGCTCAAACGGAACCTCGAGCCCATCGGCCAGGTAACGATTATAGAGTTCACGAATCGGCATGCCGTCTAATTCTGCTAAGCAGTTATCGTGAGCCGCCGTCACTCGGAAAGTACGACCAATCGGATTCCACTCAGTGTAATAACCTTTAGTGATTGCCAGGTCATCACTATGCAGCGCTACCATCACGTAGGCACTCTCATAGCACACGCCATCCAGCATGACCCATCGACCGCTGTCTGTTGATGTTGAGGCACCACCGCAGATAGGAAATGAATATCCCGATTGCTCAAAAGCAGCAAATAAAGCTCGATTATTGATCTGCAAGCGATCGGCAAAGCAGATAATACTCTGTGTTTTCTGATGACAACCCAGTTGCTGATACATAGCTTGGCTATCAAGCACTGGTTGTTCACTGTATTGAACTACACCACAAGAGTACGAAGTCGCATCAAAGCGAGTGATAATCAGGTAAAGACCTTGGTGGAGAATGACACCTTGACGGATGTAGTGGTTGGCACTGCAACCTATCAATTTAGCCTTGGGGAAGTTTGATTGGATGACTTGGCAGGCAGCCAAAACCTCGTCTTTCTGGAAAGACGAAAACACCTGAATCAGTAGAGGTTCATGACGATGAAAACCTAGCTTTTCCAATTCACGATGGGTTTGTTCTATGTCTTGTATCAGAAGAGAGGTCGACTGCATATTCACATTAATCGTTGTGTTAATGATCAGTTATTGTGCTTTCTATCGATAAGGCATGCACGGAATACTTACGATCATCTTATGAATAATGTGACCTAAGTTAGACATCATTCACCCCACCACAAAACAGTCACTAATGGTGGTTTAACGGTTTCGCAAGCAGCTGGTATAGCTAGCTTACTCGCTTTAATAACTAAAACAGGCGCTTAGGCTCACCGAAGTAATAACCTTGTAGATAATCGACACCCATCTGTTCGGCTATCTCACAAACCTGTTGATTGTGAACAAACTCAGCGACCGTTTTGGCATTAAACACTTGGCACAATCGCACCAGCTGAGAAGCAATGTTTCTCTGCTTCTGGTCTTTGTCTATGTTACGAATCAAACTGCCGTCGAGCTTAATAATCTGTGGTTCCAGCTTGATGATCTCATCAATGTTGGAGTAACCAGAGCCAAAATCATCCACGATGATTCTTGCTCCTAGCGAGCGGAAGTGGTCACACACCTCAATCATACGGCCATAATCTTTGATCTGCTCAGATTCGAGCACCTCGAGCCCAAGTCGAGTGGGATCGTTCATTCCACTAATCGCAGTCTCAAGTACCTCCAGTGTCTTATCACTTAGGAGATCTTGCGGAGAAAGGTTAATTGAGAACGGACTCTGCTTATCTGCCATATAGCCGATGGTGTTCTTAATCATGTGACGACTAAGACGTGTATACAGATGGGTGTCGGCAATCATAGGTAAGAACTTACCTGGTGGCACAATCGTCCCATCAGACTCCATGATTCTCACCAAGCACTCTTGACCAATCATTTCGTGCGTCCCCGCCTCCACAATCGGCTGTGAGTAAGTGATGATGTTCTGATCTAAAATCGCTCGGCTTACGCAGCTCAACCAACCGAGCTGCTCTTTACGATCTTCTTCGCTCACCTGAATATCTTTAGCGTTGGTAATATGGGTGTTGTTACGCACGCCATAACGTCGAGCTTCAATCGCTTTCAGCAAGATTTCATCACCGCTGTCAGTCAAGAAATCACAACGACTGGCAAAACCACCACACAGAGACACCGACAAATAATCAATGTCGGTTAAGCCATACGGCTCAAAGTTAATGTGTTCGATATCATCCGCAAATTCAACGAAACCTTCTTTTATGCGCGCACTGTCAACACTCGCATTAAAAATGATCGCCCATTCACCCACACCAATACTGAACAACTCAACCTTCACGTTCGGTTCTTTCACCACACGAAGCTGCAAGCGTTCAACAAAGTGATTGGAGAGATCAAGCAACAACTGGTCACCGACTTGATAACCATACTTCTCATTCACTTGATGGAAATTAGTAAGCTTCAGAGTTAGCAAGTGCTCACTAAAAAGAATCGTGTTGAGTCGCTCTTTCAAAACAATACGGTTAGGCAGCCCAGTACGAGAGTCGATACGATAACTCTCAGTTAAGCGGCGTGCCTGTTGATGAAGTTTCTTCTCCATCTGTGTGTTCATGCTATCAAGATCAGCCACTGCATTTCGTACCAAGTTAAGTAGCGGTGAAACCGTAGAGTCACACTTAAAGTCTTCACAACGAAACTCATTAATCTCGTCAGACTCTCTCATCGCGATATAAGTTAGGCTGTGGTGAAGAATGTCTTGACGCTCTTCTGTACGATAAAGCTCACCCATACAGTAAGCACCACACGTATTCACGATCCCTTCAAACGGCTTCAGTTCCAGTTTGCTATCGATGAACTCCAAGCGAGAAACACAGTTATAGATGATTACAGACTCAGGTTGATGCATGGCAAGCATCTCTGCACCATGGCGCACCTTTTCTGCAGTGAGTGACGGGTGGTTATAACAAAACTGAGCTTCTTCACCTATCTGCCAAGGACTATCAAATTCGATACTGCCATCATCATTGATGCGCAACGGCGTAGAAATGCCTTTCTTTCTACCAAGCTCACGATAGAGCGGAAAGCTCATTAGTTGGCTAAAAGGGAGATCTTTGCCATCAGCCAGGTAGTGCTT
This sequence comes from Vibrio sp. 070316B, assembly GCF_013114115.1. Classification (NCBI taxonomy): domain Bacteria; kingdom Pseudomonadati; phylum Pseudomonadota; class Gammaproteobacteria; order Vibrionales; family Vibrionaceae; genus Vibrio; species Vibrio sp. 070316B. The sequence goes on along the minus strand of NZ_VTYC01000036.1, from coordinate 13,993 downwards.
GAACACCTCAATCGCTGGCTTATCATTCAGCGCATATAGGCGGTTCCCTACCGCATGAGTCACTCGTAGCTTCATCCCAATAGGGTTCCACTCAGAGTACGCGTCTGACCAAACCTTCAACCTCGGATTGGTCAAAGCGACCGCTACACACGCGTGTTGGTAAGTTTGTTCATTATGCATGACCCAACGCCCGTGCTCATTTTCGTGACACAATCCACCAGCCACAGGCAATGCGTAAGAGCGATTTTCAAAGGCGCCGTAAATAGGGTAGTCACGACCTTCAACCTGATCACACAGGCTGATGACGGTTTTGGTATCTTTCGAGAGATCGAGTTGAGAAGCGAGGGCTTGGCTATCTTGGTTTGGGTTACCAGTAAAAGGCTGCACCGCTGAGGTTAAACGAGTTTCGTTGAACTCACTAACAATCACTAAGGTACAGGTGCTCTCAAGACAGTTATCACAGATAACATGACGGGCACTCTGGCCGATCAGTGTCGCATGGCTTAGGTGCCCCAGTGCCACACTGGCAATTTGACGAGCCATATCAGGTGATTGAGTAGAGAAAAGTTGAATTAGGTATTGTTTGCTGTCACACCATTCGCGCTGAGCAAATTCGGATCTAAATTGCTCCTCTGTATTTGCGAGAAATGTATATGTTTGCATGCCAACCCTTGTTCAAATTCTAATGGAGTAGAGAACCCGCAACCACCGCTATGACTGAAATGAATCGTAAAAAGTAATCGCCAATTATCCTAGCCTAAACAGGCTGTTAATGGCGACTAATGTAACAATTCACTATCATAAATGCGACACAATAAGCTCGCAGTAGAAATTAAATTAGTCGCATAAGGTCACTGAGTTGATCTATTTCAACATCAGGAAGCACACTCGCCTTCGAAGAAAGGTATAAATTGGAACCAGTGTCATTAAACCAGCATGCTTGGAAGCCATTTTTCTTCGCTCCGTAGACATCAGTTCTCAGGTGATCCCCCACATGAAGAATATTATTCGCATCAAAACCTAGGTATTGCTGCGCTTTATCAAACATGTCTGGGTAGGGTTTTGCTCTGCCGTCAGGGCCAGCTTTGAGGATTAACTGGAAGTATTGCCCAAGGCCAATTTTATAGGGGTCGACATTACCATTGGTTATCGCCACTAAAGGAACACGCTGGGTAAGTTCCGCCATGACGCGGTGTGTTTCTTGAGGGACATCGACTTGATTACGCAACCACAACGCGTGCTCGATACCATCATGAGCCGCTTGTTCCGCTTGCTGCTGCGAGTAACCCAACTGCAGTAAACCAGTCTTAATCTGGGTTTCACGCCACAAGGTGACATCGTGCTTTAGCTGTGGGTTTTCCAATGCGACTTGTTGTTTTACAGCTTGCCACTCTTCCAAAGATAAAGAAGTAGACACAGGGTGCTCTTGAAAAAGCCACTGCGCCATCTCCTTCTCAACCTTCATGATCACAGGCCAGTTGTCGTATAGGGTGTCATCCAAGTCAAAGGTCATGGCTTTGATGGGCTGTAACCCTCGATAAATTCGCATAGTAAAACCTTTAATCTAATCTTTGTTCTTCTTACGAGCTCTGGGATGAGCCTGATCATAAGCTTGTGCTAAGTGTTGAAAATCCAAATGAGTGTACACTTGAGTAGTCGAAATGTTTTCATGACCCAGCAATTCTTGAACAGCACGTAGATTTTGGCTCGATTCAAGTACGTGGGTCGCAAAGGAGTGACGCAGTTTGTGCGGGCTAATATGGCTCGCTACAGATTGCTTCTTGCCCCACTCTTCCATACGTTTTTGCACACTGCGGTGTGAGATGCGTGTTCCCAGCTTGGAAACAAACAGCGCGTCCTCTCCCGGAGAAGCCAATTCACCGCGGACTCGCAGCCACTTATCGACCCACTCTTTGGCTAAGCCCGAAAATGGCGCCTTGCGCTCTTTGTCACCTTTACCGATGACTCGGATTTCTCCTTGGCGGCTCAGCACGTCTTTGAGGTTAATACCAACCAGTTCAGCAAGACGCAAGCCAGCACCGTACATCACCTCCATCATCGCTCGATCACGAATCGACAGCGGATCGTCTTCATTCACGTCAAGCAACTGACCGACTTCATCTACATCGAGGTTTTTTGGTAACGGGCGCTGCTTACGAGGTGCAGAGACCCCTTTTGCAGGGTTTGCAGTGATTTCGCCACGTAAGACAAGAAAATCAAAGAAGCTACGCAGTGACGATAAGCGAGTCGCAATACTGCTTGCCTTCATTCCATCACGCATGCCTTTACTGGCAAGTTGTCTTACCCAAGCCGCATCGACTTGGCGCCAATCCTTTAGCCCCAGAGTGACTAAGTGTTCAGCCATGGTTTCAAGTTGTTGTTTGTAGTTTCGCTGGGTGTGTAGGCTGAGTCCCTTCTCGCTTCTGAGATATTCATAGAAGCGAGAAAGAGGCTTTTGAAGGCTATTAGGAAGAGGTGTTTTGGGCTCTAGGCTCATTATTTATCTGCCAAGGTAAGGTGTCCGCCAGATGAGACACAACAAGTGCTAAGTGGCGTAAAAAGAGCGTATCCATATGAGGTTGGAAATGCCCGCCATCTTCACTAGAAAAGGCGAGTAACCCCAATGGAGACTGCTTAGCGAGCGGTAGTACTACATAAGAGCCTAGCTCTGGAACCGGGAAATCACCAAACAAATCTTGTCTGTCAGCTTTTCTTAAGCGCCCAAGGTAGGCATCTTTGCCATTAAAGTGGTTGAGTGAAAACTTCGAGTAGCCCTCTTCGCTGAGCTGATAAAAACCCGTTTGCGAAAGGATTCGCAAATGAGCCTTCAACCCTAGGTCGAGTGCCTTTTGCTCAACCGCTTTAATCACCTGCATGAAGTCACTGCATTTCAGTACTTGCGCTTGCAGGTCCATAAACTCATAGAAGGTTTTATCGTTACTCGCCGCCAAAGACATCAAGCCAGTGATCTCTTCTTCTAGCTCTTCGATTCTCTGGCGTTGACGTTTAAGCTGAATCTCCACCAGAGAAACGGCACCCTGCTCAACGTTATTAATAGCAAGGCGATCCACCAAATCTTTTCGGTCTTGGAAAAAATCTGGGGTATCACGTAAATATTCCGCGACCACTTCTGCGGTGAGAGCGTCGGCTTCAACGTTAGACAAAACCTATCCTTTATTTTTTATGTATCTATCTGTTATATGTCGAAATCAGCAAGAAAGCTGACCATCAAACACATGCGTAGCAGGGCCTGTCATATACAGAGGTTTACCCGGGCCTTGCCAACTAATGTGTAAGTCACCGCCCGGTAGACGAACTTTCACATTTTCAGCCAGTAAGCCTTGAGTGATACCCACTGCAACAGCACCACACGCACCGCTACCACAAGCCTGAGTTTCGCCCGCTCCACGTTCGTAAACACGTAGACGAACTTCTTCACGGTTAACCACCTGCATAAAACCAGCATTGACACGCTCAGGGAAACGCTCATGTGATTCAAGCAGTGGACCCAAGGTATCCACATCGGCCGTATCGACATCATCAACGACAGTGACCACATGCGGGTTGCCCATGCTGACCGCGCCACAGAATAAAGTATGTGCATCGGTTCTTAGGATGTAGGTCTTTTCAGGTTGCTTCGCTTTAAATGGGATCTTGCTTGGTTCGAACTCAGGAATGCCCATGTTCACGGTGATCAGGTCATTCTCTTCAATCTTGAGAACCATTTTACCTTTCTTGGTGCTGACGTTGATGCTGTACTTATTCGTTAAGCCTTTCATACGAACAAAGCGTGCAAAACAACGAGCACCATTACCACACTGCTCCACTTCACTGCCATCTGCATTAAATATGCGGTAATGGAAATCAGTTTCTGGATCATAGGGAGCCTCAACCACAAGTAGCTGGTCAAAGCCCACACCAGTGTGACGATCCGCCAAACGACGGATCAAATCTGGAGAAAAGAAAATATTTTGAGTAATGCAGTCCACGACCATGAAATCATTGCCCAAACCATGCATTTTAGAAAAGTGGAAGTGCATAACGCTTTAAATTACTCCGGAAGAATGTTTTCAAGTTCCCACAAGCTCGTAAGCTCTTCACGCTGACGAACCAAATGAGTTTTGTTGCCATCAACCATCACTTCAGCCGCACGCGAACGAGTGTTGTAGTTTGAAGACATGACAAAACCATAAGCACCAGCTGAGCGAACAGCAAGTAAATCGCCCTCTTCAAGCACTAGCTCACGATCTTTACCTAGGAAGTCACCTGTCTCACAGATAGGACCAACCAAATCATAAGTCACAGCTTCACCCTGACGCGGGCTTACAGGAACGATGTCTTGCCAAGCTTGGTAAAGCGCTGGACGCATCAAATCGTTCATTGCTGCATCGATAATGGCAAAGTTCTTGTGTTCAGTTGGCTTGAGGAACTCAACTTTCGTTAATAGTACACCAGCGTTAGCAGCAATCGCTCTTCCAGGCTCGAAAATCAGCTCTAGGTCAGAATGATTGTCTAGACGCGCCAATAGTGCTTTTGCGTAATCTGACGGTTGTGGTGGTAATTCATCACGATATACCACACCCAAACCACCACCAACATCAAGGTGCTTAATGTTAATACCATCAGCACGTAGTTGGTCGATCAGAGCAAGCAAACGATCAGTCGCATCAATGAAAGGCTCGATGTCAGTTAATTGAGAACCGATGTGGCAATCAATACCATGGATAGACAAGTTCTCAAGTGTTTGTGCAAAAGCGTAAACGGCAGGCGCACGGTCGAAGGCAATACCAAATTTGTTATCACGCAGACCTGTCGAGATATAAGGGTGAGTGTTTGCATCAACGTCTGGGTTGATACGCAGTGAAATCGGCGCCTTAACACCAAGCTCACCAGCGACTTTATTCAGTCTCTCTAGCTCTGGCTCAGACTCTACGTTGAAACACTTAATGTTTAACTCAAGCGCACGTTTCATTTCAGCGGCTGTTTTGCCGACACCAGAGAACACAACTTTCGCCGGATCGCCACCTGCAGCCACAACACGCTCTAGCTCACCGCCAGAAACGATATCAAAGCCAGAACCTAATCGAGCTAGGGTATTCAATACGCCAAGGTTCGAGTTCGCCTTAACGGCATAGCATACCAAGTGTGGATGCTCACCAACCGATGAATCAAACGCATTCCAGTGGCGTTCTAATGTAGCACGAGAATATACATACAGCGGTGTACCATATTGCTCTGCTAGTTGTGAAAGTGCGACGTCCTCAGCCCAAAGCTGGCCATCTTCCTGATAGTTGAAGTAATCCAAAGTTCTTATCCCTTATAAATAACGATTTCTGCGTGTTTCACTTATTGTGATTGTTCAGTCTGCTGAACTTCATCAGGATCGTACAAAGGACCCGTTTGACCACAACCAGAAAGTCCAATAACGGACATCATAAATAGAGCAGTAATTAATTTTTTCATTTTGCATATCGTGATTATTAACTCAATGCCCCCTATAATCGCACCACACTCAGGAAAAGCAATAGGATAGAAAGGATGAACGAGACTGAATTTCATCAGCTAGTCGATATACAGATGCAAAACATCGAAGAAGCTATCGATGAATCAGAGGCAGATATTGATTACGAAGTGACGGGCAACGTGATGACGCTGGAGTTTGAGAACCGCAGCCAAATCATCATTAACCGCCAAGAACCAATGAAAGAAATCTGGTTAGCGTCTAAATCTGGTGGCTTTCACTTCAAGCTAGTTGACGACAAGTGGACATGTTCAAAGACGGGCATGGAGCTGTTTGAGATGGTTAAAGAAGAATGCGTGAAGCACGCAGGTGAAGATATCGACTGGGTCTAACCACTGATAAGCAAAACAAAAAAAGGAGTGATTCAATCACTCCTTTTTACTATCTATCTGTCTAAATCAACTAGATGTTAACTATCTTTGAGCTCCGAGAAGCTAAAGTGGCATCATTACGGTAAGGCACAACATAAGAGTTGCCCTCTTCTGGATGAACGATTTGGTAGTACTGAGGTAAGTTAAAGTTAATCAACTTTGACGACATCTTCGACTCATCTTTTACCGACGTGTAGAAAGAGTTTACGCTCGCGATCATCTCATCTTTTTCACCGCTGTACTGGTGATACACCTCAACCTGATTCGACTCGTCCAATACATAAATATTGAAACCTTTATCGGTATCTTCAAAGAAGAACTGAATTAAGCCCTCACTCGCAAAACCATCCACCACTTCTGGCAGTTGATACTCTTGCTCTTTATCGAGCATCAGCAAAGGTGAACCCTTCAACTTATTGGTTGAGATACTACGGTAGAAATCAACCGAGTTTTCCAACATCTGTACCGACACACCACGGCGTTCGAAGAACAGGCCAAACATCTTGTTGGCTAAACGAATAGCCTTAAAACGACGGCGTTTCTCTGGTTCAATCGGTTTTAATCGTAAATCGATACACTCAGCAAGCAGTTGATACACCATATTACGCATCACACCACGCAGGTTTTTGCTGTAACAAAACACATCAACCGACTCTGGCGGCAACGCATCTTGGTGCATTTTACCAAGTACCGTCTTAAGGGCATCCAGCATTGCCGTATCACCTTGGAAATGCAGCGTACGTACTTCATGCCAAGAGTTACGATAAACCAAATCGACACTGCCGACTAAGCTCTTACCTTCTTCACCAAAGCTGAAGATATCGGCATTCTTCAAATCGACCTTCAAGGCACGACCGCTTAATTCAGAAGTCGGATCGTTTTCAAAGTTGATGAACATCGCCAGCTGGCTGATCTCACACGGACTCGCCAGTGCTTGCATACTCGGACGGCGTTTACGTAAAGAGAAGGTATTACGTAGGTCGCTCACCATTTGATAGAACTTATCGATATCAATATGGGCGTCACGAACCACAGAATGCAAACGTGTCGATTCCGTAATCAAACCATTAAAGAATGACCATGCAACTAGCTTACTCAAGTACTCATGGTGCTCGAGCGAAGGCTGACCAAGAATGCGGTGCGCAATAAGCGGCTGTTTGTACAAGTACCAACCCGCTTTATTCGATTGCCCTTGGCGAACCTCTATAAAGCTCAAGTCAGGTTCATGCAGATCCGGAGAGATTTGCGGATTCAGTAGCGTCACTTTGCCCGGTAACACCTCAAACGCAGCATAAAGCTTACGTGCCAAGATACTGATATCTTGTGGGCTGATTGCCGATGTGATGTCGTTACGACGTGCAAATTGAATCAGGTTACGATAGCTCAACATCAAGGCATCAAGCAGTGCGTGGTGCACCACTTTCACCTGCTCAACCTTCCAGTTACGTCGGTTATCGAGCTCAGCAATGGTTTCCTGTCCCCAATTCCAAGACTTAGTCATCTCGGTTAGGGCTTCACGGCGCCATGCTACAGAACCGATACCTGCTTCACGCGACAACTTCTCGTGGGTCTTAAGGTAGAAACAGCGTCTCACCAAATCCAAACGAGTGTGGTCGTTAATACGCTCTAGGTAGCGAGTTACCTTTTCTAGCATCAGATAGTAGCTATCCATGCCATACAGATCCGGTTCATCCGCAAAAAAGCGACGCTTGGTATCGATACTCAAGAGTTGGGTGTTTGGGTATTCCCATGAATAGGCTTCTAGCAAGATCGCCTTTAACACCGATTTATACGGTGAGTCGATACTCTTATAGAGCTGCCACAAGTTAGAACCAAAGTACTCTTCTGCAGGAATGCGATTCAGCTTACCGAAATCAATCCACTGCGAACAATCAAGATAGCCATCCTGGCACAAGCCTTGAACATATTCGTCATAGCACTCTTCCATTTCTGGCGGAATGATTTGCCACAACAAACGTTGACCAGCCAAGCGAACCGCTGAGCGATAGAACTCATCAAGCAGTAATAAGTGCTGTGAAGAACCACAGTTATCACCGGTCATCTCTTCTGAATGGTTCGAACGGAAACGCTCTTCATCCATTAAGAAGAAGTTAGCTTCAACGCCTAAGGTTTCAGCCCAGTCGGTAATCAACAGACATTTATTGGTAAGGCTATCGCGAGCTGGGCCGTCCATATCCGGAGATACACACACCCAGATATCGAGGTCGCTTGACGTGCTTTGACCAATAGAAGAGGTACTACCCATGGTGTAAAGGCCAAGAATTGCGGGCTCCGCAGACTCGGTTAGCTTGCCACCTAAAGTAAGTTCAGTATCAGAGACAAATTGCTTTTGGAATTCATTAAGCGTGAAGCTACGAATTCCAAAAGGAACTTGTTGATCATAATAACCAGGCATCATTGGATGATTGAAGTGAAGCAATGCGGGAATAAGATTGAAAACTCGTTGACCTTGCACATTCATCAACGCCAACGCACGATCAATGCGCTGTTGATTTAGATTGTCTAATCGTTGAATCAATGTTTGAGTGTAAGCCTGCAAGGTAAGTCCTTGGTTTGAGATTAAATGCACTTCTGTTTAGTTACTGAACGAAAGCAGCAACAAAACGTGATCAATTTAACACTTTTACCCCTAATGGTAAAGCAAAGGAAGCCGCCAGACCGGCCAATTCCTTAATGACAAAAAGTTAAACTCACGGCGCCGTAGTGTCCTCTTTATTGACTATTTCTAATAATAGCCCATGTTTCAAATGAGATACCAATCACACTATTTTGGTGAACTTATGAAAATCTCTCAGCTATCAAAGCATGGAATGATCAAACAGTAAGAATTTTCGCCTCACAATGGTAGGATTAGGCTATTACAGAACCTATATCGGAAACACCATGACAAATTCAGCACCAATCCGTATCGCAACCAGAAAAAGCCCTCTTGCCCTTTGGCAGGCATACTTTGTAAGGGATGCTCTTCAAGCTGCTCACCCTGGTTTAGAGGTTGAGTTGGTAACTATGGTGACCAAAGGTGACATCATCCTAGACACTCCGCTTGCCAAAGTGGGTGGTAAAGGTCTGTTCGTAAAAGAACTTGAAGTGGCAATGCTAGAAGGTCGTGCTGACCTTGCAGTTCACTCAATGAAAGATGTACCTGTCGACTTTCCTGAAGGCCTAGGTCTAGTGACGATTTGTGAACGTGAAGATCCTCGTGACGCATTCGTATCAAACACATACAACAACATTGATGAACTACCACAGGGTGCTGTCGTAGGAACATGTAGCCTGCGTCGTCAGTGTCAGCTTCTAGAATACCGCCCTGATTTGGTCATCAAAGAGCTGCGCGGCAATGTTGGCACTCGTCTGGGTAAACTCGATGACGGCCAATACGATGCTATCGTTCTGGCAGCAGCAGGCCTTAAGCGTCTGGAACTAGAAGAGCGTATCCGTAGCTTTATCGAACCAGAGCAATCTCTACCAGCAGTAGGCCAAGGCGCTGTAGGTATCGAGTGTCGTCTTGATGATGAGCGTCTGATTAAACTTCTTGAGCCACTGAACCACCAAGACACAGCAGACCGCGTACTTTGCGAACGTGCAATGAACCTGACTCTGGAGGGTGGTTGCCAGGTGCCTATCGGTAGCTACTCACTATTAGATGGCGACAACATCTGGCTACGTGCACTTGTAGGTGAACCTGATGGTTCTAAGATGGTTCGCGGTGAGATCTCCGGCCCTCGTAAAGATGCTGAAGCACTTGGCGTTACTCTGGCTAATCAACTGCTGGATGACGGTGCGAGAGAAATCTTAACCAAGCTATACGCAGACCAAGAATAATCATGACTGTGTTGGTAACTCGTCCCGGTGTAGAGGGACAATCGCTTTGCCAACAACTAGCGGATGAAGGGGTTCAAGCGATCCATCATCCGCTTATTCGTATCATTGATAATCCAGACACAGCCAACTTAAGCGTCCGGCTCAACAACAGCGATATCATCATCGCTGTCAGCCATCATGCCGTGACCGCGGCTCAAAATATCCTTTCTAAAACTTCGTCCGTTTGGCCTACTTCGCCGCTTTATCTTGGCGTTGGTCAAAAAACTGCGCACGTTTTAAGCAAAGTCTGTAAACAAAAAGTAAACTATCCTCAAGTTAGTGATAGTGAACATCTTCTTAAACTTGCTGAACTGAGAGACGTAAATAACAAATCCATTTTGATACTACGTGGGAATGGTGGGCGAGAGCTCATTCGAGATTCTTTGCTCAACCTAGGTGCACAAGTCTCTTATTGTGAGACCTACCGTAGAGAATATATTCCAATAAACGATCACAATACCTATCAAACATGGATAAACAAAAAAACGTCCAAAGTAGTCGTCACAAGTCAGGAACAACTGGAGTATCTGTGCTCCATTACCCCTGGTGAGTATTCTGCTTGGCTTTCAACGAGACATTTGTTTGTTCCAAGCAAGCGCATAGCACAACGAGCACAACAGCTCGGCTTCTCTAACGTTACGAATACTCAAAGTGCTGCGAACCAAATATTACTGGCTGCTCTCCAGCCCTAGCTAGAAACAGGAAATAAGCATGACAAGCAAAAAAAATAATGAGCATATTGAACCTGAACAGAACCAAGATACTCAGCCAGTAGCGACCAAAGACGAAAGCGCTGAATCAAAAGAAGCTGAGTCAAAGCTTGAGGCCCCAGCACCGAATACGACTCACACTGAGCAGACTCAAGCCGACCACAAAGAACAAATTGAGAAAGCAGAAAAGCAAGGCAAGCGCGGTGTGAAATTCGGCGCTATCGCTATCGCAATTTCTATTATCTTCAGCGGTGGTATTGCCTTCCAAATGCAGCAAAAGAGTGCTGAATATTCAGATCAAATCGCAGCACTTCAAGCCCAGCTACAAAATACCCAATCTGCTGTAAATAAAGACCTGCAAGCCATCAAACAAGAGACCATCCAAGAAGCATCACATGCGGTAGAGAAAACTCAGGTTGTACAATCTCAACAACAAAAGAGCATTCAAAGCCTGCAACTAGCGGTAGCTGATGTCAAAGGTCGTCGTCCGAATGACTGGCTGCTTGCTGAAGCCGATTACCTAGTAAAACTTGCTGGCCGCAAACTATTCCTTGAGCATGATGCTGTTAGCGCAACCAAACTTATGGAAAGTGCCGATCAGCGTATCGCCGCACTCAACGATCCAAGCCTAGTATCTCTGCGCCAGTCTATGACTAACGACATCACTAAGCTTCGTACTATTCCTCTGATCGACCGCGATGGTTTGGTGCTACGTATCACAAGCCTTCAGCAACAAGTCGATAAGCTACCTCTAGCGAATGCGATTCTTCCTGAGGCTGAAATCGTCGAGAAAAAAGCCGTATCTCAAGACATTAATGACTGGCAAAGCAACCTGATGACGTCGATGAAAGACTTCTCAGAAAACTTTATCACTTTCCGTAGTCGAGATGGCGAGGTTATCCCTCTACTATCACCAGAACAGCACTTCTACCTGCGTGAAAACATCAAGGGTAAACTGGAAACTGCAATTCGTGCAGTCTACAAAGAGCAAGGTGAAGTTTATAGCGCAGCTCTAAAGACAGCTAACGAGTGGTCTAAGTCGTACCTAAACCAAGATAACAACTCAGTCATCGAATTCGAGAAGGCAATCAAGCAATTAAGCGAACAGAACATCACTGTTAAATACCCTGTGAAGCTTGAGTCTCAGAATCAGTTATCTGATGTGATTCGTGAACGTCTACGCCGTGAGGTGACGGTAATGACCTCGGAGGAGAAATAATGATTCGTTTGATTTTTCTTTTCCTTGTACTCGGTGCAGGTCTGTTTGTCGGCACTCAGTTTTCAGGTCAACAAGGTTATGTGCTGATCTCAATTGCCAACAAGACGATTGAGATGAGTGTGACAACAATGGCTATCTTTGTGATTGTCCTTTTGGCTGCACTGTTTGGCTTAGAGTACCTATTTAAGAAGCTTATTTACGCTAGCTCAACAACTTGGAACTGGTTCAGTGTTCGTAAACTTAAGCGCTCTCGCCGTTATACCAATGAAGGCATAATCAAGCTTCTTGAAGGTGACTGGAAAGGTGCTGAGAAGAAAGTGACACGTTGGGCAAATCACCACGACATGCCTCTGCTTTGTTACCTAGTGGCCTCTCAAGCAGCGCATGAGCAGGGCAATACCGCTGAACGCGATAAATACATCGAACTGGCTAGCCAACAAGACGATTCTCTATTGGCCGTTGAGCTAACTAAAGCCAAACAACAGATCAGCGAATCAAACTACGAAGCCGCTTTCGATACGCTTTCAAATCTTAAAGGTTCACACCCGAACAACACTGCAGTCCTGGGCTTACTAAAAGCGACCTACATGCAGCTTAAGTTATGGCAACCATTGCTGGAACTAACGCCTAAGCTCGCTAAGAACAAGCTCCTAACAGCAGATGAGCAGCGTGAACTAGAGCAGAAAGCACAATGTGGTTTGCTTCACGATGTGGCACAACAACAAGGCAGCGAAGGCTTAATCAGTCACTGGAACAAGCTTTCAAGAAAACAAAAGCAAAGCTCACACCTTGTCTCTTGTTTCGTAAAACAACTGATCGCACGTAAAGCCGATGCAGAAGCTTTCACAGTTATCAAAGAGAACATTGCTAAAACAGGTTCGAACGAGCTCTACATGCTACTTCCAGAGCTGAATCTTGCTGATCACCATCCAGTGGTTGTTATGCTAGAGCGCGCTATCAACAAAGATAACAATAACGCAGAAGCACACAGTGCATTAGCTCAGTTCTATCTAAGAGAACAAAAATGGGCAGAAGCGCAAAGCCATTTCGAAAAAGCACTAGCACTTCGCTCTAATGTTTCAGATTACGGATATCTATCTGATGCACTAGAGAAGCAGAACTTAACCAAAGCAGCCCACGAGGTATCTCGTAAGGCACTCGCTCTAGTTCAACCAGCTTAAATCTCGCTGTATAAATAAGAAGCCGATGCCCAGCATCGGCTTTTTTGTATCTATAAATTACCTCTCAACAAGCCCTACCTCCACAGTATCCCACCACAGAGCAAAGTCATCTAGACCAATCACATAACCAAAATCAAAGAGGGTTAAGAAATAGCACTAAAATGCAGCCCCTCACTAACGCTTAGCGAAGCATTAATGCCAATTCTAATAAGAGCATCAAAATAAGAAACACCCCCTTTAGACACGATTAGAGGAATGAAATATCCACGATAGACTACCAGTCACATCTTCCATTGTAGGGGAGATCATGTAGCGTCCAACCTCTGAACCTGTTTGTTACCAGAAACTACCAAGGTAAAGTCACTGTTGAGGTTAGGACTTTCATATCACGCTAGACTGAAGAAGTAATTGAAAATAAGTAACCTTATAAGACATTGCCAGAGCGATGAGAGTCTAAGACCTCGTGATCAGTAGCGTAATAATTAGGGGAACGGACATAACCTTTTCGGGAAGGTTTCGACCGCTGCACGTGACACTATGTTTCAGATAGAAGAAAGCCCGCTATTTCTAGCGAAGCTTCTTAATAAAAATCGTAATGACTACCTTGTAAGAGAGAGGAGAGCGTTAGTCAAAGAGCAAATTGTCGAAACCCACAAAGCACGCGACTCTACTCGTAAGACTAGACCTTCAGATAAGTTATGGAGTGTGGGGAGGGTTCTGGGTTGTGGACAAATCTTTTGCTTACTCTATCGACTGAAGAGTGACCACAGTGACTCAAATACAATAAAGCCCAAGCAGTTATACTTGGGCTTAGCATAGTGGTGGAATTGCTGAGCTGGTATTCCATCGGACTCGTACACAAACCGGACTCATTGGTAGAAGACCAAATTATCAAACCCCAGAAACGACGAAAGCCTAGTCGTAAGACTAGGCTTTCTAAAAGGTTTGATGTAGTTGAGTTGTCATTCTATCTATTTGCAAATTGATTACTGAATATACATTTTCGATAGATGTAAAAAAGCCCTGCTATTTCTAGCAGGGCTTCTCTAATAAGTGGCGGAGTGGACGGGACTCGAACCCGCGACCCCCGGCGTGACAGGCCGGTATTC
>NZ_VTYC01000035.1:0-59065 GCF_013114115.1 Vibrio sp. 070316B | reverse complement strand
CACCGGTCTTGAAAACCGGCAACCGTTAATAGCGGTTCTAGGGTTCAAATCCCTATCCCTCCACCACCATTAGAAAGCCCGCTGAGAAATCAGCGGGCTTTTTTGTGTCTAAATTTATATTATTCAACGCTCTATTGGCGTACGGTCTGCAGTGTAGATGGTTCAGTCTAGCTGCTTTATTAGCTTGTTAGTCGCGTTGTGGGCCCATTGACGACGTATGTTGATTACATCTACATGATGCGCAGGAGGCGATGAAATAAGTTGTACCGGCATCATAGCGTTTAAAGATTCTATGGCTGGTTTTCTGTACTGTAGAGGCGCGTGGTATATAGAGTGCCATATGATCGCGGATAGTTACCTTGATACATATGAGACGTTAAGGCGTGTTTAGAATCGAGCTTTTTATATGCTTTCCACAAAGCTGCCTAACACGTTTTAAACGTATTTGTACGTGCGCGTAAGTCCTACCAAGCAACCTAAGCGTTCGATGGAAGGGGGGAGAAGACACGGCCGTGAGATGACGTGATTCAGAGTATCTACGCTCTGCTAGTAGGGGCGTCTGCTTTCTAATATAGGAGTTACAGTTACCGTTTTCTTCACTTACTCACCACCCTCACGTGGCTGATAGACGTGAAAGAAATATCTTGCTAATAACAAATAAAGCCAGTTGGTAGATACCAACTGGCTTTTAATTACTTGCAGGCTAAGGGATGTTTTATTCAATATCTGATACACAAATACTAGCGTTAGTTACCCAGTCTCCTTCGTCATAGCTTCCACCAAAGATATTCATGTTTTTACTAATATGACTGTTCTCTTCTTTTCCATGATCCGTGGTCCAATATTCAAGTCCACCATTACCGACTGGCCAGCCAAAAGCGTTACCAACATCACCTATAGTCGATTGAATAGTTTGTAATTCTTCTTCTGTAGCTAGCCTTTTCCCCGAATCTGTACAACGAGTAACAGAATCCTGCCATGTACCGACACCCCACCAAAAATCATTTTCATAATGATTGTGGGACCCATCTGGATTTAACATTAACTCAGATAAGCTGTATTTATGCTTTCCTAAGGTAAATGTTTTATTAAAATCGATGTTAGTGAGATTGATAAGGTTACTGGTTACTTTTGTTTTGTTGTCACCGATGGCAAATATAGCCGCTGAGCTTTGGTTATGCGAAATAGCAAGTACAGTACTGCCAAATAAGTAAAAAGCTTCCTCTTCTTGATCTAACTGCCATTTGACATTATCTGTGATATCTAATGAAACAGTATCATGCGAATCATTGATAGTGTACTCTCCTATAGCCCTATAAGTTCGAATTTTATTATATGGGACGGTATTTATATCTGGGTAGCTAGGGTAGTTATGTATTTCTGAAATTGTAATGCTTTTAAGTTTTCCCGCAACAACGTTAAATTCTTTCGATATATTATTATCTTTACCATTTATTTCTGCAGTGATGGATATGTTGTTAGACTCTTTTATTGGCACGAAACTATTATGCCCCGTCTGTTTTATAACTTCCTCATCTGAACTTGACCAGTCCACAAAGGACGTAATATCAGCTGTTATTTTATTGTCAACTTTTTCTTTACTTGTATAATGGCCGATTGCGGAAAGTGAAAATTCAACATTGTTAACCAAATTATTTGTACCAGTAATTTCAATATATTCCAATGTAGAATCAGAAATTGTCATTTCTTGTGGATTACTTTCGATATCAAACATTCTTGCAGATATAGTAGCTATGTTTTTTCCTACTCCACTATCAGCAGTAAAAAGATTGTTACCCTCAGCATTATTGAATACATCTGGTGCACTTGAGACCCATCTTACATCTTTTGTGATATCAATATGTTTTACCTGTTCATCTCTTGGACCTTGATAGACACCCACTGCAGTAAACTCTAGGCTTGTTCCGTACAAAGCGCTGCTTAATGGAGTTGTCTTCTCAGAGTTAGTGGTTGGGCTAATAATAATCTCTTTTAGCATCGCATCGCTTATTTCTAACGAAACACTATTACTTGTAAAACCATCAAAATTAGCTGATAGATCCGTGATATCTGCAATATCACCTATAGCTTTGAAGCGATTTTTTTCAGATGAGCTTTGCGAAAAACTTCTGTTATCTAGAGTCCATGAAACATAACTTGTACCATCACGTTTTGAACGGTCACTCCACTCCACGATACAATCAAGTGTTATCGAGGTTCCATTTGGCACATAAACCATTTGGTTATTATCAAAATCTATTGTTTTGACCCGAGGTGAAATTGTAATCGCGACAGGCTCTAATATAGATAGTGACCAAGTCGCACTAATATTGGTTGTTTTTGCTATAATAGTTGTTTGTCCGCTTTGAAGTGTCTTTAATTGTGCCGGTTTATCAAAGCTGGCGAACTCAGGTTCACTACTGACCCACTCTACTGATGATGTGATATCACTAGTACTATTATCATCATAATACCCGATTGCTTTAAATTTTAACGTTGTATCTAATAAAGCCTCGTTAGAGTCTAGGATATTATTTTTAGAGACTTCTTCGATGGTGATCTTCTCTAATCTCTTTGTATGTGAATCATCCTTGCTATCACCGCCCCCGCCACCACATGCAGTTAATGATGGGATTATAATGAATAAAATAAAAATTAATGAAATCGACTTCTTAATACTATTTTTTATTTGCTGTGAAAACATATGATAAATAACACCTCATTGATAAATTAGAAGTGTAAATTGTACAATTCACAACTTTTTACAAGTAACAAGATAGAGACAATAAATAGCAAAAAGAGGACATGTTTCTTGTCAATGTGAAATGTTGTTAATGGAAGTGTAGAGTATTGTTAAGATGGCATTGAAACATAACTATTACTGATAGCTCTCACTTGGAATGATTTGTGTTTCTTAACACCAGTTCTATGTTTTGCTGAGTGGTGTTCAAAGATCAGATTGCATACCGTGCTCTTTTTTCTCTAGATTGTCTTGGATACGTATTTCTACTTCCGACACTCAACCTTGATCTAATTGTTCTGGTGTCGTAGAAGCTGTGCGCTCTTTTTGATCAAGGATCCACTCTTAAAGCAGGCTACTTTAAATCTTTTAGAAGGGATGTCGCTGCGATTATTTATGGGGATAACTTCACATAGTAATAGGTTTTATTCATATTTTGGGGAGGGGTTTTACTATAACTGAGTTAACGTCTTGACTATTGGAGATTTATAAATTTAGTCGTCAATAACTTGAATCCAAGAAAGAGCAAACCCATTATGTAGAAGCAAGTTGTTATGTAAGGGGCGCTAATTGTAAAAGGTCGTATCTGAGCGAGCCATAGGTCATAAAAAGGTAAGAAAAAGCAGCCTAAGTAGCTGCTTTTTTTTGTTTTTAATAACTAAAAGTTCACTCGCGAGTTAGCTGGCAAGTTTAGCTTCAACTTGGCCTAAAGCGCGTTGGTACATGGACCATGCGCAGGTTCCGGCGAACACGTTACCTATCATAGCACCCCAGAATAGGCCTTCAATTCCAACAAGCTGAGAGCCAATCCATAAACAGGGCAAGAAGAAAGCGAACAGACGCAATGCTGAAATCGTTAATGCGGTGTAAGACTTACCTAGGGCGTTCGAAACCGACACCATCAGCATGCAAATACCCAGAGGACCAAGGCTGATTGGGACAATCATGAGGTGATAGTTTAGGATTGTGGTTACTTCACTGTCGCTCGTCATCAATCCTGCTAATCCACTTGAGAATACCCACGTAACGAGCGCAATTACGACTTGAAAGCCAAGTACAAAGGTTGCGGCAATCTTGATTAAACTGCGAATATCAGTCAGGTTCTTTTCTCCCAACATGCGACCAACCATTGGTGGCATCGACATGGTTAAGGCAAGCACCGCTACAATCGAGAAAAATTCAAAACGAGAACCCAGCGCCCAAGCCGCAACGGCAGCCGTACCGTAGCCTGCCAGCAGTTTAGTCGCCAACATAGAGGATACAGGTGGCAGCAATTGGCTCACCATCGCAGGACCCATGATGTTGCCAATCGAGCGAACACTCTTGCCGATATCAAGATCGTGCCAGTCGAACGTCATCCAATGTTTCTTGGTTACTTTGGGCGCCACGATAAAGATGCCCGCACCGAACGCTAAAATTGTCGCAATCGCTGCACCGTTGATGCCCATGTCGAGCGTAAAGATGAAGATTGGATCCAATATCAAGTTAATGATGCTGGTCGCGATCATCATCGAGCCGGGCAGCATAGTATTACCGTTGGCACGACACACACTGTAGTAAAAGTAGAGTAACGCACCTGTCCAAGAGCTGATTAGCCAATAGATCCAGTAAGAGTCAATGATCGGCAATACGCTTGCTGGCGCATCGAGTAGTTCTAAAATTGGGCCACGAAGCAGATAAATGATGACTGAAAAAAGTGCGACACTCACACTTCCCATTGCGATCACAAGCCCACCTAGCTGCTTAGCGTAGCGCATTTCGTTAGCACCAATGGCACGTGCAATGACTGCTGTGGTCGCGATGCCCAACCCGACTTGAATTCCGATGATGATCATCTGAATAGGTAGCGTGAAACCTTGAACAGCGAGCGGTAGTACACCTAGCTGACCAATGAAGGCACTGTCTACAAGTTGGAAGCTCATTAGAGAAAGCACCCCAAACAGCATTGGCCACGTCATGGTATAGAGTTGTCGGCCAAGCGAAGGCGAGGGAGTTGCGGTAGTAGAATTCATATTACTCTTTTTGGTCTTGAAGATAGACTCACAGCGGTAACGTCGAGCTGTGAAGAATTGTGTAAAGGATAACGTAAGGCCAGCACGATACCAATCATTGTTACCGGATCTCGTTATATTCCTTAACCCTGCGGTTGATAGAATTGGCGCATTTTGTTCTGTGACTTTATGGAACTACCTCTCAAACCTTATTTATTTTATAGGCTTATCCTTCATGGCTAATGTAATTATCAAATCCATAAACTAGTATTCTTATAGGAAAACGGATAGTGCATCCGACAGTACAGAATGAACTGCATATTGGAGAGGGAACTAAGATATGCCGACCACAGAAGAAATTCAGATTAGCCAAGAGCAAGTTAGGAAGAATAAGGCTAAGGTGCTCGCCAAGATAAACCAGCAAGGCATTATGTCTCAGGGCTTTCGATTGGTTAACGTTAAAGACTACCAACAGAAGCTACAAGCACTGAAGCAGAAAGTGGAAAACTTCGATTACCTGAATGAAGCGAATAAAAAGCAAGATCAGGTGATTCTCGACATCATGACGCAGAAAGAGAAGATCCATGACTATCTGGATGAAACATCAAGTCAGAAGTTAGCGAATGGGAACCTCGACTTTGGCTCTCGAAATCAAGTTGCCAATGCTACGCTCAAGAAGAAACAGCTTTTCATGATGTTTATGGAAACCGTTGAAGCGCAAGAGGCCCTCAGAGAGTTCTCAGTGAAAGTAGCCTCAGTATGTAATGGTACGCTCAAGCAGCCTCCCGGTGCTTATTTAGGCGTAAAAGACTTCCACGGTGCGTTAGACAAGATCACTAATCGTAAACGTCATTACGACATCGGTGATCTTAAAGATGCAGCACGCATGACGATTGTGTTTGAGAATATAGACGATATGATCGTAGCAAAGGCAATGATCATCTTGACCAAAGAATTTGTTGAATTGAAGCACCACCAATCTGCAATGAAAGATCGCTACGGTACAAGCCAAGGCGACAATGCTAAATTCAACTGCGGAGCAACCGATGCCGGCTACAAAGACATTAAGTGCTTCTTAAAAATGGCCAATGGACACATTGGTGAGCTACAGCTTAATACTCGGAACATGATGGTAGCGAAGAAAAATGGTCATATCATTTACGATATTCTGCGCGATGGCGGTAATCTAGATAAGGCATTTACTATTACTAATAGCGAAGTGCTCGCCAAAATAAACCGTAATATGAGTGAAAAATGGTTTAACTTCATGAAGACGCGAGTACCTAAAGCGAGAGATGATTTGATCGCCGTGCAGGAGCTTGTGGATCGCTTGAGGGCGAACCTTGGAAGAGGGCAAAACTCACTCCAAGTGAGCATGGAAGAGATAACCATATTGTCTCGTGTCAGCCTGTATATTTATGAACAAGGTGACAATGCCAGAGCCTTATTAGAATAGTTAAAAAAGCCAGTCGTAATGACTGGCTTTTTCGTATTTCGATTAGAAAAGATTACTTACTAGCAACGTTGCCTAGCTTCAACCATGTATCGATAACCGTATCTGGGTTTAGGGATACAGAGCTGATGCCTTGCTCCATTAACCATTCCGCTAGGTCGTCATGGTCAGATGGGCCTTGACCACAAATGCCCACGTACTTACCCGCTTTGGTTGCCGCGTCGATAGCCATTTTCAGCATCGCTTTCACAGCAGGGTTACGCTCATCAAATAGGTGTGCCACGTCACCTGAATCTCGGTCTAGGCCAAGCGTCAGCTGCGTCATGTCGTTCGAACCAATAGAGAAGCCATCGAAGTACTTCAAGAACTCTTCAGCCAAAATTGCATTCGATGGTAGCTCACACATCATGATGACTTTCAGACCTTGGTCGCCACGGCGAAGGTCAAATTTAGCCAGAATGTCGATAACCGAAGCAGCTTCACTTGGTGTGCGAACGAATGGAATCATGATTTCAACGTTCTTAAGACCCATTTCGTTGCGAACACGTTTGATCGCTTGAGTCTCTAGCTCGAAGCAGTCTTCGAATACTGGTGAGATGTAACGAGATGCACCACGGAAGCCCAGCATTGGGTTCTCTTCATGTGGTTCGAACTCTTTGCCGCCGACTAGGTTGCTGTATTCGTTCGACTTGAAGTCAGACATACGTACGATCACACGCTTAGGCCAGAATGCAGAAGCGATGGTCGCGATGCCCTCTGTTAGTTTGCCTACGTAGAAATCGATAGGATCTTTGTAACCACGAATACGCTGTGTGATTTCAGCTTTAAGCTCATCAGACTGTGCGTCAAAATTAAGCAGTGCTTTCGGGTGAATACCGATCATCTTGTTGATGATGAACTCTAGACGAGCAAGACCCACACCTTCGTTTGGAATTTGCGCGAAATCGAAAGCACGATCTGGGTTACCCACGTTCATCATCACTTTAGTCGGTAGCAATGGTAGCTCATCAACCTCAGAACGTTTAATTTCGAACTCTAGCTCACCTTGGTACACGTAGCCAGTTTCGCCTTCAGAACATGACACTGTCACGGTCGCACCGTCTTCAAGGTTGCTTGTTGCGCTGCCACAGCCAACGATTGCTGGAATACCTAGCTCACGAGCGATGATTGCTGCGTGACAAGTACGACCGCCACGGTTTGTAACAATCGCAGAGGCTTTCTTCATAACAGGTTCCCAATCTGGGTCTGTCATGTCTGTTACTAGTACATCGCCTTCTTGAACCAGTGACATTTGGTCTAGTGAGTCAACCAAACGAACTGGGCCAGAGCCGATACGTTGACCGATCGCACGGCCTTCAACTAGCACATCGGCCTTGTTGTTCAGCTCGTAACGCTCGATAACGTTTTGGTCGCTTTGAGAACATACCGTCTCAGGGCGAGCTTGAACAATGTAAAGCTTGCCATCGATACCATCTTTTGCCCACTCAATGTCCATCGGACGTTGGTAGTGCTTCTCGATGATCATCGCTTGTTTTGCTAGCTCTTTGATTTCTTCGTCGTTAAGTGAGAACTGGTTACGCTCTTGCTCATCAGTATCAATGATGTCGACTTGTTTACCGATCTCTTGGTTGGTTGAATAGATCATCTTGATCAACTTAGAACCAAAGGTCTTCTTCACGATAGGCTGGTGGCCTGCTTCTAACATTGGCTTGTGTACGTAGAACTCATCTGGGTTCACAGCACCTTGAACAACCATTTCACCTAGGCCCCAAGAAGAGGTGATGAATACGACTTGGTCGAAGCCTGACTCTGTATCAAGGGTGAACATTACACCTGAAGACGCTTTGTCTGAACGAACCATGCGTTGGATACCCGCAGACAATGAAATGCCGCGGTGGTCAAAGCCCTGGTGTACACGGTAAGAGATAGCGCGGTCGTTAAACAGTGACGCATAAACGTGCTTAGTCGCCTCTAGTACCGCATCGATACCTTTCACGTTAAGGAAGGTTTCTTGTTGGCCTGCGAAAGAAGCATCTGGAAGGTCTTCTGCAGTTGCAGATGAACGCACAGCTACAGACAATTCTTCGTTGTCTTCGATTAGCTCGCGGTAGTTATCACGGATGTCTTGCTCTAGTGATTCTGGGAAGGGGGCGTCTAGAACCCACTGTCGAATCGTTGCACCTGTCTTACGCAGTGCGTCAACGTCTTCAACATCAAGTTCGTCAAGTAATTGGTGAATGCGCTCATCAAGACCTTTGTAGTCAAGAAAGTCGTTAAACGCATGAGAGGTGGTAGCAAAACCATTAGGTACAGAAACACCAGCATTGGATAGGTTAGAAACCATCTCGCCCAGTGAGGCGTTCTTACCGCCGACTTTGTCGACATCTTCCATGGATAGGCCATTGAACCATAGGGTATTATTTTGCATTTATTTCTCCAGAAACATAGCAAGCATTGTAGGGATTTAAAGGCAAACGATTACGTATCAGTTTAAAAAAATGTAAATTATTTTTTAAAGCTGTGGGGGACGTAATAGTCAGCAGGGTTTTGTTATATATATTATGGTTACCATCCTACTCAAAATAATTTTAAACATTAAATAAAAAATGCAAATTGATATTCAAAGTCGTGATGTATTCTATGTTTCTGATGGAACGGCCATAACATGTGAGACTTTAGGGCATGTTGTTCTAGGTCAATTTCCCTTCAAAGCCAATGAGAAAACCTTTCCTTTTGTTGAAAGTGAGGACAAACTTTCTGATTTATTGAAAGAGATTGAAACTTCGTACCGTGAGAGTGGCCAGCAACCTTTGGTGTTCTTTTCGATTGTGATTCCTGAAATCAAAGCGAAGTTGCTTGAAGCGCCTGCCCATTGCTATGACGTGTTGGAAAGTATTGTTCAGAAGGTACAAGATGACATCCATATGGCGCCGACTCCTAAGTTGCAACGCTCACGCAGTGTGAACAAGGACTCGGTGAAGTATTTCGACCGTATTGCCGCAATCGAATACACACTCGCACACGATGATGGCATCACGCTCAAAGGGCTGGAAGAAGCCGACATCATCTTGCTGGGGGTATCTCGAAGTGGCAAGACGCCAACAAGCTTGTATATGGCGATGCAGTTTGGTCTACGTGTAGCGAACTATCCATTCATTCATGATGACTTGGCGCGATTAAAGCTGCTGCCAGAGTTTGAGATATACCGACATAAGCTGTTTGGTTTAACCATTGATGCAGAAAGATTGACTGAAATCCGTGAGAATCGTTTAGCGGGCAGTGAATACGCGAGCGACTCACAGTGTCTGTATGAGCTACAAACCGTAGAGGCGATGTTCCGTAGAGAGGCAGTGCCGTATATCAATACCTCATCGTTATCGGTTGAAGAGATTTCTACCCGTATCCTAGAGCGAACCGGCTTGAGAAGGCGCCTGTTGTAATAACAAGAGCTTGATGTCATCGAAATAGTGAAAGATAAAAAAAATCGAAGCTAGCAGGGGATATACCTGATGGCTTCGATTTTTTGTTTGTGCTTGTTGTAATCGTTCTAGCGAAGAAGAGACAGTTTTAGCGTTTCACTCTGCTTTTCTAACCAACGTTCTAGAGCTGGTGGCCATGTGATGCTTGGCTCAACGCAGAAGCCACGCAGCATAGAGAAGTACACTGCTTGGTCGATAAGAGGCAGCGAAGACTCACCATTCTCTAAGTTCAGTAGCAGCTCTGCATCTTTCAGAAGCGGGTTAATCTGTTCAACAAACTGCGGTGTTTGCTCAATCAGCTTGTCGAAGTTGAGTTCTTCGGTTTCTTTGGCTGCGCGCCATGCTTCTTTGCTTGCTGGTGATTGGTACTCAGCAAGGTCTAGTTTCCACCAACGTGGCAAACCGATGCGCTGGCTTAGCGGGAATGCGCGAGTTTGGAACAGGGTCACTTGCTCTGATGGCTCACGCTGCTCGTCACTAGATTTCAAATCCATGAAGTAAGCGATGATATCTAGGCTCTCAGCCATGATAGAGCCATCGTCTTTTTGTAATACGGGTACCATCTTTTTACCGATTAAATCGATAAGGGTTTGGGCATCATCATAATCCACAGAAATAAGTTCGATGTTTAAGCCTAGAGATTGAGCGATGTAGGCGACTCGTGCACAGAAAGGGCAGTGGTCGTAAATATAAAGCTTCATAGCTTCCCTCAGTTCATGGTCATTGTGAGTATAAGGTGATGCTAATGTACCAGAAAATTCTGTAAACACTAAACATCAATAGAGAGTGCGTATCAGCAGGCAATAAGCCTTTGTTGTTACGCTTTAATTCATTCTATTGTCTGTTGGAACTGACTTTGCTGCAATGACTAAACCTGTAGGAAGGCTGGCGGTAAGTAGCAGATATAAAAAAGGCCCTGGCTGTTAACTCTAATGCAGAAGAGTAAAGCAGCCAAGGCCTCAATTTTGTTACCTTTAGCAGAGTGACTACTAAAAGAGCAGAGCGGTTAGACTATGCTTTTTTAAGATCTTGCATTGGGTAAGTAAGCGGCATTGCGCCTTCTACTGTTGTAACGTGAACGTAGTAACCACCAGCACTTAGACCAGTTACTACCATTTCACCAAGTTCAACACCTTTTGTTGCTACAACGCGATCGTCAACTGAAAACACTTTACACACCTTCAATAAATTAAATAAATACGATAGATATCGAACGCGGATTTAATCAGATAGCCCTCTGATCAACTAATCCGGTTATTTGTCGTAAGGATTAAATTTAGTTATGCATAAACTGATATGTGATTAAAATCAGAGTGTTAGCTTAATGGTCTGTATTATTTATCTGCAGGATAAACGACACCAACCTGTTGACGCATCTTTGTAATTAACTTGGCAACGGTTAATGCGCGCTGTTTAGCATCGGTTTGTGTGGTGTGATCGCCAGCAATACAATCAGCAAAGGCTTGCGCTTCGTAACTCATTGAGTTTTCGCTTTGTACTTGAGTGAGATTTTCAATGCTTCCATCACGGTAGCGGATCTTAACATCGGTACATTCAGCGATGTGATCAATGATGATCGCACCTTGCTCACCCTGGATCTCGCTTGGCGCATATGAGTCGCTGACCTTAGAGTGTGCAAGGGTCACGTCAAATTCAGGGTATTGGAAGATGGCACAGCCATGCGCATCAACGCCTGATTCCAGCAGTTTTGCAGATGCCTGGGCGTTATCAGGTTCACCAAACAGCGCTACCATTGCTGCAACGCAATAGAAGCCGATATCGACCAATGAGCCATTTGAGAAAGCCGGATTAAAAGTGTTTGGGTTTTCACCATTCAGGTATTTTTGGTAACGCGATGAATACTGGCAGTAGTTGATGTGCGCTTTATGTACCTTGCCGATTTTTTCTAGCCCAAGTTGGACTTGCTTAAAGTTAGGCAGGAATTGAGATTTATACGCCTCAAACAGTACCACACCGTTTTTCTCAGCGACTTCAAACATGCGTGTGGCTTCCACAATATTCGATGCAACAGGCTTCTCACAGATGACGTGCTTACCATGCTCCATCATCAGAATCGACTGCTCACAGTGCAGCGAATTGGGTGAGGCGATGTATACCGCTTCAACCGTATTGTCGTTGGCTAATGCGTCGAGTGAGTCATATGTGGTTTCAACACTGAATTCTTGTGCGAACTGCGCGGCGCTGTCTAGGTTTCGCGAATAAACGGCAGTCAACTGCATCGATTGTGATTCATGTGCAGCTTGAACGAACTTTTGTGTAATCCAATTGGTTCCAATTACAGCGAACTTAATCATAGAGGTGTCCAGTCGTTAGTGTATTGATTCTGCAGAGATAGTAGCACTCAAAGGCTGGTAATGTGCCTGAGATTTGCGGAACAATTTCCCCAAACTTAGTGCCTAATATTGATCACCTGCCTTCACAGAGTGTCTGAGTCGACCAGTGGAACGGTGCACATTTAAGCCATTTTTGCTAAGGTGTTGTTGAATTCAAACAAGGTGATGATATGCAAATTCGGAATGCTAAGGTAACTGACATCAACGCGATTTTAGCGCTCTCTGATCAGATAAATCATCAACATCATCTCGGTGCGCCTATGGTGTTTGCGCCGCCGTCACAAAGCAAAGTAGACAGCGAGGAGTACTGGCTGGGCTTAATGATTGACCCGACTGGGGCTTTCTTTGTCGCTGTTGAACAGGATGCAGTGATTGGTTTTCTCGCGGGTAAGGTCACGCAGAACAAAGGCGTGAGCTTTATTCAGTCTCATAAGGTGGCGAGAGTGAATACTATTGTGGTGAGTGACCAAATTCAGAGTAAAGGCGTTGGTCGAGCGCTAATGAAGTCATTCAATCAATGGGCGCAAGCTCAAGGAGCGATCGAATTAAGATTAGAGGTGATGGAGTTTAATCAACAAGCTCAGAGCTTTTATGAGTCGCTAGGAATGGAGACTCAGTCCCGAATCATGTCGATGCGTTTTGAGGAGATATAAGGGTGCGTCCGTTTTTACCACTATCACTATGCCTATTCTTGATGAGTCCGATTGTACTCGCCGAAAAGGTCGTCGTGGAGAAGATAGTGTCTGACGCTACCGCTATTGAAACCATTGTCTTTGAGTCAGCACCAGCTCATTCACAACGCATCTCAACTTCATCTCCTAACTCTACTGGTACGTCAAAATCAAAGCATGTGATTGATGTAGATGAGGTGCTGGGTGAGGGGCAATCCACTCAAATTGCTCAACTGGCACAAGGTTCATCGCAACGCTTACCTAAAGCTTCTGCTCAAGCTTCATTATTAGAACCCTACATGGCGCCCGATTCTTTTTCTGAAATTGATCCTCTGTTGCAAGTAGTGACCTTAGTGAAAGTCGATAAATCGAAACGCAGAATGTACCTACTCAAAGGGGATGAAGTGGTACAAGAGTTTCGTATCGCTTTGGGTAAGGAACCGAAAGGTCATAAACGCTTTGAAGGGGATA
This sequence comes from Vibrio sp. 070316B, assembly GCF_013114115.1. Taxonomy (NCBI): domain Bacteria; kingdom Pseudomonadati; phylum Pseudomonadota; class Gammaproteobacteria; order Vibrionales; family Vibrionaceae; genus Vibrio; species Vibrio sp. 070316B. The sequence goes on along the minus strand of NZ_VTYC01000035.1, from coordinate 45,906 downwards.
ACCGAACGCCAGAAGGGGAATACACGCTCGACTATATCATGGAGCGCTCTGAGTTTTACCGTTCGGTACACATCAACTATCCGCGCTCTTCTGATAGACAGTGGGCTGAAGAGAATGATGTTGACCCAGGTGGTAACATCAAAATTCATGGTATTAAAAACGGCGAACGTCGTGCACCAGGTTTTATCCAAAGTTTCGATTGGACAGATGGCTGTATCGCATTAACCAACCAAGATATGGATGAGTTTATTCAACTAGTCAAAATGGGCACCCCTATCCACATCGAGTGGTAGGCTCTGGTACCCATTTCCCTTGCAGAAATTAGACCGTTCGTTACAACAGAACTCGACCTGCACTGAAAAACGCAATCACGATAAGCAGCCCGATAGTGACAGGCTTAAATTTCTCTCCACCAAATCTTTCGAACAGTTTCGAACCTACATAGCCACCAAACATACTGCTTGGTAACAGGGCCAGTGTAAGCCATACCACATCACGGTCGACGAGCCCTGCAATGGATGCAGAAACAAACGCACTCGAATCTGCCAATACAAAGAACGCAATCAAACCTGCTCTGGCGACGTGCGGGGCCACAGGGCTCGCCAATGCGTGGGTGCCAATTGGTGGACCAGACATAGAAGCCGCACCATTCATTATTCCAGCAAGGCTTCCTAGGATATAGGGAGCAAATCTCGGTTCACTTTTATATTGAAAGCCTCGGTAGATCATAAGTGCAGACGCAAAGATAAAGGCGCTGATGATCAAGATAATGGTGTCTTGGCTAACTGATTTGAGTAAAACCAGGCCAACAGGTGTGAACACAAGGCAAGGAATAAATACTTTTGCTACCCAGCGCCAATTGACATGTTTTTTGACCTTAGGCAGTAATTGAACGTTGCCAAGCAGGTCGATAAGCATGAACACAGGAACAAGCTCAATAACCGGCACGAATAACGCACTTAGAGGCAATGCGACTAGGGTGAAACCGAAGCCTGAGAAGCCACGAACGATAGCGGCAAAAATGAAGATTGCACCCAAAATTGGGAAAGTTGGACTAAAAATGAGATCCATAAATTAAGTAACCAATAAAGCTGCCTAAATAGTGCGAGCTAATGAAACCAAGTGAGCAGCGGAATGTACTCCTACTCACTTGTGTTTGCTACTTAATTTTAAGGTTTATCGAGGTAAATTTTCCCGTCTTAAACGTTTACTACTTTGGTATTTGTTTGGTCAATTTTTCGCGCTAAATCTATCTGGAAAATCAGTGAATATCGCATCGACGGTGGATAGGAATTTGAACTTAGACGGATCATTGACGGTGTAGCACCATGTTTGAATCTTTGCTTCGGCAAGCGTATTAAGATCATCCTGATTGACGTTTTCGTAATTCATGTGGCAACTGAACGCTTTCACCTGATCTATAAGCAGAAGATCGTCTTGAGAGAGCTGCTCTGTGATCACGCCAACGCGGTATCTTGGTAAGTGGTGAGCCATTTCTGCAACAACTTCATGGCTGAAACTTGAAAGCAGCACTCTGTCCGTGTCTATGTTTGAGCGGATCAGCTCACTGTGTAGAAGATCAACCACATGAGGGGCTTGGTGTCGGCTATCGACTTTTATCTCTAGGTTAACGCTGAGGTTATGTTTTTCAACAAGTTCAAGTAACTCGCTAAGTGTGAGTATTCTTTCTCCTTCGAAATGTTCTGACTTCCAGCTACCAAAATCAAGCTGACGCAGCTCTGCCAAAGTGTGTTCATCAACACGGCCCTTGCCATCACTACAGCGCTCGAGAGTGTGGTCGTGGCAAACGACAAGCTCATCATCCTGAGTTTGCTGAATATCGACTTCAATCCATTTCAAGCCAAGTTTAGCGGCTTGTTCAATACTTGCTTTGGTGTTTTCTGGGTGAGTACCCGCTACACCACGGTGACCTACGATGATAGATGACATAATTAATCCTTCTTGAATGCGCATCGTAAATATTTATTAAATATCAGTTTTCCCGAATACGCCAGAGTAATTGCTGGGCAAGAGTCTCTACACAGGATTCGGCTCATAAAAGTGATATTTTCCTCTTAGTACTTTCCTAGCAGTACTAAGAGGAAAAGCCTCTCAAGTGGAGAGGCTTTGGATGAGATGAGGCTTTGACCCGAACCTCGCTTTAGTGAGCGATATCGAGTTGGTTGTCTTTCACGCCGTTGATACGGAACCAACCTGCGATACTGAATCGTTCTGTGTTGGTTGGCAGAACTTCGTGTGGGAACTGCTCTGATAAGAACACAAACAAACGGCCAGACTTTGGCGGAATGGTTGCGATGTGATTATCTTGTAGATCGTAAACCACAAGCTCACCAGCGTCTTCCTCTGTCCACTCGTCATTCATGTAGAACACGGTAGTCAGACGGCGGTTCTCATTGCCTTTGAAGCAGTCTAAGTGCTTTTGGTAGAAGTCGCCTTTTTCGTATTTAGCAAAGTGCGCTTCGTACTCGAACAGACCCAAAAAGAACGCTTTGTTTGCTTCTAAACGAATCTGCTCCATTTTATCTAGGAACAGAGAAGCAGGCTCACCCATGTCGCGGTGTACCCACTGAATTTTGTCGCTACGAATGGTCGACTCTCGCGTTACTTCATCGTTACGGCCAATCCTAGCCTTTTTCCAGTTCTCTGGAATGCAATCCCTCAATGCCACCACTTCTTCATGCGTTAAGAAGTCATCCCAAACAAAGTAGCCTTGGGTAGAAAGAGCATCGATTAGTTGGTTCATGTATAGCACTCAGACAATAAATTAGAGGCGCATATATAGTCCTAATAACTCAGGTCAACAAATCACGTATTTTGTCGTCACGATAAAAAGCGGAAGAGCATGGTACTTTGATGTGATTTTGTAGTTAACAAATTTGTTACAAATAAATATGAGTTTGCTATGGTATAGGTCTGACCAGTTGAGTTATCACAAGGAGTGGGTTTGCAACTGCATACCATTAAAGGCTATATCCAAGACATGTATTTGGTCGAGTATCCGGACAAATTACTGTTGCTTGATGGCGCATGTCGAGCCGACATCCCGCATTTGAAGACTTTCATTGAAACCGAACTTATGCGTGATTTTTCTGATCTCCACACGGTTGTGGTGACACACATGCATCCTGACCATGCAGGGGCAGCGCACAAGCTAAGAAAGCTCACGAACTGTAACTTGGTGGCAGCAAACCGAGATAAGGATTGGTATCACGGTATCGATGGTATCTTGATGCATTTGACCGATCTCGCATTAGCAAGATGGATGGCAAACCGCTTAGGAAAGCCGAAAGCGAACTTGTGGTATTCAAGAAAGTTAAAGCCGGACTACAAACTGTCGGATGGTGAGAGCATTCCGGGTTTTGATGATTGGTTGGTTCTAGAAACCCCGGGCCACACCGACAGAGATCTTTCGGTTTATTGCCCATCTCACAGCGTTGCCTATGTGGCAGACCTCATGGTGGAAGTGAAAAAGAAGCTGATTCCGCCTTTCCCTATCTTTCACCCTAACAAGTACCGAGAGTCAGTATCTCGCATCTATGACATGCAACTTGATACCTTGCTGGTGGCGCATGGAGGACAAGTCGATTTTAGTCAGACAGCTTTTGAACACTTATTGATGAGCGCCCCAAGAAGACCGGTGACACATTGGCGGGTAACAAAAATCAAAGCCAAGAAACTGTTGTTATCGATTTGGCGTTTTGGTTTTCAATCTCATGGTAAATCTAAGAAATAGATCAGCCAAAAGTGGCAACTCGAAATTAAAGAATTGAAAGCAATAAGGCCAGTCATGAGACTGGCCTTATATCGTTGTGACGAGCTTTAATTATAACCTGTGGAGCGGTTACGATGACTCGGATTAGTGAGTCAGCAGGAATTCACCCGCTGGGTCAACAATCACTTTGTCACTCATGCCTTGGCGACCAAGCAACATCATGTAAGTCATGTCTTGACGGTTGCTTAGCGTGATATCGATAGGCCATTGTTGGCCACCGATTCTCAGCATGGTCTCAATCACACAACGGTGTTCAACTTCGCCGTTAGATGATTTGATTTTCTTACTTGTTTTCAGTTTCGCCTTGCAGCGCACAGTCTCTTCTAGGTGATAAACGTCTGGGTGAAGGTCGAACTCTACGAATTTCTCACCGTTTGATTTAACACATAGTAGATTGTCTACGTGTAGAGAAGAGGTTTTAGCCCCTGTATCAACACGTGTATGTAGTCCAGTTATCCCTAACTCTGGTAAGCAAAGTGCTTCGGTATTCCCTATGATCATTTTATTGTTCATTTTCTTTCCAATCATGAGTTAACGGTATTCAATCAGCCCTTGCCACGAGTACGGTTAGCGTTTGGCTTTGCATTTTTTTCGATGAACTCGAAAATCATGTCTGCTACATCTTTACCCGTTGCTTTCTCGATGCCTTCTAGGCCTGGAGAAGAGTTTACTTCCATTACTACTGGGCCGTTCTTAGATTGTAGAATATCTACACCACATAGGTTTAGTCCCATGATTTTCGCTGCATTGATTGCTGTTGCGCGCTCTTCTTTGGTTAGTTTAACCAGTTGAGCAGTACCGCCACGGTGCAGGTTAGAGCGGAATTCACCCTCACCAGCTTGACGTTTCATTGCAGCAATTACTTTGTTGCCAACAACAAAACAACGGATGTCTGCGCCATTTGCTTCTTCAATGAACTCTTGAACCAAGATGTTCGCTTTTAGGCCCATGAACGCTTCGATAACGCTTTCTGCTGCTTTGTTTGTTTCAGCTAGAACTACACCGATACCTTGAGTACCTTCAAGTAGCTTGATCACAAGTGGCGCGCCACCTACGTTTTTGATCAGGTCTTGAATTTTGTCTGGGCGGCTAGCGAAACCTGTTTTTGGTAAGCCAATACCTTTACGAGACAACAGTTGCAGTGAGCGCAGTTTGTCGCGAGAACGACTGATTGCTACTGACTCATTGATACAAAAAGTGCCCATCATTTCGAATTGGCGAACAACCGCAGTTCCGTAAAAGGTAATGGAAGCGCCAATACGTGGAATAACAGCATCGTATTGAGGTAGCTCTTCACCCATGTAGCGAATCTTCGGATTGTTACTCGCGATATCTATATCACAGTGCAACGTGTCGATAACATCGACCTGATGACCACGTGCTTCTCCAGCCTGCTTTAGACGAGCGGTAGAGTATAGATTTTCGTTGCGAGAAAGAATTGCGATACGCATGGCGTTTCCTTAGTTAATACCTGATTGGTAACTGCAAATAAATTAGTTGTTAGCTGAGCTTTCAGTTTTTTCTGAGGCTCCTTGCTTGCTTCGGGGCGAACCTTAAGGCTTTTCGTTCAACTAAGAAAACGAATTAAATTTGTCGAGTCGACAATGGAAATTTATCGATCGTGTGAGCTATTGGTACAGCAGGCTTGAGAGGGGAATTGGAATGGAAAAGCGAGTTGAGACCTAACTCATATTGGGGGTAGGAGCATATTAGGTTGTACCCAACTCGCGTTTACTCGGTGCTAAAAAGTGTACTAATAACGCCAGTTACATAGATCTAAAAGTGTTCGTAGTGCTTCTCTTTCGAGCTTACTACAGGTGCTTTTTAGCTTGTTAAGATAGTATTTTCTCATGGTCATTACTCTCTCTGGTTAGGCTTTATTTACAACCTATGGTTTGTTGCTGACCCGTTCATTATGGATAATTAAGAGGAACTAAAAAACAGATGTTATTTTTATTGGTTGTTCCTGTTTTGGTCGCATTACACTACTTTTTGATGAATGTGTTTTATAATGGGCTTAATTAGGAAGAACTATCTTTAAAAGGTTCATTATTTGTCTGATCTAAACATGATGCGTTACTACACGCGGCTAGAGTCGTTCGAGCCAAACATTTCTCATTCAGTCACCCTAGCCGAAGTAGCGGATATGCTGTTTACAAGCTTGCGTCACGCTCGAACCTTACTTGGTAAGATGCATCAAGCTGAATGGGTTGTGTGGGAACCAAAAGTTGGCAGGAATCAACGATCTAACTTAACACTGCGCTTTAGCAATCCAGAATTGGCTCAGCATGTTGCGAGCAAGCTGATAGAGCAGGGCAAGTACGAAAAAGCACTCTCCATATTAGATAATGACCGCGCTGTGTTTGGCTCTTTACTGCAAGAAACCTCTGGCGCGACCATGCGTGAAGGACTCTTGCATGTTCAATTAACCTATAAACGCAAGTTTGAGGATCTGTTTCCACATCATATACATCGCAGTAGTGAGCGATTTTTGATCAGGCAAGTGTTTAGCTGCTTAGTGACATGTAACGGCAAGGGCGAATTGAAGCCTGAGTTAGCTCACCATTGGGAATATGACACTGAGCAATTAGTTTGGACTTTCTATCTGCGCCCCGGTGTGACTTTCCATGATGGGCAGCCCGTTGATGCCAAACAGTTGGTTGCTTTGTTTACTGCTTTACAAGCTCTGCCTTTTTATCAAGCTGAGTTAGCTCATGTCTCTTCCATTTACAGTGAGCAGCCATTACGGATCAGTTTTAAATTAGCCCAAGCGGATACTGGCTTTGCGGGTTTGCTTGCAGGCGTTAAGTATTCGATTCAACCAGCAGCGCAAGTGACCCGTGAGCCTTCACCATTAAACTCAGCCTCTCATGCTGTGATCGGTACTGGCCCTTTCAGAGTGGTTGAAACCAATAGTGAGCGCATCAAACTCTCGGCATTCGAACACTTTTACGGTTGTCGCTCTTTAACCGATGAAGTGACCATTTGGCAGTTCGAAGAATCGATGACTGGCAGTGCTCGATTCGATGATAGCCAAATGCAGGTCTCACCGTATGAAGATTCAGCCTGTTTTCATCAATTAGGAAAGAGCGACACTGAGCTGGTGTCTGCTGAAACAGACGGGCTTCGCAGTCGAATCGAAGACGGTTGTTTGTTTATTCTATTTAACCAAAACTCAGCGGCTAACTCGCTAAGTGATGAACAACGTAAGTACCTATCATCACTTGCAAACCCACAGGCTATTTTGACGCAGCTGGAGAAAAACCAAGGCTTATTCAGTGTCTCTTTGGCTCAGAATATATTGCCAAGTTGGCAGAAACTGTATCGAACGCCTTCTAGAGAGAGTGAGTTACCTAAGAAATTGAGCATTGCTGTTTATAATTACTATGCCCTCTATCGATGCGCTATTTCGGTGTCAGATATCCTTAAACGACACGGCGTGGAAGTTGAGGTGAATACCTACAGCTTTCGAGAATTAGCTCAGCTTTCTCAGCGGGGCGATTTAAAAGAAGACTTAGTACTCTGTAACTTGAACTTAGACGACAATGCGCCATCTTCGTTGTTCTCGTGGTTGATGAATGACCCTGTATTGCATTCCGCACTCGGAGAGATGAACAGTGATTGGCTCAAGCTGCGTCTAGATCAGCACAAAGCAACGGTTGAATTGCCGAATTACTTGGCTGAGTTAGAGCCAATTGCATCGACATTGATTTCTGATTATTGGTTAGTCCCGATGTTCCATCACTTACAAACCGTGCGTTTCCAGGGGATTCTGAAAAATGTAGCCATCACCAACTGGGGATGGCCAGATTTCAAGAATGTATGGTCGGCTGACTAACCTGGTGGAAATGGTCAGCGTCTTTCGTGTTTTATTGAAGCTAGCATTTGAATTGAGAAACCAAACTCGTTAAATGCATGGCCTTGGCGCGCAAGTGTTGGCATTCCTGAGCCGTTTGCTCAATCATGCTATCGCTCTCTCTGGCTATTTCAGAAATGCCAGAGATGTGCGGTGAGATCTCGTTGATGACGTTAGATTGCTGGCCCGTTGCTGAAGCGATCTGCATGTTCATCGCATTCATCTCATCGACACTCTGAGAAATGCTCGAGAGTTGTTGCTCTGAGTTGGAGGCTTCAATCTGACAATTATTGCCGAGAGTGGTGCTGGTCTCGATAGCAGTGACAGCCTGTTGAGTACGTTGCTGGAGCTTTTCAATAATACCTCGAATTTCTTCGGTCGAGGTTTGGCTTCGTGAGGCGAGGGTTCTTACTTCGTCTGCTACCACTGCAAAACCTCTACCTTGTTCGCCTGCGCGAGCTGCTTCTATCGCTGCGTTAAGGGCTAGTAGGTTGGTTTGTTCAGAGACACTGTTGATGACATCTAACACGGTATCGATAGAGTTCGCATCTTGAGCGAGTTGATTGATAATTTCCGTTGTGTCATCGAGCTGCTTGTTCATATGTTCAATGCTTTCTGAAGTGACAGAAACGGACTTTTGACCAATGCTGATAGCACTCGCTGCATGTTGTGCACTGTCGGCGGCACCATTGGCATTTTGGGCGATTTCGTCAGAACTGGCTCCCATCTCGTGAATGGCTGTTGCAACTTGTTCTATCTGGCTGGTTTGTTGCTTGATGTCTTGCTCCATCGACTGCGCCATGTGATCGACACCTTGAATAGATTCAGATATTTGGATACCCGTGTTTGAGACATCTTTGAGTAAATCACTTAGATATTGCACGAACTGATTGTAGCCTTTCGCGATCTGTCCTATTTCATCATGTCGCGAATCATCTAAGCGAAAGGTGAGATCGCCACCGCCTTTCCCTATCTGTTGTAATCGCTCAGCCACTTCTACAAACGGCAGTAAGAGCTTGTTGGTCGCCCATGCAGCGATCGGCGTATAGATGGCAGCAATGAGTAGCGCCATAAAGATGATGGTTTGGCTGAAGCCATTTAATTCACCTAGTACGTCTTGTTTGGGAATCTGAGTAATCAGAGTCCAACCAATGCCCGGCATTGCTTTAGAGCCTAGGATCTGCGGCTGTCCTTCGACGATAGCTTCATGAACGACAGTTTGTTTACTGCCGATTAACTGACTAGCTTTAATGCCGACAGAGTCTAGTGAACGTCCAATCAGGTTCTTATCTGGGTGAACCTTGATGATCCCTTGTCGATCGACAAGAAAAACAATACCGCTTTCTCCGACGCTATAGTTGCTGATCAATTGAGTAATACTTTCCAACGTTAAGCCAATACCAGTTACGCCAATACGTTCGCCATTGCGAGTGACTGCATAGTTAACAAACAGTGCCGGGATTCCGGTGGCTGCATCAATATCTAAAGAGAGCTCAAATGGCTGATTTGACTCGATGAATCGATAGAACCATTGGTCGCTTTGTTCATTGGTAGAGATCGTTTTTAGCACGCCGTTATGGGTGTAGTAAGTGCTTGCTTCGTTGGAAACGTAATAGGCACTGATCGCGTTGAACTCATTTTTAACAGATTGAAGATAGGTTTGAAGCTCTTCTTGCGAAAGTCTGGTTTGTTGCATTAAAGGTGAAAGCGTCATCATCTTTGATGCAAGAATAGGCGTTTCCAGCTTGAGATTGATTTCATTACTCACCTCGCCAAGTGACGCGGGAAGCTCTCTTTCAAAGGTTCTGTCAATCAGGATGATTCGGCTTGATTGAAATGAATATATCCCCATCACGCTAATAATGGCCAGCGCAGCGATGATCGTCGCCAATATTGCTTTAGTTCGTATCGTAAAGTGCAATTTAGATTCCCTTCTAAAAACATTCAATTCCATTTGTAAATGTAATGTTAATTAAAACCTGACTTTCTGGTCAATAAATGAAGTCTGGAAATGAGTGCTGTGCGATATTTGTACAGTTTTAAGATGTCCACATTGGTCTTTGCTCGGCATACGGAGCGTTTCAGATCCAAATTCAACGAATAAAAATATTACACTCACTGGTTTACTTTTGTTTTTTGGTATGTAAACTAGCCAGTGTAGTTTTTGGGTTGGGCTTTCCCAACGGTTGAAGAGAGACTAATGAAAAAATATCTATTACCGATTTTAGGAGTACTTGCCGTGGTCGCTATCGTAAGCATAGGTTCACAGTCAAATGACAATCTAGATAAGCTTCCGAAGAAGTTTGTTAACAGTGAACTGGAATACAAATCGGGTATGTCTGATATTTTTTCAATATTGAAAGCTTACGTGACCGTGGAAAGAAATGAGCCAGTACCGCGCGCTGAATTGCCTTTGATTCCAATGACAGCCGAGCAATTGATCGAAGAACAACAAGATGTTGCGTACCGTTTAGGTCACTCAAGCGTGATGATGAAGCTGGATGGCAAGTTAGTGATGACCGATCCTGTGTTCAGTGATCGTGCATCACCAGTGCAATGGATGGGACCAAAGCGTTTCCACCCAACACCAATTTCACTACAAGAATTACCTGATATTGATGTGGTAGTGATCAGCCATGATCATTACGACCATTTAGATAAAGGTGCGGTTAAAGTATTAGCCGACAAAGTAGGGATATTCTTAGTGCCATTAAGAGTGGGCGCACTGTTGGAAAAGTGGGGCGTGGATAAAGCAAAGATCATTGAGTTGAACTGGTGGGAATCTGCAATAGCTGCCGACATCGAGTTTACTTTGACTCCAACCCAACATTTCTCTGGTCGTGGCTTGCTTGACCGTGACCAAACCCTATGGGGTAGTTGGGTGATTAACGCTTCAGGTAAGAAAGTATTCTTTAGTGGTGACTCTGGTTACTTCAATGGCTTCAAAGAGATTGGTGAACGTTTCGGGCCGTTTGATTTGACCATGGTAGAAACGGGTGCGTACAACTCACTTTGGGCCGATATTCATATGTTTCCAGAGCAAAGCATTCAAGCGCACATCGACCTTCAAGGTAAAGTGATGATGCCAATCCACAACAGTACGTTTGATCTTTCCATGCACGACTGGCAAGACCCGATGGAACAAGCTTTGGCGATAAGTAAAGAGCGAGACGTACAGATGGTAAGCCCTGTGATGGGGGAACGTTTAGTAATTTCAGAACCAGTACCTGTGCAAGCCTGGTGGAAATTGGCATCAAACTAGAACGACCATTTTAATCGATGTCGTCATAGCGCGAATCTATAGAACCAGCTGATACACAAAACGCCACCAATCGTACGATCCGGTGGCGTTTTTGCTTTTTGAAACGAATGACTTGTTTGAAAGGGCTTCTTCTACTTAGCGCAATCTTCCAGATTCTTAGCCATTTTGTTGGCGACTTTTCGGAACTGTTCTAGTTCATCTTCGGCCATGCCTTTGGTCATTCTCTGCAGCATCTCTCGATCAATATTCGAGACCTTACCCATGATCTCTTCACCCTTATCGGTCAGAACCAATAGCTGGCTACGCTTGTCTTCTGGGTTTGGAGATTTCTTCACAAGCTCTTGATTGATCAACGCATTAACTAATCTCGTAACCTGCGCTTTATCGCGGTTTAAGAAGTGAGCGATATCGATAGCCGTACATGGAGATTTCTTAGTAATGATCTTCATGACACGAATATTCATGGGTGCGATCTCAGAATCTAAGCTCTCAATCTGCTCGCTCATTTGACGTTTCAAAGAGTGCACCAAGCGAAAGATGGATTCTAGCGATGTGTTATCAGACATAAACGATCCTCAGAAATGTAGTTGACAATATCAACCACTGTATTTATAGTTGACATTATCAACTTAATTATTCGTAAATTCAAGACAGGAAATAGATATGACGATTCAAGCAACACTAACGCCAACTCTTCCTGAGCAAAAAGGTACACCCGTTTTATATAAAATTTTGGTCATGATGAGCTTAATGCTAACCATTGGCGGCAGCTTAACGGCCGTGATGACCTACATGAATGTCGGGTTCGGTGAGGCATTCATTGGCAACTGGCTCTCTTCGTTAGCGCTAGTTGTCGTGATTATGATGCCAATTGGCATGGTGATGATGACTTTGGTGACTAAGTTGGTCGCTAAGGTATTGCCCAATTACGGCGAGAAAGCTCGCAACCTAATCGTGGGATTGATTATGGCGTTTATCATGGAGTCCATCATGGCATTTGTAACAGCGGCAAATAACATTGGATTTTCGGATACATCGGCGTTTACCAGTGGATGGTTTAATGGATTTATTGCCGCACTTCCCATTGGCCTTGCGATCATGGTCGTGATGTCGATGACGGTTAAACCTAAGCTCGAACGATTCATGAAGAGCTAACCAAAACACTTTTTAAGCATTTTAGGAGATCCACATGAAAGCATTCACAGGCAAACACAATAACTACCGTATCACTATCGAAGAAGTGAATATCAAAGAAGATCGTGAACTGCAAACCATGCAGTTTGAAATTGAAGACAGAGAAAATATGTTCGCGATTGTTGAGAAGATCAAACAAGACAGCGGCTTAGACGAGCAATCAGCAGCGCGACTAGGAGTGAGTATTCGCTTGCTAGGTCCATTGATGATGCAAGATAGAAAACACCCTCTGTTTGTTGATTTCATGCCTCACTTCAGAAACTTCATGCAGAATCTGAAGAAGACGTTGAAAGGGCAGTAAAGCCTAATCATCAGCAATACATCGAAAAGCCAGTAAGCAACTTACTGGCTTTTATGTTCTTTAAATCAAAATAATTTCAGTTGTTTGCGTCTAGAATATGTGAAAATTGAGGGCTGAATTTTCGGTGGTGCATCGTTGTTGAATTGTCTATTCAAGCTTCAATAAATCCGATATTATACGGGTCATAAAAATAAAGGTGGTATTATATGATAAATGTATTTAGACAAGCGGCTGAAGAACTGCTAAGTCGCCGCGTTGCGGGAACCAAAGCACCAAGATTGAACGAACAGTACCGTCCGAACAACTTGGAAGATGCGCTAAAGATTCAATCATCAATGATCGATCTCAAGAGCGATAAAGTCGGTGGTTGGAAGTGTTTACTTCCTCTGGCTGAAGACAAGTTTGTTGTTGCACCTATCTTTTCGGGTAGCGTTCAACAAGGTGAAGTTTGCGAACTGTTTGCTGACAACGACGTAGTGCGTGTTGAGCCTGAAATTGCATTCACGCTTGCTAAGAGCCTGCCTGCAAACCAAGAAGGCTACAGCGAAGAGCAAATCAACGACGCGATCGGTTCTTGCCACATGGCACTTGAGCTAATGCAGTCTCGTTTTGCTGATGACAGCGGCGCTGAGTTCTACGAAAAGCTTGCTGACGGCCTAGTAAACCAAGGTTTGTTCATTGGTCCAGAGATTGATCGTGAAAAAGCATTCACTTCTGCTGAGATCAATATCGAAGTGACTCAAGGCGAACAAGTTCAAGCGTTCGCAGGTAAGCACCCAAATACATTACCACCAAGCCCTATCTACTGGCTGATTAACTACATGACTCGTCGTGGCGTTGATTTCCAAGCGGGTGAAGCCATTATCACGGGCTCTTACTGCGGTATCGTGGAGATCGGCTTCGATAAGCCGACGACTTTCCACTACGAAGGCATTGGTGAATACCAAGTGACGTTCAAACAAAAAAGCTAAACTAGCAAGCGCACTAAATAAGCAAAAGCGAGTTTCTGTGTAAACGCTATCTATTCTCGAAAGGCTATTTACTGGTGAGTAAATAGCCTTTTCTATTATGTGATGTTCAATGGTGTGCTTATTACTTTGCATTAAATTGGGCGTTTAGACGTCTAGACGTTGACAAGTCCTAAGTGTGACATTAGTCTGCTCTCCTTCCTGTTCTATTGTGTTGTCGTTCCATGTCCAATTCGAAAAATTCTAATGCGGTAATTGCCCCTTCGGCAGTGGCGCTTATCCCTCTGATCGTGTTCCTTGCGCTTTTTATCGGCGTAGGTACCTACCTGTCGCTGCAAGGCGTCGATTTTGCTTTCTATCAGCTTCCAGCTCCGATTGCGGCTCTACCTGCTGTGATGTTGGCGCTGCTGTTGAGCAAAGATAAATTGAACCGTGCTATCGAACAGTTCTTAAGTGGAGTAGGTCACAAAGACATTATCGCAATGTGTATGATCTACCTATTGGCAGGTGCTTTTGCAGCCGTTGCTAAGGCTTCTGGTGGTGTTGATGCGACGGTAAATCTTGGTCTATCTGCGATTCCGACAAGCATGATTCTACCGGGTATCTTCCTTATTTCGGCTTTCATTGCGACCGCAATGGGCACATCTATGGGTACCATCGCAGCTGTAGCACCTGTAGCACTAGGCATTGCTGATTCAGCAGGCATGAGCATTCCACTAACTGCAGGCGTTGTTTTAAGTGGCGCGATGTTTGGTGACAACCTTTCTATCATCTCTGATACCACGATTGCTGCGACGCGCTCGCAAGGCTGTGAGATGAGAGACAAGTTTAAAGAGAACATCCGTATCGCACTTCCTGCTGCACTAATCGCGATTGTTATCTTTGCTTTTAACAGCACGGCAACTCAAGTACCTGAAACGGGTCCTATCGAGTGGCTGAAAGTACTGCCGTACATCACTATCTTAATTCTTGCAGTATCAGGTATGAATGTGTTCGTTGTGCTAACCATCGGTATCATACTGGCAGGTGGCGTTAGCTTAGGTTCTGTGGAGAACTACGGCTTAACGGATTACGCTCAAGATATCTATGCAGGCTTTGGCAACATGCAGGAAATTTTCTTACTGTCGATGTTGATCGGTGGTTTGAGTGAGCTGATGCGTCGCCAAGGTGGCCTAGCTTTCTTGACTAACCTAGTCAGTAGCATGATTCGTGCATTCGGCTCTTCACACTCTAAGCAAGCGAACGGCCGCGCAAGTGAGTTGGGTATTGCTGGTTTGGTGTCTATGGTCAACATGTGCACGGCAAACAACACCGTAGCGATTATTGTGTCTGGTAGCGTGGCTCGTCAATTAGCAGAAGAGAACGATGTATCTCCACGTCGCTCAGCAAGTTTATTGGATATCTTCTCTTGTGTGATTCAAGGTGTGTTGCCATACGGTGCTCAGGTATTGTTATTAGGTTCGGTATTTAACCTATCTCCGCTAGAGATTGTTTCTAACTCGTACTACTGTTTCGCATTGGCTATTGTTGCTATCGTTGCTGTGTTTATTAAGCATCCTGCGCGTCAAACTGCAGCGGCATAATAAAACTACGTTTCTAGTAAAAAGGCGCCTTAATCGGCGCCTTTTTTGTGCTTTTAATATGTAGACCGTCAGTTTAGGTGGCAATCACGAATCTGAGTGCTTACCACATAGGCGGATCTTGATTAAAGCAGCTTCTCTAGCTCGTTTGCTGTGGCAACGTTGCTATAACCAAAGCTAAGTGCTGCCATGAATGCGGCGTGAACATGTGCTGCCGGTACTTTAACGCCATTGAACTCCATATCCAGTGTAGTGCAAGCATCATGGGCGACGTGACATTCATAACCCAAGTCAGTTGCTGCGCGAGTCACTGCGTCAATACACATGTGGCTCATCGCGCCGACAATGATTAGCCTTTCAACGCCTTGTTCCTTCAATACTTTGTCCAGTTCTGTATCTCTAAAGCTATTGATCTGCTGTTTCACAATCACTGGCTCACCTTGCAGAGGTGCTACGCTGCTATGGATTTGAGCACCATCGGAATGTGGCAAGAAGAACGGTGCTTCATTGGTTGGAAATTCATGGCGTACATGAACAATTGGTCGTTTCTTATTGCGGAATGTCTCGAGTAATTGCGCGCCTTTTTCTGCCGCTTTTTCTGTTTCAGAGAGTGCCCATTTCGCGCCTTCGTATGAAGGAAAGTAGTCGTTTTGGAAATCAATAAGTAGTAGTGCAGTATTGCTCATAATCCATACCTTTGTTGTTAATGTCTTGTGGTGTAGGGATATTATGACTACTCTCTATTTTTTAACGCACGTCAAAAATGACAGACTCTATGGCAATAGTGACAAAATCAGTAAAGGTCGAAATCATCGATTACCCAGGCTCTCTGCAGAGCGCTGTGTTTGGAGTAAAAGAGTTCCTTCAGATGGCGAACAGCCTTGATTCTGAAAGTGAAACGGTTCAGTTCCAGGTTGAGATTAAGCCTTATGGCGACTTATCGGTTTCATCGGGTAACTCAAATGAAGAGTCTAAAGCCAATATCATTTTATTGCCGCCCAACCTAGATGGCAGCTACTACCTAGAGCGTGATGATAGGCTAACGGATTACCTGATTGACTCTCATCAAAAGGGTTCAATATTGTGTTCAGCGTGCGCTGGCGTGTTCATTCTTGCTCAAACCGGATTGCTAGAAGGGCGAACCGTCACCACGCACTGGCAAGCTCAACAACTGTTTTCGGAGCTCCATACTGGAATCGAAGTGGATATCGATAAAATTCTGATCGATGACGATGACATCATTACTGCTGGTGGTTTGATGTCGTGGATGGATTTGGCTCTGTTTATCCTGACTAAATACACGACGCCAACCAATACGCGTAATTTGGGTAAATATCTGGTGTTGGATACGGGGCTGAGAGAGCAGCGCTACTACCAAAGTTTTGTACCTAACTACGCTCATGGGAATGACAAGATTGTGTCTGTGCAGCGCTTTATTCAAAAGAATCACCACCTTCCTTTGACACTCGATCAATTGTCGGAGGAAGCCTTCATGACGCGACGAACCTTTATTCGACAATTTACCAAAGCGACGACCTTGACTCCGATTAACTATATTCAACACGTGCGTGTTCAAAGCGCGTGTGAGCTACTGGAAAGCTCACACAAACCGGTAGAACAAATCAGCTACTTAGTTGGGTATGAAGATGTAAACAGCTTCCGAAAAGTCTTTATGAAAATCATTGGCTTAACGCCATCAAGGTTTCGCTCTAGATTTTTATCAGAGGAATGATTTACCATAGATTGATATTCAATATGTATCACTGGTTCGCTCACTTACTTCGATAATGAAGTGTTTGAAGAGGAAGTGATCTTTTCTCGAACTTAAACGGACTGTTGATGCTTGCTATTCCTTTACCATTTGTCGCTGCGCTGTTGTTATTGATGACAGGTGTGCTGCTTCGATGCCGTTACCCACAAACCAGTCAAAAGCCATTTTGGTTTATCATTCTCTGCGCGTTAATGGTTACTGTGGTAGGCCTGCGATGGACGGTAGACATTGCGCTGTTTCGTCTCTTACAACCCATTCTCGGAGCCAGTGTTCCTGCGGCGGCTTGGCTGTGCTTTGCGGGGGCTCATCGAAGTAAACCAAACACAAACTTGCATTGGTTAGGTCCGATTGCTGTTTTAGTTGGCTCACTTTTCTACACGCACCTCTGGGCGGGAACCCTTGATGTATTGCTGATATTGCTCTATCTCGGCTATGGTGGTTTGCTGTTGAAGTCGTCGAGCACCGTGCCGGAACAAGTGCGGCTAACCGATATCTCGAAAGTGTTGGTTGCTGAACGGGTTGCAGGTGTAATGCTACTATTCTCCGCTTTGGTAGACAGTGTGCTCTCTTACGATATCTTGCTGTTGAACGCGCAGCACACCAACCTGATTTTATCGATTAGCTACCTTGTTTTTATTCCAGCCATTGTGTCCGCTGTGATGGTGGTCAGTATTAGCACGCCTGCTGAAGAAAAAAATCAGCAAGCGCAGGCTTTCTCTCCCATGTCACAACGCTCGCCAGAAGAGGCGAGCAGCTTAGATAAAGACCAAGCTGAAGAAACAGCTCAGATCATGGCTAAGTTCGATGCATTAATGAGGGAGCATCAATTATTTAAGGATCCTGACCTGTCTCTCAATCGCTTGGCACGAAAGCTAGGCATTCCTGCTCGTAAGATATCTTCTGCAGTTAATCAAACTCACCAACAGAACATTTCGAAGGTGATTAACGCCTATCGAGTTGAGTACGCTAAGGCGCTCCTGAAGCAAACGGATGAAGCGATAACTGACATTTTCCTTAGTTCAGGCTTTCAGACTAAGTCTAACTTCAATAGGGAGTTTTCAAGGATTACTGGGCAAACTCCGAGTGAGTTTCGAAGTTCGCCACAAATGTTAGGTTGAGTGTGTTTTCTTTTTGTTTATCGATTCAGAAAGCGAGCGATGTCATTGAAGAAGAGATTATGTAACTGGTCACGTGATGTACCAACGCCATCTTTACAAATAATGCCATCCCCTGGCACCTCTTCATTCAGCATGGCTATAGCTCCGGGTTTACAGCCTTGAATGAAGCTGAAATGGGTGGCGTTTTCATAGACCTTGTAGCGTCTTGAGTTCAGTGGCATGTGCTCGGCAATATAGCCAGACTCCAATGTCTGAGGAAGATCTCCTATATCGATCCCAGCAGCCAGTATTAAAGTTGGTACTGTGATGCCATTTAAGCTGCCGACTGAAAAGCTACGAGCAAGCCCTAAATCAAGGCTGACCACACGTTGAATTCTTGGATCTGAAAGATCTTTATTGTTTGATTCTTTAGCTTGGACTTTGGATAGCCCTAACTCTTCAGCAAGCCCACAAGTTCGTGGGTTGGGGTAGTTGAGACAATTGGTCTCAAAAATTTGCCTGTCGATTCTTGCTCCTGCCAGTTGCATCACTGTCCAACCACCCAATGAATGCCGATTGCGCTAACGTTATCGGCGCTAGCAGACTGCTTCCACGGGGCTTCGGATAACAAGTAGTCCAGCATACGCGATACATCTCGTGGCCTTTCCCACCACTTTGCTGCTTGTTCTGGAGACTGGTTGAAAGAGGTGGTACCCGAATGATCGGTGGCTGCTACGATGTAGCCACGACTCGCAAGTTTGGTCGCCAACCAGTTTTGGTTTCGCCAATTTCCTCGATAGCCATGCGATAAAAGCACCACAGGAAAGGTACCTGATTGAACCTCCCCATCCCTGATGACTTGCGTACCGATGAAGGCGGGGTTATCGCCAATTAAGGTTGTGTCTGATTTATCTGATGTGGGATACCAAATGGCAGTATTTAGCGGGCGATTAGGGTCGTCAGTTAAGGTGACTTGAGTGAATCCGACATCGAACGCGACGGAAGAATTGCAAAGAAGAAGTAGGGGTATGAACAGTAAATGTGTCCAATTCATGGTATTAATTCCAATTGAGGTGATTGGAGTTAATATGCGCTAAGGCTAGGTATCACGAGACCTCGAACACGATCGAGGACGCCCTAAATCGTGTTTAAGTACAAGATTAGATATTGGAACAACCTTAATTCAGCTTCGTCGTCACATACTCTTTGTTTCTAACCATTAGCCACATCAAGCCGCCTAGGGTGCCGACGGATAATTGGATGAAGCCTAGGTTTTCAATCAACGAGTCTGGGCGGATTGAAACTAAGACCATGCCTAGCGAGCCACAGATCATGCTAAAGAATTGAATCAGTGCAACTGCAGAGCCTGTGTCGTGGTCTTGCTGGTTCAGCATCAAGTTAGTGCCGGGTACTCGCATGATGATCGCCATCAGTGTCGCTGGTGCAGCGATGAACATGAAGAACCAAGGGGACAGGTCACCAATAGTTAGGGTGAAGATGCCCGCAAGCGCCAATAAAGCAAAACATCCGGTGATGACTTTTTGAACTGGCATGCGATAGGACAACTTCATATAAATGGTTGGCCCGAATGAGGCGCACAATGCGTTGAATGCGAACGCGTAACTGAATTGTTGTTCGGTGAGTCCGAAGTCATTGATGTAAATGTACGATCCTGCAGCTAGAAAGCCCATCAGCGCCATTGGTGTGATAGAGAAAATGACCAGTAGCTTGACGAACGAGCGGTTTTTCATGACTACGCCCATTCTTCCCCATGAACGGAACATAGAACCTTGGTACTTGGTTTCAAGTGTTTCTCGATAGCAGAACGCTAATACTGAGGCGAATGCGCCAAAAATCGCGAGAGTGACGAACATCATTCTCCAAGATGCGATCTTTAACAGGAAGGCACCAAATACAGGCGCGACCATGGGTGCGATAATCACTAGTGACATGATAGTCGCCATGATCTTTTCACGTTCACGACCTTCATAAAGGTCTTTCACAATGGCGGTGGCAATAACCGTGATGGCACTGCCCGCAAACGCTTGGAAGATACGAGCACTTATTAGCTGTTCGATGCTGTGAGTCATTGCACACAGAATGCTCGCCACCATATAACTCGCCAAGCCAATCAATAGAATCGGCTTACGGCCAAATTTTTCACTGAGTGGTCCCCAGAATAACAGGCCGACTGCATAGGTAACGAAGTAGCTGCTTAGGGTTAGGTTGACCATCGATTGATCGGTATTGAACACCTCGACCATTTGCGGAAGTGCCGGCAAATAAAGATCGATGGTTAGCGGAGGAAACGCGCTGATAATCACGAGGAAAAATAGCATACCGGTCTTACCCAGTACTGGTTGTGGTTTCTTCAAGGTCTCTCCCCGTTATCCAAGAAAAGATTTCTAATGGATGTAATGTTGTGTTTCAGAAGGCGTAGACACATCAAACATGAACTCGCTAAAGAAGGTAGCGAAAGCCTCTGAGATATTGTCTGACTGCTAAATTGTATTACAAAACATTATCACTCTTATAGTTAATAACTTCAACCAGTTAGTGATAAGGGTTGTCGGTAATATTTACCTTCTGAACCTGCTATCTTTTTCTCGAACGCTTTTCTACTAGCCCGTTTCTTTCTAAGCCACGTCTTACACTGCTGCATAGCTTACCGAAGCGACGCAGTTCTTCGAAGTTTGGCCCTTGTCCCATTGAGATACTGTGTTCCCAGTACATCAATTCTGTGTCGACCATCTCTAGCAGTTTCTTAGAGCAACCCGAGCAGTTTCCTTTTGGCCCACAGATAAACGTTTCTGATTCGTATAGAGGGAGTTCGTTTTTCACTTCTTCGATCAGATTTAACATGGCCGAATTCAGATCCGGTTTTCTGGTCGTAATTGTTTTTAACTCTTTTGGTGTTTGAGCAGCAATCAAAGAAGATGTCTGAGTATTAGGGTGTAAATTCAAAGCAGCTGATGACATATCAAAGGCCTCAAGGAAAGTTGAAGAGGGGCATCCTACGCCTCACAACAAAATGAACCTTGATGTAGTGCAATAAGCGTGGCGATATACCCGAAAGAGGTAGGAGAAACAAGCGGGTGAAAATAGAGGGAAGTGAACGGAGGAGCCACAAATGGTGTGACTCCTTATCATTAAGGCTCGTTATTGATGATAGCCTTTAGAACTCTGCATCGAACTGGAATTCCATCCACTCTTTGGTGATTGGGTGGTGCAGTGCGAGCCTTTCTGCGTGTAGGTGAAGACGGTCAGCTTTGTTGCCATACAAGCCATCACCGACGATAGGCATATGAAGCCCTTCTTCATGTGAACAGTGAACACGTAACTGGTGTGTACGCCCTGTTTTAGGGTGCAGGTAAACCTTAGTGGTTTGCTCGTTTCGCTCAATCACTTCCCATTTGGTTTCTGCAGGTTTACCATGTTCGTAGCAGACAATCTGACGAGGGCGGTCATACAAATCACCACGCAGTGGCAGTCGAACATAGCCTTCATCTTCTGCTAGAACGCCTTCAATCATTGCGACATATCGCTTCTCGACTTCACGAGTAATGAACTGCTTCTGCAAGCTTTTGTTTGCACGTCGAGTGAGGGCGAATATCAGAATGCCAGAGGTCGCCATGTCCAAACGGTGGATCACGAACGGCCCTTCCACATCGGGATGCATTTCCTGAACGCGAGTGTAGGCGGAATCTTTGATGGTTTTACCTGGTACGGAAAGAAACCCTGCCGGCTTATGAACCACAACAATGTGCTCATCTTGGAACAGAATATCGAGCTCTTTGCCTTCCGCTGGGTTCTCTAATAGTGGATTTGGATCCACTTCAAGACCTTTCATCATATGACCAAGGATCGGTACACATTTGCTTTGGCAAGAGGCGTAGTATTTCTTGTGTTTGCGGATCTCTGATTTCGGTGAGCGCCCCCACCAAAACTCAGCCAGTGCCAATGGTGTGTAACCGTTCAAGTACGCGTATTGAAGCAATTTAGGGGCAGCACATTCGCCAGAGCCTGCTGGCGGTATCTTGTTTGGCGTGTTTTCAAAGATTTGGTTAAGGTCTTCAACGTTTCCTTCCGCATTTTGGAAAGCGTACTGTGAAAACAACTTGTGTTGGAGCTGATGAGAAATGTGTGCTCTTTGCTCTTTGAGTTCAGCCAATTGAGTTTTAAAGACATCAACTTTGCCTTGAAGCTCATTTAGGGTCTGTTCCCAGTTGAGTTTAAGGTACTTCTGCTGATTCTTGTCGGCTACACTGGCTTTGTTTAGCTCGTTATTTAGCTGCTCGAAAGCCTGCTCATCAAGGTTTGCTTTGCCTTGTTCACGTTGCGCTTTACGTGTTTTGCGGCCTTCAATGATCAACAAGCGTTGAGCTTCAATATCTTGTTCTGCCTGCGCTTTTTGCTGTGTTAATTGTTCACACAACTCTAGATATTCTGCGTTAGCTTGCAGTGCTTTGAATTTTGCATTCACAGCCATCATGTCGGCTGTATCTTGATGGAAAAAACTGTCGCTGCTTAGCATGTCAAATACTGGTGGCACAAAGTGGGGCAGTAGATTTTGGTCGGCGATTTTCCCAGAGAAAGCAGAGAAGTAACCAAGTTCACCTTCAGGGCTTTTCACCAGTAATACACCAAACATTTTGCCGCGACCTTCATCAGAATCTAGCCCGAAGTCGTGTTGCCAGTCGGTTTGTGTTTCTAGATGCTGTTGAAGCTGTTGAGATGCGATTTCACATAGTGGGTGTGGTTCGTAATAAAACGGAAAGGTGAAACGCTCTGGCAACGAATATGACTCGATCGGCTGTTGAAAGCGAGTGAAGCAATGCTCAGGTGTGTGGCTGTTTTCTGAGTCGTGTGCGGAGTTTGATGAGTGCATATAGTTGTCTTACTTTATGTTGATAAATGACTGTGGGCCTATGGCCGATGCTTTGAGAGCATAAATACAGTATAAGGCGGCGATTCTACTCTTTATCGAAAAGCCTCTCAAATAAGAAATAGCGCCTTCGCTTGTAAGAAGTGACATGATTACCTGCGCAATGCTCAAGTGTTCAGGCAAACAATACAAATTAATGATTGGTCTCTCGTTTTTCATTCCAAGAGACGTTTTTGATAAACGAAGGGTGCTAGGCTTGCACGCTTGGTGTTCAAGATAAGGTAACGTTATGATTCCACTCAATACTTCGATTGTGGCTGGTGTCGCTCTTTCTGAGATCGACGGGCAAACAAAAATGCTATTAATGAAGCGTGTGAAAGGTGGGTATTGGTGCCATGTTGCAGGCTCGATCGAAGCGGGTGAAACTGGCTGGCAGGCAATCGTGCGTGAGTTTGAAGAAGAAACCAAGATTGAGGCAAAAGCGCTGTATAACGCTCAATTTCTAGAGCAGTTTTACGAGGCTAACGTCAATGTGATTCAACTCATTCCAATATTTGCCGTGTTGTGCCCACCTAACCAAGCGGTAGAGTTGAACCATGAGCACACTGAGTATCGTTGGTGCAGTTTAGAGGAAGCGAAAGCGTTGGCACCATTCCCTAACCAACATGCGGTTTACGAACATATCTGGTCATACTTTGTTGATAAGCCAGCTAACCCACTTTATCGAGTAGACGTGGGTTAGACCTGGTTTGGTGGATGTTGAGTAACGAGTGCTCAATAAGCTTAGCGCAATAGCTAAACTCTACAGGTGCTGAGCTCTAAGACTTACCAAGATATGGGGTTAAAAAGGCACTCGCTTTTACTTGGCATAGTCCCACGTCAACTTTCACACCATGCGCTTCCAGTATTGCTACACCGCGGCCATTATTACGAGGATCTGGATCGAGCATAGCGACGACAACGTGTTTTACACCGGCTTTAACCAGAGTATTAGCACAAGCTGGTGTCCTACCGACAAAAGAGCACGGCTCTAATGTCACGTAAGCTGTTACGCCTTCCATATCGCCGTCATAGTGATTCAGTGCCTCGACTTCAGCGTGGTTCCCACCAACCTTTTGTGTGTAACCAATAGACACTACTTTATCGTTCTTCACCAAAACACATCCCACTGGTGGGTTTGGTTGACAATCGGGTAGGGCTTGGTGCGAAGCTTCAAGTGCTTGCAGCATGTATTGTTGGTTCATGGTTGTTACTCAGTATGACGAGAAGAAGAAATCGTTTGTTACCGCGTGCGGTTTCGCTAAGAAGTGAGGCATGTTCGATCTGATTGGGCTATTAGTCAATGGTTTTAGCTTTGAAGCTGTTTGATAGTTAGCTGTCAGCAATAGTTAACTCTGGTCAATGGATAACTTCGGCCAATGAGTTAGCCAGTTTTTAGATTGGACTCGTTGATCAAATACGTCGCGACCGCGGTTCGGGTTTGGCGTTATTTTCAAATTGAACAAGCTCTCTAAACCAAAAGCCGATATACACTCGATACGTCCATGGCAGTTTTTCTTTACTGCGATAGCGGTTTCTTTCTCAGGCCAGTAATTCATTGCATCTAGTGTACTTTGATAAGGTTTATCTTGGTTTCGAGTATGCATCTTGGCTTGATTACGAACTTGCCAGTTGAGTTCAGGTAGCCGTTGTTTTAGTTGAGCTTCGTAATCTATGTCCGATTGGTACCCATAATGACCGCGATCAAAGTAGATCACATCAATATCGTTGAGCGGCGTGGGGTTATCAAAGCCATGCAAGTGATCCCAAACTAGATTCCTTACGAAGCCTGCGGCGACATAGCATTGTGGTAGATCTAATTGAGCCACGCACTCTAAGATTTTTGTTCGCAGTGGATCTTGTTCGATCAAGGCTGCGATTTGGTGGGTCAATGCTTGGGTCATGATGGTGTGGTCACATCGGTCACTTGATAGTGACGTGTCACGTTCTTGGTTATCTTGCCCCAGTCAGAGGATCTAACCCTACTTTGGTGGGCTTGAAATGCCTCACGACTGGTGAACTCTTCATAAACTTCGAAACGGTTAGGCTGAAGTGTGCTTTGGCTGACACGAAATACAATACAACCAGGTTCTGCCAGTGTGAGCTCCTTATGAACGACTAGCGCTTGTGTTACCAACTCTAGTTCGTTGTCTGGCACGAGAATATGTCCTTGTAGAATGACCTTACTCATTATTACGTCCATTTAAATTTACTATTACTCGCTTTTTTACTAAAAGCGCCATCCGTGACAAACATAATCCCATTTTGAGTTTGTATCGTATAGACCGGTGTGAATAAAAAACAGCGAGATCCCATTGGACTTAAGTTACCTTGTAACTTATTGTGTGTTGCCAACAAATGTTGGGAACTAAACTTGAGGTAATCCGGTCTATTAAATAGGTATCATAGAACTGTATTGATACTGAAATGAGTTTGTCATCTGAGATATTTAACCTTAAATTCGTAAAACGGCTCATACGATGAAATTGAGCCACAGTTGATATCTAGGTCATACTTTGATGTAAATGGTACTCAGAACTCTTTATATTTTGTGATTTGTATCATTGAACTAGCCGTCAAACACCGTTAGATTCGAATGGTTGGCAATAAAAATAGCTCATGAAGAGCAGCTAAATGAGAAGGAAATATACCTTATGAAAAAAATGAGAAGAGCACAGCTTCATCGCGTTCGTATCCAATACTGGAAAGACACGTCGAAAGAAGCTTCAAAGAAATAAGCTTTATATCTCAAACGATAAAGCGACAAACTTGAAAAGCTGATAGCTTTTCAAACAAAGCCATTTACTGGCGCTAAAACGCAACAAACCGATTTCAATAGTGCTCTCAAGGACCTTCATCTGGTCGGCGACTAAAGAAATCATCCCTCAAAGAGCTGGCAGGCATTCGTTACGATGCAATTTAATGTCAGCTCATTAATACTCTCTTGGTTCATCTTCTCCTCGGCTTACTCTCTGCTTCCTTAAACTATTTCAGATCCAACTACTACCTGAAACTAATTGGCAATAAAAAAGCTCCCGATTTCTCAGAAGCTTTACTACCTTTCTTGTTCTATCGTGTTGCTTATTAGCAGCGATAACTCTATGGCTGGAACAGTGTCTTCAAACTCACATCGTCTGTTCTATTGAGTTTTAGGCTCAGTAGATAGCCACCGATACCAAGCAAGACGTAAATACTCAAAGATAAGATAGAGACGTCAGAGAGCGCGCTGAACGGGTTACTTGCCGTAAGTACTTTCATCGGTAGTGAAGCGATAACAGAAAAGAAGTCATTGATGCCATAGAAACCGAACAGTGCGATAGCCAGCCATTTGATTGCAAAGCTTGAAACAAAGATCACAAGCAATGGCGAGTTAACCAGCTGCGAGATCGCCAGTGTCATTGTCGCTAACGGCAATACCACCAAGGCAACTAACAGCATTCGACCAAAGAATACCAACCAATTGGTGAGCACATAAAACAGTGATTGCTGTTCTACTAATAGCGCCAGTTGTTGCTCGCTAGATACGTTTAGAATCCAGAATAGAACATCGGCAAATAGAACCAATAGGGCGCAGATAGCGGGTATCACCACTAAACCAAAGCCTAGCTTCACACCGTGAGTCAGAGCATTCGATACCGGCATGCTTCTCCAAAACATTGAGCTGCCCTCTTGACGCTCTTTACGCAGTGTTTTTGGGATATACAGCGTTGAAAGCAGCAGTGAAATTAGGCCCGCGCCAAAGTAGATCACTGAGTTAAGGTCTTGTGCGAACTCTCTGTGGATGTCGCTCACATCACCGTTAACTTCCATCTGGAAGAAAAACTCATGCTGTGCCGCGCCATTAAAGAACAGACTCACGAACAGTAACAAACCACACAACGCAACGAATAGAGGTAATCGAGTATTGATTTTGTGCTCGATAAGTTCTTTTTCTAGCATATAAAAACTTGGGTGCATTATGCCTTCTCCGTTTGTGTTGCAAGGAATAGGTCGGCAAGGCCAACGTTGTAGATGTTACCTAGTGATTCAACTTGTGGTTTGTATTGACCTTCCAATAACCATTTAGTCGTTCCTAGCCCCGGTTGTGAAGTGAGTGGTTTCAGTTTTTGAATGTCGCTTGAGTGGTTGTTAGCAACTTCGATAATGAAGTAATCACTCTCGATCGCTTCCATACTTTTCTTCAGCACGCAGCGGCCTTGTTTGAGAATAAGTACATCTGTCAGTAGGTGTTCGATCTCAGAAACCTCATGGCTAGCAATGATCATCGCGCGCTCACCATCGTGGAACCACTCCAACAAGTGACGGTAGAAGGTATCACGGTAAATCAAATCTAGTCCGAGTGTTGGTTCATCCAAAATCAACACTTGAGTGTCGGTGGCAATGATGATCGCCAGATGAACTTGTACTTTCATCCCTTTAGAGAGCTGTTTGATTGTGGAAGAGAGCTTGATGTTGGTGCTACTTAGGGTTAGCTCGGCTTTTTGTCGGTTGAAACTTGGGTGGACACCTTCGGTGTAACGAAGTAGCTGTTTGATGGTCATCCATTCAGGCAGCACATTGACATCAGAGATATACGATAAGTGCTGCATGAGCTCTGCGTGCTGGTGGATTGGGTGGTAGCCGTTGACTTCGATTTCACCCTGATAGTTATGCCCACCAAGCAGTGATTTGATGAGAGTCGATTTACCAGCGCCATTGTGACCAAGTAAACCTAGTACTTGTCCTGGCTTTAGCTCAAAGCTGATGTTCTCTACACCCACTTGATTTGAATAAGCTTTAGTGACGTTTTTCGCGGAAAGTAAAGTACTCATGACTTGTCCTTGATGTGTTGTTCTAGCTGTTTCACGAGTTCTTCGACACTCATATCAATGATGCCTAGCGTCTCAGCGATGGCTGGGATCTGTGTGTTGATGAAAGTTTGGTGTGCGGACTCTTTCAGTTTTTGAAGTGCACCTTCGGCTACATACATACCTTGGCCTCGCTTCTTTTCAACCAAGCCTTCATCAACCAGTAACTGGTAGCTTTTCATGACGGTAAGGTGGTTGATTTTAAGATCAGCAGCAACAGCGCGCACAGAGGGCAGGGCCTGTTGCTCTAGCCAAATACCTTGCAGAATCTGGTCGCTGATCTTAGTGGCAAGCTGCCTAAAGATCGGTTGGTCGTCTTTCCATTCGGTCATAATTAAAACTGCATGGTGATATACATGTGTATAACACTAACCTTTTTATTCGTATTGGCAAGACTTTTATAAAAATTAATAGAATATTTTTATGGTTGGATGTTCAGTAAAAACAACGTTACTATATGGCACTCCGTACTGTGGTGTTGAGTTCGTATGTTGCACATTAATGACAAAAAATTGGTCTGGTTTACCAAGTATTTGCCAATAACCATCATCATCTTTTCTGCGATCATCTTGAATATGGCGATGTTCAAGAGTGTGAATCAAAAGGTTAAGGCGTTGGTTGAGTTAATTCGAACCGACTATATTGCCGCCCAAAAAGGCTCTATTGAGGCGCAGGTGCTTCAGGTTTCTCAGCAAATTACACACACTCAACGCCTTGTTGAAGATGAAGTAAAAAAGCGCATTACTCGACGGTTAGATAGGGCATACACTGCGGCTCAAAATATCTACTCTTCGAACCAACACCTGCCAGAAGACAAACTTAAGCAACTGATTTTAAATGAGATCAGAAAGCTGAGTTATGCTGAAAAACAAGAATATATCTACGCCTATGACATGCAGGGTACGTCACTCGTTCATCCTCTTAACCCAGAAATTGAAAACACCAATCAACTTAAGACAACAGACACTCAAGGTGTGGCTGTCATCAAAGAGCAAATTGAACTTCTTAAACGGAGTAATGGCGCGTTTTCTCGGTATTTCGTTCCGCGCCCAGAACTAGAGGGGCGAGATATAAAGAAGCCGTATATCGAAAGTACGCACTATGAGAAATTAACCTATATTCGCCGATTTGAGCCCTTTGACTGGTACTTTGGTACTGGCGTGTCTCTCGATGATGTTAAGCGAGCCAGTTATCAAAGGATTCTAGAAATACTGTCGAGAGTAATCGTGGGTGACAATGGCTATCTGTTTGTTTTTGAAAAAAATGGTGACAGCTTACTCCACGCAAATCGAATTCATATAGGGCAAGGGGTTAACGTCTACGATGACCTTGGAAGTCGCTTTAAGCAAGATGTTCTAGCGAAATCTAAAGAGGGAGGATTCGTTGATTATGTTACCGCTGATAAAAATGGCGTTATTGGCCCTAAAAGTAGCTATGTCAAAAAGGTCGGTGATTGGAACTGGATCGTCGGTACAGGCGTGTACTTGAATAATGTCAACGCCTCGATAGAGAAACGAAAAAATGAGTTGTTAGCTGAATCGCGTAACGAATTTGGTCTTGTTCTTATATTGAGTGTGTTGGTGACGATGAGCTGTATTTTCATCAGCGCCCTTATTAGTCGAAGAATATCCACTCGCTTCTCTCAAATGGAGCAGAGAATTGCAGACGATTTTAGCCGAATCCAAAACAGTCGCCGTCGACTG
The DNA here is from genome assembly GCF_013114115.1 of Vibrio sp. 070316B. Lineage (NCBI taxonomy): Bacteria > Pseudomonadati > Pseudomonadota > Gammaproteobacteria > Vibrionales > Vibrionaceae > Vibrio > Vibrio sp. 070316B. The sequence continues at coordinate 16,610 of NZ_VTYC01000035.1, read as the reverse complement.
CAACATATGGCAAAACACGACTCGTTGACGGCACTCCCCAATCGTTCTGAACTAGAGCTTCAAGTTAGCCGTGCCATTGCTCACTCAAAACTTGAGGGTAAGTTGGTGGCGTTAGTCTTTGTTGATTTAGATAACTTTAAGCGTATCAATGATCAATTTGGTCATGCGAGTGGAGACGAACTGCTCAAGCAGATAGGTAAGCGCTTTGAAGAGATTTTAGGAGAGAACGATGTTGTTTCTCGTTTTGGAGGGGATGAGTTCGTTTTCTGTTTACCAAGCATTCAAGATCTTATTGAAGCTGAGCGGAAGGTTCAACAAATACAAGATGTCTTCAAGCCATCCTTTAATCTCAAGGGGACAAGCGTTTCTACACGGTGTTCGGCAGGCGTGTCTATGTACCCTTATGATGGTACGGAAGTCGAAGAGTTACTGACCAAAGCGGACATTGTTCTCTACAAGGCAAAGGAGTCGAACAAAGGTGATGCGGTGTTTTACGATGATGTGATCAATCGAAAGGTGAAGTATGACTATGCGGTTGAAAAGCAGTTAGAAACCGCCTTAGAACGCGGCGAGTTCAGCGTGTTCTATCAACCTCAAGTAGACTCTCACTCCAAACAGCTCAAAGGGGTTGAAGCGCTGTGTCGTTGGAACAATAGCTTACTTGGTTTTGTGTCTCCGTTAGACTTTATTCCTGCGGCAGAGCGAGTCGGAAAAATTCACGAGATTGGTGAATTTGTGTTGAGGAAAGCATGTGAAGACACCCTTAACTTGATGCCAAACAGACCTGGGGCTGTGTGTGTATCGGTGAATGTGTCCCCCAAGCAGGTATTCGAACTTGGTTTTGACGAGAAGGTGATTTGTCTAGTGGAACAAGTCGGCATTGCTCCTCAGCGAGTGACTCTTGAACTGACGGAAAATATCCTAATTAAAGACCTGCATATCGTCGAGCCGATACTGAGAAGGCTCCGAGATTATGGGTTTGGTATCTCGCTTGACGACTTTGGTACCGGTTTTTCATCACTCAACTACCTTAATACGCTTCCAATCACAGAGATAAAGATCGACCGATCTTTCATCGGCAAACTGAATTCCAGTCAACACAGTGAGACTTTGGTAAAAGCCATTATTGATATTGGCGCCTCTTGCCAGATGAAAGTTGTGGCAGAAGGCGTAGAGACCCCAGAGCAGATGGCGAAGCTACAGCAATACCATTGTGACTTACTACAAGGTTATTACTTTGATAAGCCACTGACTGCTAAAGGATTACTAGACGCCTATTTTCCTGTGAACTCTGAAAGCCTCAAGTGCAACAACGCTTAATTCAATCGATGACTTTGAGTCCACAGGTACCTTGATACGGTTAAGCGTTTACAAGAGGTTAGCTCGTTGTACTTTGAGGGCGGCTATAAAGGTAACCTTGATGCAAGTTGTAGCCCAATTGACACAATATGTACTGTTGTCTGCGCGTTTCAACACCCTCATAAATCATCGTGATGTTTGATAAGCGGCCAATTTCAGAGATGTTCAGTAGTACACCTTGTTGATGTTCCCCTGATTCAATGTCTTTAACGAAACAGCGATCTAGTTTCAGGTAGGTGGGGGAGATCACGCTAATGATTTCGATGTTGTTGTTACCTGTGCCAAAATCATCCAAGGCGATGGTGATCCCGAGCTTCTTGATCGCTTTGATATTATCGATGACTTCACAGCCATAACCAATGTTTGAGTACTCCGTTATCTCGACGACAAACTCATTCGCTTCCATTGCGTCCAAATGCTCTTTGAGTTTGGAAAAATTATTCCCTACTAACGCACTCGGGCATACGTTGACACCATAGATCTCGTGGCTGTTGTGCAACTTGGCGTTTCTTACCGTTTCAATAAGCAAAATGGTATGAAAAGTCAGTAGGTTGGTGCGTCTCATCGTATTAATAAAGCTAAGAACACCGACATTACGTACCCGAGACAACAACTCGTAGTATAAAACGGTGTTGTCTTCTGTATTGATGATTGGTTCTTCTTCAAACGAGATGTGCTTCCAGCGAAAGAGATAGATAAAGAACCCTAGAATATAAGAGCGATAGAGTAGGATTGCGAGCAATAGTGACAGCACGCCCCATAGTGCAATGATATCGTCACTATAGAAGGTGATGGTAGCACCGCTTGGTAGTGGTGAGGTGTAAATTGACTGGCTGTTATTGCCAAGGTTGAGAATGTAGTAGCCATTCTTTTGAATAGAGACGGAATCAACCAGCAGAGGCAGTAATGAGTTTCTGTAACGCGCTTCAATAGAACCTTTGGAAATACGAACCGTTAGCTTGGTATTATTTTCAGGGTTACTGAAACGAGAATAAACAAAATCAGCACTATCGTAAAAATCATCAATCTGATCGAGCTCAACATACTGAGAACGACTCTTAGAGATGTAGCATGAACCATAAGGTGTAGTCATAACCACCGAATCGAGGTTAAGCGAGTGCCTTAACGAGTGTACCGCGCCCGCGCTATCACAGCCGTAATCCATTACCTCTTCTGCTATGTGCTTGGTGTTCTCGCTGTATTCATTAGCAATTTTCGTTGTATAAAGGATTTGGAAAAAGTAGACAACGAATAGAGAGAGTGAAGTCACAGTGAGTACGGTTATCAGAGACCTGATCAACTCCTTGTAATAAGTGTTGAGCATCAACTTTAGCATCATTATCTGGCTAGGTTTGAACTGGTTGATGTTGTGCTTGGGGGCGATGCGGTTTTCTGAGCTTTTGTCGAGATCAATGAAGTACCCGACTTTATAGAGATTGGAAATGAGTTCGCTATTATTATCAACCTTTGCCTTCTTACATAGGTTTCGGTACTTCTTTCTTATAGAAGCGATAATGTTTTTTAATGCATATAAACTAAACTCTTCATCAAAATGTAATTTAAATGACTCCTCAACATCTCGGGCAGATTGAGGATTTGAAATTGAAGCATTTTCAATTAAATACTTGAAGACAAAACTCTCTTTACTATTAAGAGTTTCCTCTGATATCTTATTACTGTCTCTCTTTATATATATTTTTTCTTCATTATAGATTAGTTGCAAGCTTTCATTATTGTTATTTATATTGAAAGAACAGTGCATAGCTCAACTCCTAAGCGATAGTTATTATATTTGTGTGATTGATATGTGTGGCTGGGATTGTCATTCAACCCAAGAGTCCGTTCTAAATAACATAACTAAAATGTCACCATTTCTCTCAAGATGTTGATACTAATCGCAGAATTCGGGCTGTAATGAAAGGTTGTAGAGATGTTCACCCAAAAGTTGAATTTATAAATGAAAGCCGTGGTTTTACAAGAGACAAGGGGGATTTATCCATTTGTTTTGGTATTTATCCATTTGTCAGCTTCTATATCGGCGGTTTCAGCTGCAATTTTAGGTAGTGCTAATATTGATGGGCGTGGTGTTTTTGATGTCTACTTATGAGGTAGATTTATCATAAATTTTCAGGATAAAGTTTAATAACTAGGTTTAGGATGATATTAATATCATTTAATTTCTGGTTTATATCTATTTATTTTTTAAATTAACTGTATTGATAGGGATATCATTAGTGGTTTTTTATAGGCTTAAAATCATGGCTACTAATTTTTATTGATTAAAAATAAATCTGAATTTGATTTTTCAGGACGTGGCTAATTTTAGGTCTAGATGCAAGTATAAATTGTGATATTGATTCCATGATTGTTCTGATTTTGGTTAGTGTTTGCACTCTATTTTGTTAGGAGATATTTTGAATCGATATGAGTCAGGTTCGTATAATATCTAGCACTCAAATTAAACCTTGTTATATTAAAGGTTTAAATCAAATTTCACCCTTATTGATTGCTTTACAAACAGAAAGCCCCTAATTAGGCAGGCTAATAGGAGCTTTTGTCGACTTTCTTTTGCGGACTTCCTTGTTAGGCTTCCTTTTAAGCCATTTTTTGACAGCTTTTCTTTTTACATAAGTGGAAAGCTAAAGGTTAGAAGTTGAAGCTTGCTGTAACACGTACGACATCTTCTTCGAATGGTTTGGTGCTACCTGAACCGTCGGGTACCATTGCTGAATCATTGATCTTTCCGTAATCCACCGTAAGACCTATCATACGCCAGTTCACTGTGGCGCCCACTGAACCATAAACATTATCGATATTGATGTCGTTGAAAGAAGCGTTTCCCGATTCCACATCCGCATTTAAGTAGTTGATACCAACCTTAGGGATGATATCAAACTCGGCAATTTCAAATCGGTAGCCAATGTTGGAATATAAGCCCCATGCATCTTGTGAGTTTGGCTCGTCCAAATCTACCGCTTCCGTGCCTAATGAAAAGCCACCACCGACAACAATATTATTCGATAGGGCTTTACTATAGCCAAAGGTTGCTAGCTCTTGATTCCCAATAAATGTCACACCGGCCTCAATAGAGTTGTCGCGGTCACTTGCGAGTGCAGACAATGGTAAGCAAGCTGTAACGACAGCGATGGCTGGTAAGACTAAGTGGTTCTTTTTCATGATTCTCTTTCTCATTTTGTATGGACGAAATCAGTCTACAAAATATCGAAGCTCAAATATGAGTCGACAAAAGGTCACATTTGAGCTGAACAAGAATTGACATAAAGAGCGGATAGATAGCTGAAATATTGAGACGAAGGCAAGATTTTATGAGTTAGAAACATACTGTCGTCGGGTGCTAAAAGATCGATATGTTCAAGCAGGTTGTTAGGCCAAATACACGATGCTTGAGTCTATACTCACCACTATTGTTTACTCGCTATTTCAAGTGAATAACACCGACTTATCGAAGGAATAAGAACTGGCTTTCGACTTCATTTGAAGGGATAGGCTTACTAAACAAGAATCCCTGCAGATATTGGTAACCACAGTCGACCAAGAAGTCCTTCTGCGTTTCTGTCTCAACACCTTCCGCGACCACTTTTAGCCCTAACTTGTCACAGATAGCTTGGGTTGCTTGAACAATGGCTTTGCTGCCTTTGTGTGACCCGTGCACAAAACTTTTATCAAGCTTAACGGTACTAATAGGTAGGTCATGCAACATAGATAGAGAAGAGTAACCAGTACCAAAGTCATCCAGGTGCAGTTCCACACCCAACTTGGCAATGTCGCACAATGCTTGTCTAACTTCGCCATGTTTGAAAATCATGGATGACTCAGTGATCTCAAGGGCGATGCTCTGAGGTCGGATATTGTAGAAGTTGAGCATTGCAGATAGTTGGTCTGCAAAGGTTGCATGCATTTGAATACTCGAGATGTTGATACTCATCGTTAGTTGGTTATCAAATTCTCGGTGCCAAATGGATAGCTGCTTAAGCGCGGAGTTGAGCACCCACTTTCCAAGTGGAACAATCTGACCTGTTTCTTCTGCTAGAGCGATAAACTCGTCAGGTCTAATGTCCCCTAAATCTTTATCTGACCACCGAAGCAGTGCCTCGAAGCCTTTCACTTTATCGCCACTGGTATCCATGATCGGTTGGTAATGGAGTGCGAGATCTTCATTCTCTAGGGCACGAGCTAAGCGATGGCGAATTTCTACTTTCCGATGAAGCGCACGAGCTAAGCTCGGGGTGAAAGTTTGGAAGCGGTTACGTCCGTTAGCTTTTGCCATGTGCATTGCCATCCCCGCTTGTTTTAGTAAGGACTCTTGGTCTATGGCGTTATCTGGAAAGTTTGCAGTACCTATGCTGCAACCCACAGACAGAGTACCGATTCCACTGATATGAAAACTTCGGTTTAGTGCATAAATAATGCGCGTGCAAAGCAGAGGAATGTTTTGATTTCGGCAGGCGTGAGCGATCACGATGAACTCATCGCCACCAAAGCGACCAATCATGCAGGTTTCATCAACTAGTTGTTTTAGGCGCTCACCGACTTGTTTTAGCAACTGATCTCCTACGCTATGCCCATAGGTGTCATTGACCAGCTTAAAGCCATCAAGGTCAACAAACATCAACTCAAAAGGGGAGCGGTAGGCAATGCTGGTTTGCAGTAAGTTGTTGATCCCTCTACGGTTATGAAGTTCTGTTAAGTAATCGTGCTCCGCGTTGTACCTGGCTTTTATCAGCTTTTCTTTTTGTTTGGTGGTACAGGTTAGGTCTAACAGTAGCTCGCTCTTATCGAACAGCCACTTGCCTTGAACGTCAAAGTGATGGGTTTTGTCACCTATTGTACAGCTCACTTCTTCTAGGATCTCTTGCCCCGTTCGTGCTGAAAATAGCCAATGAGCTGCGGTTTCTTCGCTGGAAAGAAAATCGGAGAGGGTGGCAAACGGTGAGCCATAGTTTTGATTAAACGCGGAGTTAGTGCTTACTATCTTACCTGAACGGTCACATAATAGAGAAAGGTTCGCTCCGTCTGAGTAAGCGAGATCGTGCTTAAGGCTGCCTTCTTCGGCAACAACTTGAACTAACATGCCCGTTCGAGCATCAGGTAAAGGAATGCCGGAAAACTGGCATAGTGCGCGTTTGGCTATGTATTTGGGGGTGAAGTTCCACCATGTTTTGATGTTTTCACCACGTAGAAATTGCCTTTGATACTCTTCGAGAGTCGCCTCTATTGCCTTTGACATCTCGACACTAAAGTCGCGTGACGTCAGTTCAAACAAAGATTCTGCCTCCCACAAAGGAAGAGCACTTTGGTTTGCCCATGTGATTCTTTTGTTATCGATGTCATATATCCAAATAGGGCACTTTAGGTACTCGAAAGATTGATAACTTGTCATCATGCTGGACTCTACGTGAGGAAGTTTTAGTTCGATGCCACCGAGCAGGCAGGCCTACTTCGGTGACTTATTAATACAAATCAAACCCTCTCCATATTAGTGAGAAAGGTGTGTTTATAGGTTTAACGAGCGGATGATCTTGGTCACTTTCCCTTCCGGAGTTGTCTCGATGATATAGCCTTTTTTATCATCGAAGATTTCACCATCAATAAAATGCCATCCATTTGGTTTCTTTATGATTTCCTTTGGGAAGTTCTCATCAAACATAGAATGATTTGGATAGACCGTTTCGATAGCTTCGAATAGAAGTTGCGCTTGGTCTTGATTCGCTAGGGTGAAATCTTCTTTTAAGCACATGGTTAATTCAGGCAGTGGCTGAGTCGTAAACGGTTCAGTGACGGTACCTAATACACCTTTTTGTGAGTAGAAACGGTATGAACCTGAACTGCTTTCACTACCATCTGGAGACTTGATATAAGGCGTTGCGCTATAAAATTCACAGTCAAAGACCATTTTTTGAATAATGCTGCTTTGCGGAGCGACCTGAATATCAATCCAAGAACTTACCTGAGATTGAATCTTTTTTATCGTTTCTTGCTTATCCGTATCAGCAAGTAAAGGTACTGAAAATAAAGCAGACGTAGCCAGTAACAGCGAAAGCGGTTTATTCATTTTAAGAGGGTCCCTCTAAGGAGTGATTAAATGACAAATTACAAAGCCATCTATTGATATTGTGAATGTTACTTGAAGTGGTAATGACTTTATAGGAAGGAATGGGGGAGCAAAAAAAGAAAGTGCTGATGAGTGAAACAGGTAATCGGTTTCCTTTAGTGGTCAGTCGAACTTTTTGGTTTTTAAATCTAAACGGGGTCTATTCCTTGGTTTTATAAACTGCAGTGTGACTGGTTAAAAGATGGTTGATTTGATTGTTTTTTGTAAACAATTTTAATGTAAGTGTGGGTAAGAAAATAAAGCAAGTGTAAGCGATTACGATGGGATACGACATTAAATGCAATCGGTGTCATTTTGCGGAGCCTATATAAATCGGAGCTTACAGACGACCTGTTGTCTAATTTTGTAAACGTAGATGTACAAATATGATTATTATGTTTTGCGTACGGTAAAGGCTTGACTCTAATAACAATATTGATGATATATGACCAGTATATATACTGCCCACGCTTTTAATAAATACTGGTGATAGATATGTCGAAAACCAAAGTACTCATTGTCGAAGATGACCAAGAGATCGCTCGTTTAACCACACTCTACCTAGAGGCGGAAGGGTATGAAGTGAGCGTCGTTCATGAGGGAAACTTGGCACTTGAAGCTATCCGAAGTATTGAACCTGATTTAGTGCTGTTGGACCTTATGCTACCAGGTATGAGTGGCGCACAAATCTGCCGAGAGGCTCGTGAGTTTTACAATGGAATGATCTTAGTGCTGACTGCCTCTGCTGATGAAATGAGTGAAGTAAGCTTATTTAAGTTCGGTGCTGATGATTATGTGGCTAAGCCGATACGAGGTCATGCATTGCTGGCCCGAATCGAAGCTCTGTTGAGACGTGCAACGCCGGTTATAACAACGGCGGAAACGGTGCCGGAAAACCAGTGTGAGATCGTCATCAATAACGCTGCCCAAAGTGCCACTTTATACGGACAAAACTTGAAGCTCACATCCGCAGAGTTTGAGATTTTGAACCTTCTTGTTAAGAATGTTTGCCAAGTCGTTACCCGAGACCAATGTTGCCAGCTATTCCGAGGAATAGATTACGCGTTTAACGATCGTTCGATTGATATGCGTGTATCTGGTTTACGCCGAAAGCTGCGCGTCCATGCAAAAGACAAACAGTTAATACGCACTGTACGTAATAAGGGGTATATGCTGGTTGCTTAAATTTATTAAAAAGAAGCTTCGCTCTGTTTCGATGTTTGCTCGGCTCTACCTTGGTATTGTTACAGGGATGTCGGCGACAATATTTTTGTTCCTACACCTTGGTGAAGGACATATGCGAAGAACAGAGATTGAGACCTTTCTCAATGATGGGTTGTACTTTGTTGAGCAGTATATCCAGCATCGCGACAAAGAAGATTCGCTCTACAAGGAACTCGATAGAACAGGTCACCAACAGTTTTTTATTTTCAATTTACGCCTGTTAGAGAATTGGTCGGGAGAACCTCCTTGTCAACGATGTGAGTTACACACCATCTTAAATGGTGTGCCTATTTACCTTAGCGAAAACAACTTGTACTCGGCTGTGTACCAACTGCCGAATTCCAAGTTTAGCTTTGCATTCTGTGAAGTAGGGGACTTCTTTTCTCCTGAAATTGAATGGTATGAGGATTCAGAGCGACACTTTTTAATTGGACTTCTGCTCGCGGTCATCATTGCGATTGGAGCTAGTGTTTACTTACCGGTTAGAGGCTTTCAAGAGAGAATTGAGTCGTTAGTTGAGAAGCAGAAACAGTTTGGTAAAGGTAAACTGAGTACGCGTTCTGAGGCTGAATATATTCATCCTGTTTCCGAGTTGGCTAGCAGTTTTAATTGCATGGCTGAAGAGATAGAAAGCAAGGTGAAAGAGAGCCATATATTTGCTCAAGCAATTCCCCATGAAGTTCGTACTCCGTTGAGCCGAATACAGTTAGCTACTGACATACTGAGACGAGGAGCGCCTGAGCAGCATCAAGCACTTTTTGATGATATTGATACCTACGTGGACGATATCAACGAGCTCACATCAGAGATCATTATGCTCTCGAAGTTAAATGTTATGGACAATTCCTTCTTCGAGTTGGTGAAAGTAAGAGCGAGTTTACTTGAATATTGTTTAGACCGGATTCGTTATTCTGAGTTGGACAATGTGACATTTGAATCAAAGGTGAATCAAGACTGTACGATTAAGTGTGATTGCTCAATGGCTCGCTTGGTGTTTGATAACATCCTTAAGAATGCTGGCAACTATACTAAAGACCATGTTTGGCTGACTTTAGATGAAAACTCAGAAAGCTGGCTAGTAGTCGTTGAGGACAATGGGCCTGGTATTCCTGAGGAGCGTCGTGATGAAGTCTTTGTTCCATTTTCTCGCTTAGACTCGAGCAGAAGCGCTTCAACCGGTGGTTTTGGATTGGGGCTTGCCATTGCAAACTCTGCGGCGAAGAAGTTAGGTTGGAGTATCAAGATCGATGGTAGCATTCATGGTGGGGCTAAGTTCACGATTGTGATTGCTAAGGCGGTTTAACCGTTATTTATCTTTATTGAGCCTACACTCGCTTAGGAAAAACAAAAGCCATGGTTTGAACTGACACCCAATAGTTTAAACCGTGGCTTCTTAACCAGAAACGGCTACTGTTTTGAACGGTGGAGACCATAGATTGCGTGATCAACGATACGACCGTTCAAGTTCTCGCTACGAGTAATGATACCTTCTAAATTAAATTGTAAGCGCTCACAAACCTTGCGGCTGCTTTGGTTCTCGACGGCGGCAGATATTTCAACTTTCTCCATATCTAACTCATTGAAAGCAATATCAATCAGCTTTTTAACCACACGCGTGACAATTCCCCTTCCTTGGTATGGTTCAGACAGCCAATAACCTATCGTTACCTTCTGCATATCATGATCAATGGTATTGAAACTACAGTTACCAACGATGTTGTCTTGGTACACGATGGCACAGGTCATACTTTTACCTTCTGCGTAATCGTGTAGTGAGCGCTGCACGAAGAGCCTAAAATCTTGTTCGGTTTTACAATGTGGCGGCCATACAAGCCACTGACTTAAATACTCATTTTGACTTTGTGAGATTTCCGCATAGTGAGAGGCGAAACGCTCTTCAACCAAAGCAATAGACAATTCGTCATCGATAACTGTTTTAAACATGCATTTCCTTTTTTGACTTTTCAGTTGAGTGGATTTTAGTCGGCAAAACATGATGTCGCATGTTTTTTAATATGCAACCATTTGTAGCACGATTTTTCCGTGATACGTTAGATCTATCACGAAACTCATTAAACCTTACATTAGTTGTGTATATAAACATTAACTATGCATTAGTATTGGCAGCCTAAATATATAAGAACAATAAAAATTCTAGGCTTAAGTAATGAATCAACATTGCCAAGACGTAACCGTAGACCTTAGAAAGGCTCTATTTGGTATAGCTAAGGCGCTTGATAACGTAGGTTTTGAAAGCAAAAATCATGGGCAACGAGTCGGTTATATCGCTTACCGCTGTGCCCTGAGTGTGGGTTGGGAAGAGGAACAAGCACAGCTTGCGTTCTCGTTGGGGCTCATTCACGACTGTGGTGTATCCCAAATTGATGAACAGCTCAGTTTGGTCTCAGGTTTTGTTCCTGATTCCACCCACCATCATTGTCAGAAAGGCTACCAAATCTTAAAAGAGTGTCCCGTACTTTCGATATTCTCTAAACCAGTGCTTTATCATCACACCCCTTGGGTGGAGCTTAAAGCGTTACCTATTAGTGAATTAGAGAAAGAGCTAGCCGCCATTGTCATGCTTGCCGATAGGGTTGATTATCTCTATGGCATTACGTCTTCCGATCGCTATGGCAACCTTACTCCTGATGGTAAAGCGAGCATTATCGAACGCTTGACTGAACAAGCAGATGAGATGTTCGAAACTAACCTTGTGCAACATATGTGTGAGCTTGTCGATTTGGACGACTTCTGGTTCTCGATGGAGATCCCTTACATCGAAAACATGAGGGACAATTTTGAGCCCGTGCCATTCTTCTCTCAACAGATGTCGTTGGATGAAACGGTCGCTTTTGCTGAGTTTATTGCCAATGTGGTGGATACCAAGAGCTCGTTTACCTTTAAGCATTCGTTGAAGGTAGGGCAGCTTTCAGAGTATCTCGCCAAGCAATTGGGTTACTCATATACAACGCAGCGTAAGCTCTATTTAGCTGGTTTGGTACACGATATCGGCAAGTTACAAACACCTGGTGATATTCTTCATAAACCGGGTTTTCTCACCGATGAAGAGTATTGCTGCATTAAGCGTCATGCGACAGATACACGGTTCGCACTTCAGGAGCTGTTTAGTTCACCTCAGATTTGTGAGTGGGCGTCGAATCATCATGAAAGGCTAGATGGTTCTGGTTATCCAATGGGTAAAACAGCAGAAGAATTGGATCAGCCCAGTCGAATTGTAGCCGTTGTAGACGTGTTCCAAGCATTGAGCCAATCTCGCCCGTATCGAAAGGGAATGACACTGGAAGAGACGATGGCGATTTTGACTGAGCACGTTGAGAATCATAAGCTCGACCGCGAAGTGTTTGAGTGTTTGAAGAAGCACGCTCAGTATTGCTTTGAGCTATCAACCGATAAGTGGGCTTACCCGGTTTACGAAACGTGATCATCTTAGAGCAGCTCTAATCCTCTCTCATTTTAGTTGCGCGTTTACAATAACTTACAGTGATGTAGCAAGGCTACTGATATGGTTGTAAAAACCATTCAAGGAATAAGCTGTTGAGAACGAAAATCATACTGCTAGCTTTGGTTGCCGCTTTATCAGGTTGTATGGATGAAGGTGGCTACGATGAAGCCGGTTTGGAACAACTAGTCGATCGACAAGCGAACATTGAAGATGTGACTGATCGATTAGGTCAACCTGATCAGGTCATCAACAGTGATGGAGCGGTTGCTTATATTTATGAGTATGAGCGTGATTTGCTCGCTTTTACGTTTTATAACGGGGAGTTGTTGTTCAAGGAGAGAGCCGCCAACGACGGTCTTTATGATTTTAAGATGATCAAACCAAGGGCTCAGTAAACCGTAAGGACAATAAATCGAGTTTGCTGATCAATTGGCATTGATTAAAGAGAGACAGAAAAGCGATAGCCGAGGCTATCGCTTTTTATTTGGGGGCTTGGTCGCTCAGGGGCAATATATCGAGGTTAGTATCGCTTTAAGATCTCGATGATCTCTTGCTCTGTTTCTGCAGCGATAATGGCATCAATGTCATTATCATTTTGGAACAGCTCTGATAGCGCCATGATGGTATGGATATGACTATCTGAATCCATTGCAGCCAGAGTGATGGAAAGGTAAACGTCGCCGTTATCTTCCGACTCTAAATCAACACCTTTTTTGAATACAGTCACCTGCAGTGATGCTTCGTTTACGCCGTCTTCAGGACGAGCATGAGGCATTGCAATCTTTGGAGCTAGAACATAGTACGCACCAATGTCCTTGTGCTTTTGTTTGATGGCTTCAACGTAGCTTGCTTCAATCTTGTTGCTCGCTAGTAGTGTTGAACATGTCACATCAATCGCAGCATCAACCGTTAGGTTTTCTTCAGAGTTGATGATAACGCCTTGGTTACCGACTAAATCGAATAAACTCATGAAACAATCCACCCTAGAATCAGACCAACCACACCGAAGTCGAAGTCAGCAAATGTTGTTGCTTCAAGGCCAAGTCCGCCAAGAACAGGAAGCAGTAGCATAGGCAAGAAAGAGATACATAGGCCTTGAGTGAATGAACCTAGAATCGCACCACGTAGACCGCCAGTCGCGTTACCGTAAACACCTGCCGCACCACCTACGAAGAAGTGTGGAACCACACCCGCTACAATGATTGTCCAACCAAGTGCACCTTGAACTGCCATTGCTAGTAGGCCAGCCGCGAAAGAACAAAGGAAACCGATTAGTACCGCGTTTGGTGCTACTGGGAATACCATAGGGCAGTCTAGAGCAGGTTTTGCTCCTGGTACTAGTTTGTCAGAGATACCTTTAAATGCAGGAACGATTTCAGCAATTAGCATCTTCACACCTTGCAATACGATGTAAACACCACCAGCAAAGATTAGAGATTGCATGAAGGTAAATACAACCCAGTTTTGACCGCTTGATACTGTTTCTACAAACTCGCCGCCCGCAATAATAGACGCAAGCATGAAGAAGATAGCCATTGTTGTTGCTACGGCTACTGGCGTATCACGCAGGAACATTAAGCTTTTAGGAACTTGGATGTCTTCTGTTGATTTTGATGTGTCACCGAATTTGCTACCAATGAAGCCAGACACGATGTAAGACAGTGTCGAGAAGTGACCAATAGCCAGTTGATCAGTACCCATCACTTTTTCAGTGTACTTTTGGCCTAGCGCTGGCATCACAACCATTAATGTACCCACAATGATAGAGCCGATTGCGACTAGAACTGTGCCTTCAATGTTTGCTGTAGACAGAATTACCGCTACTAGCATAGACATGAACATTGTGTGGTGACCCGTTAAGAAAATATATTTTAAAGGAGTAATACGAGCCAATAAAATATTCACAACGAATGCGAAGAACATAATTAGAGCCATTTCATAACCGAATGCTTCTTGTGCTAATGCCACAATTGCTTCGTTATTTGGAATAACACCACTTACGCCGAATGCTTCAGTAAATACTACTGAGAAATTATTTAGTGCGCCAACTAGAGCACCAGCACCAAAACCTAAAATTAGGAAACCCATTACGGTTTTAATTGTGCCTTTAAGAATGGTAGAAATATCTGCTTTCTGTGCAACTAAGCCAATGAAAGCAATTAAACCCACCATGATTGCTGGCTCTTTTAATAAGCCAAGCATAAACTCGAAAAAGTTTTGCATAATTTTGACCTTACATGAAAGTTTTTAGTTGTTCTTCGATTGATGCTTTGTCAAAAATATTTTGTAGACTGATGATGTTTTCTTTACCCGCTTCTTTTAGTTGATTCGCAACGTCAGTTGCAGCAACCCAGATATCCGCAGTGCTTGATGCTGCAGAAGATAGATCTTCGTGATCAACTTCAGCTTCAAAACCAATTTTCTTAGCCACATCTTTCACTGCCATTTCCATCATTAGAGAAGTACCAAGGCCGTTACCGCAAACTACAAGAATCTTTTTCATAATATTTGTCTCGATTGGATTTTAAGGTTTGAGAAACTTCGTTCTCTTATTGTGTGGGAGCATATTAATGGAAATATTGAGATTTCAATAAGACTTGCGTCACAAAGTCAAAATGAGATTGTGACGCAGATCTCGTTAAATTGCGCGAGAAATTCAGAGTGGGATCTTGATCAAATTAAGTTCTCACTTGAATATGCAACGTCTTTTATTTAGATAGGGAGGAGGATCTTTATTTGGATATTAGAATTTGAATCTTGAAAGGTTTAGCTAAGATTAAATGTTGAATTAATCGTATCTTCCGTAATCGGTAAGCATTTTCTTAAGCATGCTATTAACGTCTTTAGTCTTTTTACTTCTTTTAGTTAACTGGCTTAGAGAAGTTGGTTTTGATGCTTCAAGTTTATCTTCATCAATATCTTCAACTTTGTCTTTCATTTTTTGTACTGCTGGCAATAGCATTCTAATTTCTTCATTGTCAGCATTTGTTAACACAACAATATTTTCAGACTCAACTTGAGTAATGGTTAATATTCCGTGTTTAACCGATTCAACCTGTTCGCCAATCATAATTGACTCAGGAGCAACCGAACGATCAGTTAGTTGGCCTGTACGTAATTTAGCCGCACTGATAGCTCGAATATTTCCGGTGTTTTCAAACGCGACGATAACAGTATGAGTATTATAATATTCAACTACTGTCACATAACCGTGTCTATTTGTTTTGAATTTAGCTCCAATGTTCATATCGTGCGGAGCTTCCATTTTCTTCACGTGTTTCCTCTCTTAGTCTCAAGGCTGTTATATCTGATCAGCTCTATTCGTATTTTATAGATATTATTTGGTGAGATACCTACAAAGTATATACGTATCTAAACTTAAGATGAATCTTGAAGTCACGGTAAATGAGGTAGAGCACAGAAAACTGCTAATAATCACACAGAATTAACTAAGCGCTTACTTGGTGATCTACATGGGTTGAACATATTTCGTTCATTTCATAACTCTCATTTACAAGGGCTTGTTACTTAGCGTTTTATTGATTGACGACTCAATAAATTCAACCTGATGTGTGAGCTAATTTATAGAAATAAAGATTATATAAATTATTGATTTGATGAATGTTTGCGGGGCGAGGCAATGTTTGTTAGAACAGCCTATTCAAAACAATAAGATAGGTAAATCTAATGAAAAAACTCGTCAGTTTGCTGCTTGCTGCAGTATCTCTAGGGCTTTCCGGTTGTGCGACAGTATTAACTGCAGAGCAAAGTGCACCTCAACTCAATGAAGTTCCGCAAGAAAAAGCGCTGACTATAGCTGTGATCGACAAGCGACCATACGTTCTCGATCACGATAAAGAGCCAAAGTTCGAAGGTATTATTCGCAGCTCATTAGGTATTCCTTATACCTACAACACGGCGACACAGCAGCCAATGTCTCAATTTTTAACGGATAGATTAGTAGCAGGCTTGAAAAAGCAGCAAGTTGCCGTTGAGTCTGTTGAGACGACACCGGAAGAGGATATCACTAAGGTTGCCGAGCAGATGAAAGTGTTCGACAACAAATCAATGATGTTCGTCTTGAATGAATGGAAGTATGACTTTCACGCGTTCACGGACAATTCTTGGTACAACGTTAATGTGATTATTTATGATGAAGCTGGTAAGAAGCTACTCAGCAAAAACTTCCAAGGGGAGAATGATGTGCCTGATGGCGGTGCAATCATCAATGAGATGCAACTGATCTACAAACAGCGCTTTGAAGAGATATTTCGAGATCCTGAAGTGAAAAGTGCACTACTAAACTAGTCATTCCTACTTTCTAACATATTTTGAAAAAGCCACTTAATGAAGTGACCCCGTAAAGTTGGACATTTCTGTTAAGCGGCTTTCAAGGCCTGAGTTCGATATTCTATCGGAGTCAGGCCTTTTAGTTTCACTTTTATACGTTTG
>NZ_VTYC01000034.1:0-62671 GCF_013114115.1 Vibrio sp. 070316B | reverse complement strand
GGTCACTCAGTTCATTGAAATCAAGTTGAAACCGAAGTTTCATTTTTTGATATTCATCAACGAGTGCCCACACAGATTGATAGGTTTAAATTGTTAAAGAGCTTAACTTCTTGAGCGTTCTTTTTTAGTAAGGAGCCTCTCGAAGTGGACGGCCATTCTAGCGAATTAACATTCAGTGTCAAACACTTTTTGAAAATTAATTTTTTGTTGCTTTCCGTCTTACTGATTATTGCTGAAGCCTTATGGCGCCTGCCGTCTCAGTGGGGTCGCATTATAGGGAACCCTTTCAGCTTAGCAACTACTTTTTCATAAAAAATGAATAAATAGAGGTTAAGTGTCTAATAGTTCACCTAAATATAAAAAAGAGAGCATTTCTGCTCTCTTTTTGCACTAAATCTAAAGGAATTATTAGATAAACGCGTAAGCATCTGCGTACATATGGTCACGCTTTGCTTCTTTATTTTGTGTAAATAGGTCTCTTGCTGCGCCCGCCATTTCAAAGCGACCTGCAATATAGATATCAAAATCAGCCAGTGACTCGAAGCTTTGTGTAATTGCTTCAAGCACATTACCAGTTTGGCCATGCCAAACTTCCGGCGCCTCTTCTACTACAGGTACGAAATGTACATTGCTATGCTTTTCTGCAATATCGACAAGCTCTTCTTTCGCGTATAGCTGGCACTCGTCTTTTGCACCCCAGTAAAGGTGAATCTCTTTCTTGCTGTTTTGTGCAATGCAGTGATCCAGAATCGAACGTACGTAGCTAAAACCCGTACCACCAGCAATCAATAGTAGAGGGCGTTCACTCTCTTCTTTAATCCACGCATCACCGTGTGGCGCATCAATCGCGATATCACCATCTTCAGCCTGTGCCTTTTTCATTGCTTCAACCACTTCTAATGCATAAGCATTGTGTTCAGCTGCACCAATATGTAGTTCTAGTTCACCTTCATGGCGACAAGGGCTGCTCGCAATTGAAAATG
Source organism: Vibrio sp. 070316B (assembly GCF_013114115.1). Taxonomy (NCBI): domain Bacteria; kingdom Pseudomonadati; phylum Pseudomonadota; class Gammaproteobacteria; order Vibrionales; family Vibrionaceae; genus Vibrio; species Vibrio sp. 070316B. The sequence continues at coordinate 61,688 of NZ_VTYC01000034.1, read as the reverse complement.
GACGCTTATCTTTCTCACCCATTTCAACCATCAGGTACTGACCAGCTTTAAAGGCAACTGGTGTCTCTGGATGAAGCAGGATTTGGTAAGTGTTACAAGCCAAAGGCTCGATAGACTTAACTTTACATTTAATAGTCATGTTCTTCCTCTCACTAACCCTTAATCGGCAAAGGTTAGAACTAAATTACTTTCTGCAAATGCTTGGCAAGCGAAAATCCAACCCTGTTGCTGCTCTTTCTCTGTGAGCATGGGTTCAAGGTGGTAACTCACTTGCCCTTCTAATTTTTTGCACATGCACATAGCACATGCGCCAACTTGGCAACGGTTAGGGAAATAGATATCGCTGTTGAGCGCAGCATCCAAGACCGTTTGCCCTTTTTCTACGGTGAAACTGATGTTTTCTGGGTACAAGACTACTTGGTAGCTCATAAAATTCCTAGTTGTTCCCAGATGCTATCAATCTTTTTGACCAGCTCAGGATCTTTTGTGATTGGAACGCCCCACTCACGCAAACACTCACCTTCCCACTTATTGGTTGCATCGAGCCCCACTTTGGAGTGCCCAATTTCGTTCTGAAGGAATAAGGTATCTCTAGCTGGATCCATTCTGGTGGTTACCGCCCAGATGATGTCGTTCCAGTCGCTCACGTTAACATCACCATCACAGACGACAACGAACTTGTTCTCATCAAATTGAGACCAAACCGCTTCCATGATTTTCTTACCATTACCTGCAGCTTGTTTATCTATCGATACCACAACCATGCTGGCATTATCGTTCTGCAGGTGAATATCAATAATTTCAGGATGAACTTTGGTTAATTCAGCTAAACCACCTTCGATATGATCACTGTTTTCTGGAGTAGATTGCACATCAGGCGACAATGCTAACTCGGCATCCCACTTCTTAGTGATGTCTAAGCCCATCTTAGAACCTAACCCAACGACCGGTGATGCAAAGTCCAACGAATCAATTGGCGTGTTCTCTATCATCAAGGTATCACGTGACGGATCCATATGTTTGCACATCGCAGCCGTAACTTGTGACCAATCGCGAGCGTTAACATCCTCATCGCACACCAATACAAACTTGGTATACATGAATTGACGTAAGAAAGACCATACGCCCATCATCACTCGTTTAGCGTGACCTGGATATTGCTTCTTCATAGTCACCACAGCCATTCGATACGAACAACCTTCAGGTGGTAGATAGAAATCTTCTATCTCCGGGAATTGCTTTTGAAGAATAGGAACAAACACTTCATTCAATGCAACACCCAATACTGCAGGCTCATCTGGCGGGCGACCTGTGTATGTACTGTGGTAAATCGGGTTCTCACGCATGGTTACATGAGTAATGGTAAACACGTTGTGCTTTTCTTTCTCGTTGTAGTAACCAGTGTGATCGCCGTAAGGCCCTTCGTCAGCGAATTCATTCGGATCGATGTAACCTTCCATCACGATTTCAGCACTTGCTGGGACTTCTAGGTCATTACTGATCGATTTAACCACTTCAGTTTTGCTACCACGCAGCAGACCAGCAAACGCGTATTCCGATAAGGTATCTGGCACTGGCGTTACCGCGCCAAGAATCGTTGCAGGATCGGCGCCAAACGCAACAGATATTGGAAACGGCTTACCTGGGTTCTGTTCAGCCCAGTCACGTAGATCCAGCGCACCACCACGGTGAGCCAACCAACGCATGATAATTTTGTTCTTACCAATCTTTTGTTGACGGTAGATACCTAAGTTTTGGCGTTTCTTGTTCGGGCCGCGAGTAACCGTTAACCCCCAAGTAAGTAGTGGTGCGACATCATCAGCCCAACAGCTCATTACTGGGATTTTATCTAGGTCGACCTCGTCGCCTTGCCACACGACTTGTTGGCACGCTGCTTTACGAAGACGCTTAGCTGGCATGTTCAATACTTGTTTGAACACGGGTAACTTATCAATCGCGTCCTTAAAACCTTTCGGCGGCTCAGGCTCTTTTAAGTAAGCCAATAACTTGCCCACTTCGCGCAGTTCTTTAACTTCCTGACGGCCCATGCCTATCGCAACACGATTGGGAGTACCAAATAAATTGGTCAAAACAGGCATGTCATAACCTACCGGGTTCTCGAACAGAAGAGCCGGGCCACCAGCACGTAGAGTACGGTCGCTAATTTCGGTCATTTCATAGTCTGGGTCGACTGGGTGAGAAATGCGTTTCAACTGACCAATACTTTCAAGATGGTCGATAAAATCACGTAAATCTTTAAAACTCATAGAACTTCTACATGCTGATTATTCTGCGCTCAGTATATCAAAAAGGGGCATCGTGAGATCCCCCTTTTTAGTAAGGTTATTGAGAGGTAAAACCCAGTTACGGAAGCACTTGCTGTATCACTGAACTTTTGACTTGTGGGTTATCATTCACTAGGTCTTGTAGCCAGTTGGTGTGCCCTTGTTTTGCCAACTCACGAGCGACCAATGGCGCATCATCGGCGATCGCCATGCGAGAAACTAAAAAGTCTTTCACCTCTTCTGAAAGTGGGTTCACTCTCGTCAGCAAAGTAATCGCTTCTTCTTTTAATCTTGGGTTTTTCGTTGCAGCCATCACCTGCTCTAAGGCAAATGGGGATTTACTCTCAGCGAGACGAACCAGCTCAGCTTGGCTATGATAATCGGCTTTCATCTTCCAGAGGATTTGATAGACACCCGGGTCTTCGCTCACCTGTGCCAATCGAACCACTACTTCGGTAGAGGGTAACCAGCTGACTATCGGTGACTCCGTTAGCTGTTTCGCTAAGTAATTCACGGCCTCTGGCGATAAGCTATCCAATTCTCTTATGAGTAGCGCTTCTCGAGTTTGGACCTGATGCTCAGAGCCAGTTAGCCACTCTTTGAGGTTGAGGTTCTGTTTCTCTGCATCGAGCACAAACACCAATGTATTTTGATCAGCACGGAATTGTTTGATTAAGCGGTTTGCTATCGAAGGATAATTAAAGGCTGGCACCGTAAACTCATAGCCATCACCACGCTCTAATACCTGGTAGGTTGGCGTAATAGCGAGCTGTTGCTCCACAAAGATAGACATCTTCGGTGTGAGTACGATTTTTTGCTGTTCGAGCTTCTTCAAGAGTTGGTAACGAGCCACCTCTTGTTGGGGAAATGTCAGACGCTCAAGTGCAAAGCGCAGCGAATTCACTTCGTCACGCACGACAAACTCGAGCAATTCAGCAGTTTTCAGTTTTACTTGATCATTCTCAAGCCAAGACTCTACTGTATGTGGAGACATCTCGGTGGCATTAACGATGCCGACCGGTGAAAGTAACAGTGAAGTAGACAAGAGTAATGATGACAACAGTCCATGTTGCATTTTAACTTCCTTGTAACACTTTTGGTCATTCTGCAAGCTGCCGCTACAAAATGCAAATAAAAAGCGCTACCCGAGGGCAGCGCTTTCTAATAACTATCAGCTAATCAAGATTACTGACGACGCATAGCGTCAAAGAACTCATCGTTCGTTTTCGTCATTGCTAGCTTGTCGATAAGGAATTCCATTGCATCGATTTCGCCCATTGGGTGAACAATCTTACGCAGGATCCACATCTTCTGTAGTTCATCGTTCTTAGTAAGAAGCTCTTCACGGCGAGTACCAGAGCGGTTGAAATCAATCGCAGGGAATACACGCTTTTCAGCAATCTTACGGTTCAGGTGCAGTTCCATGTTACCTGTACCTTTGAATTCTTCGTAGATAACTTCATCCATCTTAGAACCAGTATCAACCAGTGCTGTAGCGATGATAGTTAAGCTACCGCCTTCTTCAACGTTACGAGCTGCACCGAAGAAACGCTTAGGACGGTGAAGTGCGTTTGCATCCACACCACCTGTTAGTACTTTACCTGATGAAGGTACTACCGTGTTGTATGCACGCGCTAGACGAGTGATTGAGTCCAGAAGGATAACCACGTCTTTCTTGTGTTCAACAAGACGCTTCGCTTTCTCGATAACCATTTCTGCTACTTGTACGTGGCGAGATGCTGGCTCATCGAATGTAGAAGCAACTACTTCACCTTTAACTAGGCGCTGCATTTCTGTTACTTCTTCCGGACGCTCATCGATAAGTAGAACCATTAGTTCACACTCAGGATGGTTGTGAGCGATGCTTTGCGCAATGTTTTGCAGAAGCATTGTCTTACCCGCTTTTGGCGGAGCAACAATCAAGCCACGCTGACCTTTACCAATTGGAGATGCAAGGTCAAGGATACGAGCCGTGATATCTTCTGTCGCACCATTACCACGTTCCATAACCATGCGTTCGTTAGCATGCAGAGGGGTAAGGTTTTCAAAAAGGATCTTGTTACGAGCGTTGTCTGGTTTGTCGTGGTTTACCGTGTTTACTTTCAGTAGAGCAAAGTAACGTTCACCATCTTTAGGTGGGCGAATCTTTCCGGCAATTGAGTCACCAGTACGTAGGTTGAAACGACGAATCTGACTTGGTGATACGTAGATATCATCAGGACCCGCTAAGTACGAGCTGTCTGCGCTACGAAGAAAACCAAAACCGTCTTGCAGAATTTCAAGAACACCGTCACCGAAGATGTCTTCACCACTTTTTGCATGTGCTTTAAGGATAGCGAAGATAATGTCCTGTTTTCTTAGACGAGCTAGGTTTTCAAGGCCTAGGCTTTCGCCAAGTTTAACAAGTTCAGACACAGGTCTGTTCTTCAGTTCTGTAAGATTCATTGTGGTGGATGCTTGTTTAGTCAAAATAAGATCTGTTTTCTAGTTAAGAGGGATTCGGTCACAGGATCGACCAAGAAGAGAAATTCGTTCAATTAACGTGCGATAAATTAGCACTAAAACTAAGACTAGTCCATAGCTTAGAAAAAACAAAACCGTGCATTTGTTAACTGCACGGTTTCTTTATCAAATGCTCACCTGATTATAGGTTAGCGTCTAGGAACTCTTTAAGTTGAGTTTTAGACAATGCACCAACTTTAGTCGCTGCTACGCCGCCATCTTTGAAAAGAAGAAGCGTTGGAATGCCGCGAATACCAAACTTTGGTGGTGTTCCAGCATTTTGGTCGATATTAAGTTTACCGATAGTGAGCTTGCCTTCGTACTCGTCTGCGATTTCATCAAGAATCGGCGCAATCATCTTACAAGGGCCACACCATTCTGCCCAAAAATCAACAAGAACAGGGCCTGCAGCGTTGATCACATCGTTCTCAAAACCGTCATCAGTTAGCTGCAAAATCTTATCACTCATCTTCCACTCCAATGTATTTTTTAGAACTGGTTGGATGATAACCAGTAAATAGATGCCCTATTGGAATGTATTTACTTTCGTATTGCAAGCTTAAGCTGATATTCTATAGCAATGAAAAAGACGCATATCACAGAGCAAAAGTTCGCCGACTTGGATTTACTTCCGCAAGTCATTGAAGGATTGGAGAAAAAAGGGTTCGATTATTGTACCCCTATCCAAGCCTTGGCGCTCCCGGTACTGCTCACCGGCCAAGACATTGCAGGCCAGGCCCAAACGGGTACTGGTAAAACGCTTGCGTTTCTTACTGCTACTTTTAACCACCTACTAAAAACACCTGAGCATGAAGGGCGCAAGCCTAACCAGCCACGTGCGATTATTATGGCACCTACTCGCGAACTCGCGATTCAGATCTACAACGATGCTGAATCCCTAGTCGCAAGCACTGGTATCAAAGCAGCATTGGCTTACGGTGGCGAAAGCTACGACAAGCAGCTAGGTAAGATCGAAGAAGGCGCAGATATCTTAATTGGTACCACTGGCCGTATTATCGATTTCTACAAGCAGAAGGTATTTAACCTTAACCACATTCAAGCAGTAGTACTGGATGAAGCAGACCGTATGTTCGATCTGGGCTTCATTAAAGACATCCGCTTCTTGTTCCGTCGTATGCCTGAGCCTAAAGATCGTTTGAACATGCTGTTCTCTGCGACTCTGTCTTACCGTGTACAAGAGTTGGCTTTCGAGCACATGCATAACCCAGAGCATGTTGTTGTTGAGCCAGAGCGTAAAACAGGCCACCGTATTAAAGAAGAGTTGTTCTACCCTTCTAACGAACACAAGATGGCACTGCTGCAGACACTAGTAGAAGAAGAGTGGCCAGAGCGCGCTATCATCTTCGCTAACACCAAGCACAAGTGTGAATCAGTTTGGGGCCATTTGGCTGCCGATGGTCACCGTGTTGGTCTGCTGACTGGTGATGTACCACAGAAGAAACGTGAAAAGATTCTTGAGCAATTCACTCAAGGTGATGTTGACCTACTGGTTGCAACCGACGTTGCTGCTCGTGGCCTACACATTCCTCAAGTAACGCACGTATTCAACTTCGATCTACCTGACGACTGTGAAGATTACGTTCACCGTATCGGCCGTACAGGTCGTGCTGGTGCAAGTGGTCACTCGATCAGCTTTGCTTGTGAAGATTACGCAATCAACTTGCCACCAATCGAAGAGTACATTGAGCACGCGATCCCAGTGTCTGACTACGACGCTTCTGCACTGCTAGAAGATCTACCAGCACCATTGCGCTTACGCACACGTAACCCGCAACAACGCCGCTCAAACAACAATGGCTCACGTAACGGTAACCGTAAACCAAACCAGAACCGTCGCCCACGCCAACCGCGTCACAACAAGGAAGCTTAGTCGCTTATGAGTCAAACAGTGTCACCCCCGCTTTACGCTGCAATCGACCTCGGGTCGAACAGTTTTCATATGCTCGTTGTGCGTCATATCGATGGCAGCGTACAAACCATGGCTAAGATTAAGCGCAAAGTGCGTTTAGCTGCAGGCTTAGATGAAAATAATGCGCTTAGTGCAGAAGCCATGCAGCGCGGTTGGGACTGTTTGAGTCTCTTTGCAGAGCGACTGCAAGATATTCCGAAAGAAAATATCCGCATTGTAGGTACAGCGACCCTACGTACTGCTATCAATGTGGATATCTTTCTAGAGAAAGCGAACCAGATTCTTGGTTACGACATCAATGTTATCTCTGGTGAAGAAGAAGCTGCGACTATTTATAAGGGCGTGGCACACACTTCAGGTGGCAGCGGCCGCCGACTGGTAGTCGATATTGGTGGCGCAAGTACCGAGATGATCATCGGTGAAGGCTTCTCGGCGAAAGCACTGACCAGCTTAAAAATGGGCTGTGTTACTTGGCTTGAACGCCACTTTAAAGATCGCCAATTAACCGCAACCAACTTTAACAACGCCATTGAAGCGGCAAAGTCGACGTTGGCTCCGATTCTAGATAGCTACACCGATATCGGATGGGATGTGTGTGTTGGCGCCAGTGGTACCGTTCAGGCACTGCAAGAAATCATGTTAGCGCAAGGCATGGATGAGGTTATTACTCATGCCAAACTTAAGCGCCTACAGAAACAAGCGATGATCACTGAGCGCTTGGAAGAGCTAGAAATAGAAGGGTTAACCCTTGAACGCGCACTAGTGTTCCCAAGTGGTCTTTCTATTCTTATTGCGATTTTTGAGCTGCTTGAAATCGATTCAATGACACTCGCAGGCGGCGCACTCCGTGAAGGCCTAGCCTACGAGATGGTTGATGAGCTGCGCCAAGACGATATCCGAGCTCGCACCATCAAGAGCGTTCAATCACGCTACCAGATGGACGTAAGCTACGGTGACCAAGTCGCAGCAGCAGCGCAGGCTCTGTTAGAGCAGGCAGGCGGCGAAACTTGGGTGTCAGAACCTCAAGCTGGTGTCCTACTGCAAACTGCAGCCAAACTTCATGAAATCGGTTTAACCATCGACTTCAAGAAAGGTGGTGAACACAGTGCTTACCTACTACAGAACCTAGATTTACCTGGTTTCACTCGCGCACAGAAACACTACCTAGGTGAATTAACGCGACGCTACCGTGAACAGCTAACATCACTGCCAGAGCAACACGCAGTATCAGGCACAAGCAGTAAACGTATCCTACGTATTCTGCGCCTAGCGATTCTATTAACGCATCGTCGTAATCCAGAGCTAGAGCCTGAGTTTACGCTAACGGCTGACGATAATAATCTGACTCTAACACTCTCTAAGCAATGGCTAGCCGACAACCCGCTGACCGCTGCAGAGCTAGAGATTGAATCGAATCGACAAACAGACATTGGCTGGCCACTTTCTATTGAATGCCTCGTATAATCATATCTGACACTAAAAGTAAAATAGCCCAAGTTAGTCTACTAACTTGGGCTATTTATTATCTTTGCACTAATGCCTTTCTAATCTGATCCTCACACATTAACACCTGTCGCTTTAAAGTCAGGGTTCACAGCGGTTAACTTCTTAACGATGTAGTTCAGAAGCACGCCGTACATAGGCACGAACAAGCCTAAGCTGATGATAAGTTTGAAGCCGTAGTCGACTAAAGCAATCTCAGTCCAGTGCTCAGCCATAAATGGATCTGGGCTTTGGTAGAAAGCAATCGCAAAGAAAGCGATGGTATCAATGGCATTACCGAATAACGTTGAACATGTTGGGGCAACCCACCATTGTTTAAGCTGACGTAAGCGGTTGAAAACGTGAACATCTAAGATCTGGCCAAGTAAGTAAGCCATGAAGCTTGCCGCTGCGATACGTGCAACAAACAGGTTGAACTCGCCTAATTGGCTAAAGCCTTGGAATGAGCCTTCAAAGAACACCACTGACAAAAAGTAAGAAACGGCCAGTGCAGGTAACATCACTAAGAAAATGATTTTACGAGCAAGCTGCGCACCAAAAATGCGTACAGTCAGATCAGTCGCTAGGAAGATAAACGGGAAAGTGAAAGCACCCCAAGTGGTGTGCATACCGAAAACGGTAAAAGGTAGCTGAACCAGATAGTTGCTTGACGCAATAATGATCAAATGGAACAAAACTAATAGTGCTAGGGCTTTGCGCTGTTGCGCAGGGGTAAAGTTACTCATGCTGTACCTTTTTAGTTTGGTTTGGGGGTGAGGGAACCCAAATCGAGTCATTTCTTCGAATAAACTAAGAAAGCTCTTACCAATAATGTGAATTAAAAATGTATCTATAATTTGCTCTATCGAGCGGCGGGCGATTATACATTAATCAATATTGGCTGCAATGGTGAGAACAAACGCAAACGTTTATTCTCACTTTTATTGGTAAATGGCGTTAGAAACCAAGTTTAAAAGCCAGGCTTAAAAGCTACGTTTAGAAGCGGTGCTAAAAGTTAAAAACCGCGCTTGAAAAGCGTTGCGAGATAATCAAACTCTTCTCGGCTTTCTTCCGCATTCAACGACTCAAACCAAATTGATTCGCTGTAATGTTCAGACTTTAAAAACATCCGACAATCTTCAAAATCGATCAACCAAGAGTGCATGTCGGCGTCCCATTGTTTTTCAACTACAGAAGCGGACAACAATGCCACCAGCTTTTCACCTAATACTTCGTAAGAATCAAAATCAAAACTTGGAGACGTAATCAATAAACACCCTTCCTCAGCCAAATACTCTCTTAAGCCAAATTCTGTTTGTGTTGTCATGTCCCTATCAACCTTATTCTTTTCTATGATCTCGTCGCTATTAGAAGCTAAGCGACTCTGCAAATTAGCCGTGTGTCGTGATGTGTTCTTGAATCAAATCTAAGAATGGGTCTGCGTACTTATCGAGTTTACGCTGACCAACACCGTTAACCGCCAGCATCTCACCGTATGAGGTAGGCAGTACTTCGGCCATATCAATCAAGGTCGCATCACTGAATACCACATAAGGTGGCAAGCCATCTTCATCAGCAATCGACTTACGCAGCTTACGCAGTTTGGCAAACAGCTTCTTATCGTAGTTCTTGCTGCTGAGTTTATCGGACTTAGCATTGCGCACCGCCGTATCCAAGCGAGGCACAGCTAATTCTAAAGACATCTCACCACGCAGTAGCGGACGTGCTTCTTCTGTTAGCTGTAATGTCGAATTACGGGTGATGTTCTGGAACAGCAAACCTTTGTGAATCAACTGACGGAAGATGCTGATCCAGTAGTCGTGGCTGTGGTCGCGGCCAATGCCGTAAGTTGAGAGCTTATCGTGACCATTATCGCGCACGCGGATGTTCTGCATGCCACGCATCACTTCCACCACATAGCCCATACCAAACGACTGATTCACACGGTACACACAAGACAACGCCTTCTGCGCCTCTTGGGTCGCATCAAAGTGTTTTGGCGGATCCAAGCAGATATCGCAGTTGCCACATTGCTTCTCACGATATTCACCAAAATAGTTGAGCAGTACCTGACGACGGCAAGTCTGCGCTTCGGCAAAGGCACTCATCGCGTTTAGCTTATGCATCTCGACCTGTTTTTGCGGGCCTTCTTCTTTTTCATCCAGCATACGACGCAGCCAACCCATATCAGCAGGGTCAAACAACATCATGGCTTCAGCAGGTAAGCCATCACGACCAGCACGGCCAGTCTCTTGATAGTAAGACTCGATGTTACGTGGAATGTCAAAGTGCACCACAAAGCGAACGTTGGGTTTGTTGATCCCCATACCAAATGCCACGGTCGCGACAACGATCTGGATATCATCTCGTTGGAAGGCTTCTTGAACGTAAGCGCGCTCATCGGTGTCCATGCCGGCGTGATAACCCGCAGCACGAATACCGTTGTTACATAGCTTCTCGGTCACCATCTCCACTTTCTTACGGCTACCACAATAGATGATGCCGCAATTGCCCTTCTGAGTTTCTAGGTAACGAACCACCTGTGAAACGGGCTTATGCTTCTCAACTAAGTTATAGCGGATATTAGGACGGTCGAAGCTGCCCAAGTAAGTATGCGGATCCACCAGCTGCAGACGCGAGATAATGTCTTTGCGTGTTGCATCGTCGGCGGTTGCCGTCAGCGCCATATAAGGCACGTGCGGGAAATATTGTTTAAGTTGGCCTAATGATGCATATTCCGGACGGAAGTCATGCCCCCATTGAGAGATACAGTGCGCTTCATCCACCGCAATCATCGAAAGCGGTAAACCTTGAAGGCGTTCGATAAAGTCACGCATCAACACACGCTCTGGCGACACGTAAACCATCTTCAATTGGCCGGAATTCATGCGATTGAACACACTCATCAGTTGGTCACGTGGCATTGAAGAGTTGATGCACTCTGCTGCCACACCATTGGCTTTCAACTGATCGACCTGGTCTTTCATCAGCGAGATCAGCGGTGAGATAACCAGGGTCAGCCCTTCACGAACTAAAGCAGGGATCTGGTAACACAAAGATTTACCACCACCCGTCGGCATTATCACCAAGCTATCTCGGCCTTGAACAGCCAAATCAATGACCTCTTGCTGACCATCGCGAAAGCTTTGATAGCCAAATACATCTTCGAGGATGTTTTGCGCATCATTCGCGGGAGTTGGTGTTTGCTCAGCAATCAGAGTGGCGGTCATTGTGGTTCCTAATCGAGGTATAAAGTCAGCATGCAGCATCGGCAGGCAAGTCGCACATTGTAGAGTGGAATGCTGGCGAATTAAACCGCAAATTGTTAGGTGAAAAGGGTTAACGCTCCTATACTGACCAACTCTCTTTATAAATCCTATTAATAAGCACTCTGTGCCAGAGAAAGTGACATGACACAAGACGAACAACAACGTACACGCCAAGGAATCTTGCTTGCGATTGGCGCGTACACCATGTGGGGAATCGCTCCCATATACTTCAAATCTCTCAGTGAAGTATCCCCTCTCGAGATCCTGAGCCACCGTGTAGTATGGTCCTTTTTTCTACTCGCTTTACTGCTGCACGTTGGTCGTGGCTGGCGCAAAGTGCGCGATACTTTGACTTCAAAACCGAAAATGATGTTTTTGGTGGCAACTTCACTTTTAGTGGGGGCCAACTGGCTGATCTTCATCTGGGCAGTCAATGCCAATCATATGCTGGATGCCAGCCTCGGCTACTACATCAACCCTTTGATTAACGTATTGCTTGGAATGTTCTTCCTTGGTGAACGTCTGAGAAAACTTCAATGGTGTGCGGTGGCGCTTGCGGCTATCGGTGTGCTTATCCAGTTAATCGCCTTTGGTTCGATTCCAGTTGTCGCTATCGCACTGGCCTTTTCTTTTGGTTTCTATGGCTTACTCCGTAAGAAAGTGAACCTAGAAGCGCAGACTGGCTTGTTCATTGAGACCTTAGTGATGCTGCCAGCGGCGGCAATCTACTTATTATTCATTGCAGACACAGCGACGTCAGACTTTTTGGCGAATCCAATGCAGCTAAATTTACTGCTGGTCGCTGCGGGGGTAATTACCACTCTGCCACTACTTTGCTTTACGGGTGCAGCAACCAGACTCAAGCTTTCGACACTGGGCTTCTTCCAATTATCTTTAATAAAGCCCATATTTTTAAAACTAGAAACCAACTCTCAAACCCCTAGACGCAATGGGTTCATCAAGATTTACTCTTAAATTTTCATTACAAAAGCACTAATTTTTGTAAAGGTCTAATCTGACCTGCAGATTTTCACCCCCAAACTCCCTATTTCTACCTAAAAATCCTTTACACTTTTTTCGCCATGTTTATGTCGGTGGACATTAATGTTTGAAACTTTTCTTCTTCCGAAGTGTGTTTCAATCGTGACAACCAGAAGCCAAGAATGACGATAAAGATCGAAACTTAGACTCAGTCAACGTGGCCATCCAAAGAAAGTGTGACAACAAAGTTTGTCATTACTGAGGGAACACAAACGCGTCAGTGAATCTGCTAAATTAGCATCTCACGGATAATTTCAGTTATTACGAACCTCCAATCAAATGACCACATTAATTTCCAAACGATGAAGCAACTATCTCAGTTTGATATGGATTACCGTAGAAATATGACGCAACTTAAATCGTTACTACTTTCTAAACAATAGTTACATGAGTTTTTCTACAAAAGATAGGCAAGGAACTAGAAGCCAACTCCATATTCCAATACTATTAATCCACATAAACAATCTAAATTTTTTTGATTCACTCTTAACTCGATATCTTATAAAAGGGTAGGCTATCCAGTACCTTGTTAGACGGCTGACTATTGAGTAAGAGGTTTGGAATTGCCATCTTAGATAACCTTTTTCATCGTAAAGTTTGTCTAAGTTTTTAGCTAATTGCTTATCAATAAAAACAATGCGTTGTACATTACCTAAACCAACCACAGCACTCATGAGTACGCCAGGGACTCCCCATATGATGGCGTAAATTGCAAAAAATCCACTTATAACGTTAAGAAAATCACTCAAAATAAGTCCTCAACTAGCGCTTCAGTTGCTTCTGTCAACTCGAGGGCTTTTTCATACACAATATCTCCTGTACTCTTACCAATAGTTGCCCCTATAACACCGCCAGCAGCGCCTCCAACGACGAATGCACCAATTGAAGCTATAGCAAGAACAGGGGCAGATGTAATCCCGACAACACCAAGGACTAACAAAGTCCCTGAAGCTGCCCATTGCCCCGTTTGTGCTCCAACAAGCCAACCTCCAAGAAAGCCACCAATTTCACGAGTCGTTTTTTTGCCGCATTCTCCTGAGCCGTCAACAGAACAGGCATCATAAATATTCTTCGCACCACTTGCCGCCCCAAGCACTAGTCCTACGTAGCCGACCCCACGAGATGTAATGATACCAATCGCCACATTTGCCATACGCTTACCTAAATTCGGTACGATACCTTTTGCAATAATCTCATCAGCATTATGAATGATTGAGCGAGTTGAAAGCTTAAGGTTGCGTCTAATCTGTGTATAGACAGGGATTTGAACGTTACGCTTGGATAATGCGGCAAAGCTACCATCTAACTTTTTAAATAGCGAGGCTCGCTCTGCGACAAAAGAGCCATAGTTAACACTACCAACGCGACTCGCCATCGCCACCTGTGATACGTAAAGATGGTTTATTTCAAGAAGCACACCATTGATGTTTTTTAAATGTTGTTCAACACCCGCCGCTACAGCACCAACTCCTATTGATGCATCAGCATATAGGTCAGTTGGAAGACCGTCCTCCTCAATTTTTTTGATTGCTTCGCAAGCATAATAGTCTAATAGCTCAAAGTGTCGATTAACGGTAGCAACTTGTTCTTCAGTTAGTTTCGCTAACTCGGCACTGGCTGCTTTTGCTTCCACTATAAGAGTATCAAGCTTACTTCTATGTGTTTCAGTGGTTGGCTCTTTAGTTGGTATTACTACTATTTCTCCCTGTCGTACTGGGTTATTCAAATGCGTGTTATATTTCTTCAAAATCGCTTTGATGTCTTCACTTGTTTCTGAAGAGAAAAGGCTTTGCCAATAGTTATCAAGAGGCTGTGTTTGTTCTACTTGGGTAAAACCAAGTTCAAATTCTGTTGCAACGTCAGAGACTGTTTTGATATTTACCACAGGGATGTCTTTTTCGACCAACCCTTCGTGATTGATAGAAACAATGGAAGTATCAACCAAGCAACGTCCCGTGTAGTCATAGAAAGTGTTTAAAGGGTGATTGAATTTCTTCGGTGGTTCAGGTGGTATCGCATACACTGTTTTTTGTTGGATGGTCGATGGTTTTTGCTTCTGCACATTCAGCGATGCGCCTACAGATAGAGACATCGGATCTGCGTCATACTGAGGGTTAAGATCCAACAAAGCTTTCGGGGCAATACCGTATTGGTTGGCAATCTTCGCCCACGTTTCTCGTGTTCCTGTTTCGGGATCGGTTTGAACAATATGATTAACTGGCTCTGGTTGCTTTTGTTCGGCAGGCTTCGCTGTTTCACTTCGTTTAATTATGGGGTGCTTGGTCGCCTCAAGTAACTGAGGAATATCTAATTTCACCCCATGCTCGTTCAACCAATCGTCGGTCAAACTATCTAACTCATCACGAGTAATTTGTCTTTCTAGGTAAACGAGATACTGATTTTCAACAACTTTCCCCCCAAGCTTCCAAAAGACCAGAATGGCTGTTTGATCCGTATTGAAACCTCTTTCTGGATCAAGTCGCTGATGCCTGCTTAGGGTGGCATAAAAACTCCAACGTTGATCACCCTGTAAACGGTACTCTTGTACCAACTGGTTGTCGTGGAAGTGATAATAAAAACCTTCGGTAGGGAACCCTAATCGTTCGCCCAATTGCACGGTAGGTGTCACGGGAATAAACCCTTCATTAGCAACTTGTGCGCCGATATTCCTGACTTTGACGGAATGTGTAGGAGAAATTCCCATAGGGCGAGAAGCAACTTGAGCGACAAGTCGTTTAGGCTCATCAAATGCAGTCTGTATTGTGTAGCGGGTGCCATGTTCTGTCTTTGTTTCAACCCAACGCCCTAGTTCCACTTCATTCTTTGTTTTGGTCAAAATAAAGTGGCAACTCCCAGCCTGACATACCGAATCTTGAGAGCACGCAATTTCAAAGCTGTATTCATACTTTAGCTTCGGTGATTCATCTGAGTAATCAGGTCTCGGAGGCTCTGGAACATACGTTGGCATCGGTAATGGGGGATGCAGGCTCTGATTTCGACAGTAACCAGCGCTGCTTCCACTCATTCGAGTTCTAGCTAGCAATGCACTTTGTGCAGCAGGTTCAACGTTATCGGTAGCTTGAGAGTTCAAAGACCAAGTTTTACCTCCTCCCATCGTTCCTGACTCAGAGAGCAGCATCGGTATTGAGGGTGAGTCAGTCAGTAAAACAAGGTGTCCTTGCCTTAGCTGCTCCATGAAAGCTTTAAACTCCATGCCTGACGGAATTGCCGTCTTCAACTCGTTTTCATTGAGTTCATTAAAGCCACCTTCAACTTGTCCAAACTCATAAGCCATTAACTCTGTGATCCGTACAACTCGATAGCTCATATCACCTTGACCTGATTAAATATTTCACGATTTCATTTTAACCACTATGCCATAGATAACATATTGAGCTTAAAATGATTTATTGAATGAAAATCACATATTGACATGAAGATATGCGGGTTTAGGCATTGAAAAACGCCATTCACCACTGAAGGGGGGATGATGCTCTTTCTCCTAGGTTCGGATTAGACTTGATCGGGGAAATGTACGCTCTCTAAATTGTGTAGAGTATTGGTTCTAAGTGGTTTTGGGGCAAAACCTTCTGAGAGCGAAAGACATACGACGATAAAAAGCATCGAAAAGTTTCGAACTTTATTGTCATAGTTCTAGTCTTTATTGTCGAGTTCAAACTTTAATGTTCGACGACAGTTTACTAAAAAATAATGGTGCATCTACGCTTCACACAACATTAAATATTTTAGGATCTAGTTATAAAGACAGATATGCAAGTGGTTGTCAAAAGAAGTTATTGAATTATCATATAAACACTATTTTATTCAAGGATAACGTAATGACGTCTAGCAGTGTTCAGCCTAATAAACAAGTATTCAAGCTATCGTACGACATGGAAGAGACCGCAGATCATACAATTGATGCTGAAACACTCGGACATTCAATTTTAAGTATGACTAGCACCATAAAAAATGCGAACAAACTTCTTAACGGTGAAAACTCTGATTTACAGGTTCAGGTTCGAGCTCATCAGGAAGGATCATTTATGGTTGAGTTTGTTACTTGGCTCAACAACGGTGGTGCGGATGTTCTGAAAACTTTAGGTATTATATCAGCCGTTGGGGTCGCTGGAGCTAATACTGTTCTAGGAGCTATGGAAGAGTTAAAAGGTCGAAAAATCGTTGGAAGCATTCGACGTAGCGGTAAAGTTATCCTCAAAACAAAAGACGGTTCCGAGCATGAACTAGAGCCTGATGTGGCAAAAATCTTGCTGGATAAAGATGTTCGTAAAGACATTGAGACTGTATTCAAGACACCGATAGAGAATAAAAAAGATGCCAAATTGGTCATCAAAAATGAAAGTAATGAGGAAATGAAAGTTGTTGTAAGTGAAGATGCAGCAACCTTCAAAAAACTACCACAGAAAACACTTGAAGAAGTGGAAGAAGAAACAAAGCAGATGACAATTCACTTTTCTCAGGTAAACTTCGAGGCAACTACAGGCTGGAAATGTAAGCTACCGAATGGTGAAATCGAGTCTGTACGCATGAATCATGAAGCATTCATTCATCGAATTAATCAAGGGTATGAAGAGTTTTCAAAGACTAAGCCTTGTTTGGTGATGATGAAAACCGTTAAGACCACCAAAGCCGATGGTTCGGTTAACATTCGCTATACTATTGAAGAAGTTATTCGACAGTTAAATTAAAACTATGAATCTAGAGCACGATACGATTATGAGTTTACTTTTTACGGTTGGGATATTTATGTCTCTGCCGTGGATTGCTCGTATTTGTAAATTATTGGGACGTGCTGCCGTAATTTATTTAATTCCATCAAAAACGACGACGATAACGTTAACTCTTGATAATGAAGGAGATAAATCTGAAACAAGAGTTATCGAGCTTAAAAATACGGATGCAATCGCCGATGTTATTTTAAAGGCTACGGGACATATAAAGCGTGACTGAATCTGCTCAAAGTTCTAAGGTAAAAGTTTCGCCTGGTTTCTCTGTTGGCGGGGCTTCGACCGCCGTTATTGCTGCATATAACGCATGGGGTGACCCACAAAATGCAGCATTTATAGCAACAGCAGTTCCAGTTGTTATTGGTGCTTTATTTTGGTTGTCTGAGTACGCATTTTCCGCTATTGGTCTCAGACCTCTTGCTGAGTTAAAAATATTACGAAGTTTTGATTCTGATATCAAAAACCTAGAAAAAAGAATGAAGAAAGCTCAAAAACTTGGGTATTCTCAAGATGATGTCAATTCTCTTATCCAACAGCATAAAAAGTTAGTGATTGCGCGAAGTGAGATGAGCTCTAGCTTATCCAAAGTTCAAGCTCAATAAAATAAACCCATAATATATGGGTTTATTTGTACCGTAGTCAGTTGATTGAATTAAAAAGCCTAATTCATAATAACGTATCAATCATATCTGACCACCCACACCTTTAAACTTCTCAACAAAAGCAGCTATCTTACGGAACACAGTCTGCTTGAGCGTTCGGTATTTAGGGTTGAGCGGGCTTAACTTCGGCAATGCTTCTGTCAGCGCGGTGCCATTCTCAGATGCATACTCACGCTTCAACGATGAAGTGATATAGCGTTTAGCGGCCTCTTCATTCAATTTTTCAGAATCAATGATCGCCTCTGCTTCGCGTTTTTGTTCTGCTTGTGCAAACTTGAAAAACGCGTCAATGATGCTGGCTTTATCACTAATTTCGTCTAGGTTGGTTTGATTAATGAAATCAACAACTAGACTCTCTTTAGCCCGGTTACCAAGGCTACCACGGATAAGACGGCGCACTTCATCGATTAACCCTTCTTTGCTCTTGTTCTTCTTATTGTGTTCAAAGATCAGCTCAAGAATGTAATCCAGATTAATTTCTTGCGATTTAAGTAAATCGACCTCAAAAACGACATCGTCCCAGTCCATGGCCGGTTTATCTTTTTCCTGGCCTTCTTTCTCACGACGTAACCAATCACGGGTATCGTTATAAGTAGAACGATAATCCTGAACCACACGTTCGTTTGGCATTTCTATCGTTTGCATAACCGCAATGTCTTCATCGTTCAGATAATATTTTTCTTTGAACGCTTCAACAGCCTGCTCATCACTGGTATCTAGGTTTTGCAGCGCTTTAAGACCGGCGAATTCATCATAGTTCTGTAGGATATTTTCCGCTTTAAGGTATTCGCCAAACAACTTAGCAAAGTCTTTTTTATCTTGTTCTTTTACGATGTTTTCAGGGTTAGGAAAACGCTCCTGCAACTCCCTGACAATCTCAACAAAACCACGGCGAGCCTGACCTGTTACGATATCGGTAAAGCCTTCCATGTACTCTTTGTAGCTTTTTTCGAGTACAACGTTCTTCGTGTTTTTATCCCCAAACAAGGTAATAGCATCAACGGTCGCTTGTTCTAGGTCTCGGAAAGTCACAATGTTGCCAAAGGTCTTAGTCGCATCATAAATACGGTTAGTCCGAGAGAATGCTTGCATCAAACCGTGATAACGTAAGTTCTTATCAACGAATAAAGTGTTCAGTGTTGGCGCATCAAACCCAGTTAAGAACATCCCAACAACAATCAGCACATCGATTTCTTGCTTTTTCACTCGCTGAGCAAGATCGCGGTAGTAGTTTTGAAAACCATTGCTGTCTACACCAAAGTTGGTTTTAAACATCGTGTTGTAATCATCAATTGCAGCACTTAAAAACTCTTTAGCACTGCTATTCATCGCCGTCACTTCAAAGCTTTCATCTGCGATATCACCGATGGCATCCTGCTCTTCATTTGCAGCGAAGGAAAAGATAGTCGCGACTTTTAGTGGCTTTTCAGCGTCTTTCTGCAGTTGCGAAAAGGTCTCGTAGTAGGCTTTTGCTGCATCCACACTACTTACTGCAAACATGGCATTAAAGCCTTTTGCGCCCTTATAAGCCCGATGCGTCTTCTGATTAAAGTTATTTAAGATGTACTGCGAGATCTCCCGAATACGCATGGGGTGCAAGAAAGCTTGTTTGTTTTCAGCAGCGCTTAGCTTTTTGTCATCTTGCTCTGTTTCAATACTCTTGAACTGAGGACGTACATCGTTGTAGTCCACCTTAAACTTAAGGACTTTTTCATCACGAATAGCATCAGTAATGACGTAGGTGTGAAGTTGCTGACCAAAGACACTGCCGGTTGTTTCTGCTCCAAGCGCATTGTCAGGAAAAATAGGCGTTCCAGTAAAACCAAATTGGTAATACTTTTTAAATTTCTTCTTAATGTTCTTTTGCGCTTCACCGAACTGGCTACGGTGACACTCATCAAAAATAAACACGACTTGCTGCTTATAGACAGGCAAATCGCTTTCACTCTTGATTAAATTGTTGAGCTTTTGAATGGTGGTAACAATGATTTTGTTATCGTCTTTATCCAGGTTACGTTTAAGCCCTGCGGTACTCTCTGAACCATTCACACTATCTGGTGAAAAGCGCTGGTATTCCTTCATGGTCTGATAGTCGAGGTCTTTACGGTCAACAACAAAGAATACTTTATCTACAAAATCGAGTTTCGTCGCTAATCGTGCCGCTTTAAAACTGGTTAGTGTTTTACCCGAACCGGTGGTATGCCAAATATAACCCCCGCTTTCTGTATTGCTCCAGTTTTTGCTGTTATAGGCGCTTTGAATCTTCCACAAAATGCGCTCAGTCGCCGCTATTTGATAGGGACGCATCACTAGCAGAGTATTGCTGACATCAAACACGGAGTAACGCAGAATCACTTCCAGCAAGGTTTCTTTTTGGAAGAAGGTTGCCGTAAAGTCTTTTAAGTCTTTGATGAGATTGTTGTCTGACTTCGCCCAGTTCATGGTGAAGTCATAGCTGTTTTTATTGCGCTTAGTGGTATTGGCGAAGTATCGAGTATCGGTACCATTGGATATCACAAACAGCTGTAAGTACTTATATAAAGAATTGTCAGCATTGAAGCTTTCTTTGCTGTAGCGATGAACCTGGTTAAAAGCTTCACGAATCGCTACACCGCGCTTTTTCAGCTCAATTTGAACCAATGGTAAGCCATTGACTAAGATAGTCACATCATAGCGGTTAGCATGGCTGCCTGTCTGTTCGAACTGTTTAATTACCTGAACTTTATTTCGTGCGATAGTTGTCTTATCAAACAGGTAAATATTTTCAATATGACCATCATCAAATACAAAATCGTAAATATAATCGCTGTGTACTTTACGAGTTTTCTCGATGATGTTGTCACTTGGTGTATTTAGGTACTGTTCCTGAAAACGTCCCCACTCAGCGTCGGTAAACTCAACTTTATTGAGATCTTGAAGCTGAGTCCGCACATTTGCCATCATTGAGTCTGGGGTAGTTAACTCAGGCAAAAACTCATAGCCTTGATTCTGCAAATCCTGAATCAGTTCTCGTTCTAAATCACTTTCACTTTGATAACTATCACTAGGCTGCAATTGTTTGGTGTATTTATCTAAGACGATAAAGTTATTGGATTCTGCAATCGTTTTATAGTCAGTCATTTTGCGCTTCCTGCTGCCAATAGCTGTAGTTCACCATTAAATTGTCCAACAGAAGCTTCACTGTTTGTTTTTCTTGTTCATTTGGTTCTGAAATAACTTCACTGGACAGAGAACTATGGCTAGTAAATTGAATCATTCGGTTTAAATAGGCCTGTTTATTACCAGGGACAGTGTTTAACAGCTCTCCCCATTCAGGGTACCCCAAGAATCCTGCTGTTTTTTCGTATAAATTACGCAGCAGCATAAAGTGATAACGCTCTATTTGATTGTGCTCTATAGCTTGTTCGAGGAGCTGTTTTAAATGCAAGTGATATGAAAAACTCTTGTTGGAATCACCATACTTAACATTCAAGTTAAATGTACCATCCTCAAAGCGCTCCAATAGGTAACAACCGTCTTTTTTGTTGCCTTTCTTGAGTCCCAACTCGTTGTGAAGAACGTTGTAGAAAAGTGGGCTATGGGTCGTGATAATAAACTGAAGCCCTCGGCCACCGGTAAAATCGCTGGACTTAATTAATGCCGCTAGATCGACCGCCAACTGAATAAGATGGTTATCGTCTAAGGAGCTAACAGGATCATCAATGAACACATAGTTTAGCTTATCGAAGGCATTAGTTTCTCTATCGTCGATTTCGGGAACATTGAGCACTTCAATCACTTGTTCAAGCAAGCTATAGAATACGCTCCAAATCAAGTTGCTTTCTTCACCCTTAGAAATTTTTAAATTCCCTAAATGATCGTCATCCCCAGCTACTATTGAAAAAGAGACTTCGGAAAAATCAGCACTAAACTCCGGGGTCAATTTACTGTTTGTCAGACGTTGAAAATGGGCAACGATGTTCTGGTCTTGCCCTTGGTCTTCAAAAACCCATTTCGTAAAAGCGTTTGGATGTATTTTTAACTTTCGAGTTTCGTCCGCTTCCAAATCGTTATCCCAATAAAAAAGGTCTTCGGTGAAAGCGTTATAGTAGAGGATATTTTTGTTCGACAGCCCTAACAGATCTTCAGCATCCTCTTCATTTATTTCAGCTGCAAGCAATTCCTTGAATGCTCGTGACAGCCGAGTTTTTCCTGAACCATTAAACGCATAGATTAACTGTATTTTCTTAGGCGAATTTTTGAGTTGTTCTGCGATTTCTATTAGTGATTGTCCCATATTATGCGGCTACCTCATTCTTAGGAAAACTCAGCAGTAGATCTCGATAATACTCGTATTGCTTTTGGCGTAATTCTATTTCTCTCGGCAAACCATCAGAGATTGAAGCAGTGAGTGTATGGAACTTATCTAACACGGATACAATATGTTCTTTTTCTTCAAGCGAAGGATTTGGAATACTAATACTGTTTAAGTTCTTTTTATTCAACTTTGGCTGTGCAGCTCCTGAAATGTAAGGGGTTAGATCGATACTATTCAGGTAGTACTCTACATATCTTCTCTCAGCATAAGTTTCAAACTTCAGCACATGAGCGTGATTATTTACCCAGTTTTTTCCACTAATACTAAATGCAATCGGTGTCTTTCTTGCCAACAAGTTTGCTCCATCTTCTGAAACGAGCAAAAAGTCTCCATCAAAGATAAAGTTTTTAACATAATCAACAATACCGGACGCACCGTAGTAAGGAATATTACCAGGTTCCCTCTGCCCACTAGTTATTGGCTTGCGTTTTGAATCTAAGTTTTCAGCGAGCTCCCCTAATGACTTCCACTCAACATTCGCTTCATCAAAGCTAAGCAATTGATTACGATAGTAGTTGTATTGTTTTTCCCGCATGCTAAGCTCATTGGTCAACTCATTGGTCAACGATGTAAATGCATCCAAAATGCGCACAATTTCGACTTGGATTTTCAATGATTTCTCTGGGTCTTCAGGACATGGAATTGGAACTTTAATTTTAGCTAGATTATCTTTTGATACTCGACGTACCTTGATCCCTGTGATGAATGGTCTTTTTTGCTCTTGGAATGCTCCTGTTTTAAAAAAGTAAGCTAAATATTTAACATTTTGTTTATGTCGATATAGCATCATATCGCCAGAAATAGCAGTTTGCCCCCCAAGCCATGCTAAAGGTTTAACTACATCCTCATCATTTTCTGAAGTCGTTGCTAACAATAAATCGTTTTTTTCAGCTTTTCTCAGTTTACCTGCCAACTCATCAGAAACATAAGTAAATGTTTTATCAGCATATAAACCGTATCTCGTATAGATCTGACCATAGTGAATCGCGGGAAACCCCGTTTCAACAAGGTCTTTTTTTTGCAGTCCGTTACCACGAACAAATTCGCCAATTTCCCCCAAAGCCTGCCATTCGACTTTAACACCATCGAGAAGCTTTTCTAGATAGCTAAAATTACTCATGCGCCCTGAACCCCACCTTCAATTTCCGCCACAATAACGTCAATATCAGAGCGAAGTTGATCGATTTTGGCTACTGTAGCCTTTAATTCAATATTAAGCTTCGTAATATCCACAACTTCTTGAGTATTCTCTGCTTCCACATAGGTACTGACCGATAAGTTGTAGTCATCTGTTATTTCATCTAATTCAACTGATTTTGCAAAGTGGTCAACGTTTTCTTTGCTAGCGAACACGTTCATGATGTCTTCGATATGTTGATCCGTCAGCACGTTGTTATTGGTTTCTTTTTTAAACAAACCACTGGCATCAATAAACTGTGTTTTTGTATCGATTTTACGCTTAGACAAAACTAGGATATTTACCGCAATAGTGGTACCAAAGAACAAGTTTGGAGCTAGCGAGATGACAGTTTCAACATAGTTATTATCAATAAGATATTTGCGTATTTTTTGTTCCGCCCCACCACGGTAAAAAATACCGGGGAAGCACACAATAGCGGCCCGACCTTTGCTAGAAAGGTAACTAAGCGCATGAAGCACAAAAGCAAAATCGGCTTTAGATTTTGGCGCAAGCACGCCGGCAGGTGCAAAGCGTTCGTCGTTGATTAGCGTTGGGTCATCACTACCAATCCATTTGACCGAATAAGGCGGGTTAGAAACAATAGCGTCAAATGGTTTATCATCACCAAAATGAGGTTCACGAAGAGTATCGCCCAACTGAATATTGAACTTGTCGTAGTTGATGTTGTGCAAAAACATATTCATACGAGCCAAGTTATAGGTCGTGTGGTTGAGCTCCTGACCAAAGAAGCCATCTTCAATGATATGAGCATCAAAGTGCTTCTTCGCTTGAAGTAGCAAAGAGCCTGAACCAGCAGCAGGGTCGTAAATCTTATTAACGCTGGTTTGTCCATGCATAGCTAGTTGGGCAATCAGTTTGGAGACGTGTTGAGGCGTGAAGAATTCTCCTCCGGATTTACCGGCATTCGCTGCGTAATTTGAAATCAAGAACTCGTAAGCATCACCAAACAGGTCAATCTGGTTTTCGTCAAAGTTACCTAACGGTAGATCTGCGACTCCTTTTAATACTTTAGCTAAACGATCGTTTTTCGCTTTTACAGTGTTACCTAAGCGGTTACTCGTAGTATCAAAATCCGCAAACAGGCCTTTAATGTCTTTTTCTGAATCGTAACCGTTGGCTGAGTTTTCGATATCTGAAAAGATAGCAGCAAGGTCAGTATTTAGGTTCTCGTTTTTAGACGCATTAGCGACTACGTTGCTAAATAACTGACTTGGATAGATAAAGTAACCTTTGGTCTTAATCGCATCATCTCTGGCAAACTCGATATTTTCGTCATCATCCGACATAGCTGCGTAGTCTACGCTTTCATCGCCACCGGTAATGAAGTGAACAAAGTTTTCACTGATAAAGCGATAGAACAAAGTGCCTAGTACATACTGTTTAAAATCCCAGCCATCTACTGAACCACGAACATCGTTGGCGATCGCCCATATCTGGCGTTGCAGGGCGGCGCGTTGCTGGCTACTTGTCATTTTTATTATTCCTGTTTCAATTCGTTTTGAGCCATTATGAGCTCATTATCTGTCGAGCATTATAACGAGCAAAGGAGTGCGAATCTAACAGCTTGTTGTAAAAGTACTAACTTCAGATTAATTCAAGTCAACATTCATAAAAACAAGGATTTAGCATGAAAGTTTGCCTTGATGATGAACGACCGACTCCGAAAGGATAGCATCGGCTTTACTGGTCTGAAGAAGCTATTGCCATGCTAGAGTAAGGAACGGTGACTGAAATCAGCCTATATCATGATCTGGGAGATGATGCTCATGGTACCGGCTATGATGTGGTTTTGTAGATTGAAGAGGCGGTTGCAACGCAAGGTTTTCAACCACCGGTTATACCGGTTCACAGCGCGAATTCATCAGCAAGACAGAAAATGGAATCCGGAATCTCTAATATCAAACGGTTAAGTACGTTGGGTTGAATCTCTAGAGAAAAAAATACAAGCCACTCTCGTTTCCCTATATGATTTGAATTATGTATATAGCTGCGTTTACGGTAAAAATTGCTGCTACTTTCACCCCAAACGATACCAGATGTCTTTTGTATGTATCAGCAATCGCTTGCTCAACTTCTTGCAGTTCAATCTCTGTACGCTTTTCTTGATATAACCAAATGCCATCAAGTACCTTTTTAGCGGTTCCTGGTTTCCATTGTTCGTACAACTTTAGTCTTTCAAGAGAAGGGAACTCATCAATGTTATTTCTGCTTTTGATAGAAGCAGCTATCTGATCAACAGTTCGTCTCTTTTTCAAAAGCATCGGCATTGCCCCAGTAAGTTAATTAATAATCCGCTGATTTTAAGCCGCGTATTTTAGAAATCAGTTCACTAGTAACGCCCTTTCCAAACTCTGAACGTAAGTAACGATCCGGGTAATGTTGTAATAGCTCTTCAGAGCCGACATCACCACAGACATACCATTGGGCTTGCAGACTGTGAGTATGGGCTAACATCTGACGGACTGAATTGTTGTCGTCCATATGCGTTCTGAAGGGTAACTCTGTGTCAGGGGCTAATTCATCGCCAGTAAACACACCATTTTCAATAAAACATGTACGAGTGTGGCAAGTTCCCAAAGGGTAAAGTAGTAGCCCTGCTTCTGACGCTGCACTTCTAAGGCCATCAACAGCATTTGAATCGGGCCTCACCATTTTTAATAAAGTCGTTGCTCTAGTTTTTAGCCATTCGTCAAATGCAGCATATAGACTTTCCTTACTGTGAATGTATTGATTTGAATACAAAAGGCTAAGCGTATCAAAGTACAAAATCTTCATTAAAAATCTCCTATTTGCGTATTCGGATTTACTTGATCATATTTCAGCCTTATTCACAAAAGCGCTTTTTCAAGTACACTCCCATCCTATATCACTACAGCTAAGCGAAATCTTATCGCTCTTCATTTAAGGACTTTACGGTGAACGAAGAACCTAATAACACTCGGCAAGGAGTTTTATTTGCCCTTGGGGCTTACGGAATCTGGGGCGTAGCACCGATTTATTTCAAACTACTTAGTGATATTGCTCCCTATGAAATTTTATCGCATCGAGTCATCTGGTCCTTGTTCTTTTCCGTGATCCTAGTGCTGGGCTTTGGTTTGTGGCCGAAAGTTCGAGCAGTATTTCGTTCAAGCTCACAATTACGCTACTTAACAGCCACATCACTTTTGGTCGGGCTAAATTGGGGAATATTTATTTGGGCGATCAATAACGACCATATGCTAGATGCTTCTCTTGGATACTATATAAATCCTCTGGTAAATGTATTGTTAGCCACTATTTTTCTAAATGAGAGACTAAGCATTTGGAAATGGGGAGCCGTAGTACTAGCTTTTGTCGGTGTAGGTATCGAATTAATACACCTTGGAACGGTTCCGGTTGTTTCCCTAGCTCTAGCCTTCAGTTTTGGCTTCTATGGACTACTCCGAAAAAAAGTTCGCGTAGATCCTACCGTCGGAATGCTACTGGAAACGGCGCTGTTAATACCGTTAGCTTTAGCGTATCTATGGTTTTCAGACTCTGAGACCAGCAGCCTGATAAACAATGAGTTAAGACTCAATCTACTGTTAATTGCTGCAGGACCTGTCACGATGATTCCTTTAATGTTATTTGCCGCTGCAGCTACCCGAATCAAACTATCAACCTTAGGGTTCTTTCAGTATTTGGGGCCAACATTAATGCTATTTTTAGCCACTGGGGTATATGGTGAGCAACTAACTTCTGACAAATTAATCACCTTTGTGTTTATTTGGGCTGCATTGGTAGTGTTCTTTGTTGATAGCATCCGAACGCACCGCCATCAGCGTCGTACTAGCTATAGTTAAAGTGGTGCTTCATAACGAAATCAATGTGACACCCTCTTTCTAATGCTCTTTCCTTAATTTGCTCCCATAACATCGGTAGATGGGTTTCAAGAATTTCTGCATCAGATTGATGATACTCATCTTCACACTCTCCAGAGGCGGCTTTCAGCCACTCTGAGGGGGTTAAAATAGTTAATCCTTGATGGAAATACTCTGGAATGGCTTGACGTATTGATTCTTCACTGCCGCTAGCAACATAGATAGTACAACCTTCACCGGTCGCGTAATACTGACTAACCCCAACATAAAACATATCAACTCCTTGCTAATGCAAAATCAACAAACATTATTATTGGTTACAAAAATGCGGCTATTACGCGCTCTCGAAAGTTTCCTAAATTCAATTGTCCGAAGGTTACAGGACAAACAGGGACAGTTGGCGATTTTGGCGACTGAGTATTACTCCAACTGAGCTTTACTTTCTCTGTATCTCTTTCTGACTTTTTCTGGCTTAGGCTCTGGATTAGATCCAATGAATTCGACATTTCAGGTTTATCTTGCAATACATCGGATTTAATAAACAAACATGAATCAGGTATATCCTGTTCGATTTGCTCCGCAAACTTAACGAGATTTTCTTCCGCAAAGGTATACAACCATGCCTGCTGGTTAGGAAAGTCATTCGTTCGCAAAACTCTGCCTAACACCTGTCTGAAATAGAGCTCCGTCTTCACAAAGCTTAAATGGCAACAGACTTGTAAACGAGGAATGTCGGTTCCCTCACTGACCATCCCAACACTGATAATCCATTGGGTTGAACTATCCCGATAACGATTAATTGTCTCTGATGGATTATCATGGCAATACGTCACTATCTCTGTGCTTTGTCCGTAGCGTTCAGTTAAAAACTCCTGAATATCAATCGCATGTCTTACCGATGAAGCAACAACTAATCCTCCGGCTGTAGGGTTCTCTATGCGGATTTCTTCAAGTTTCTGACATCCAAGCCCTAAGATATAAGTCATTGCATCAGCATTCTGCAGGATACTTTGGTATGGAGTAGCAGATTGTTTTAAAAGCTCTGGAATCGATGAAAAAGACTTTGATTCACCACCTTCTGAAATTGAAAGATGCTCATTATCGATTAATACAATTTTTGGTGAGCGGCAGACCTTATCTGTAATAGCTTGCTTCAGGCTATATTGATAATCACATAGAATACGGCCCTCAGTATCAGAATACTTAGCCAATGTAATAGGTAAAAAATCTGATCGCCAAGGAGTTCCTGTCAGCGCTAATGTGTACTCCGCTATCCCTTGGATCTGAGTCAGTATCTGCTCTCCCCAAACATTAGCATTTTCAATTTCATCACCAGAGCAATGGTGAATCTCATCAAAAACAACCAATACACGGTGTTTTTTGATCGTGTTCCAGAAACTATCCCGGAGATATTTCATACTTTGATAGGTATTGAGCGACAATTAGCCTGACCGGTTCAGCGACAATTAGATTGGCCGGTTGATCTGCTACATTTGGACAAACTCTCTATTGGGAAGCTTTGTGCCAGGAAAACGAATTACAGATCAACAAATAAGGCTATACATGGCTAATCGTAAAGACAAAACACAAACCACTTCTGCCGCTAAGGCTGGCTTCTCTGAGCGCTCTGCTCGTCGCATTGAATCAGGCCAGCGACAATTAGGTCCACTCAAACCTAGAGAATACCGAACACGAAAAGACCCTCTTGAAGCAGTTTGGGAGTCTGTCGTCGTTCCGCTCCTTGAGCGAAGCGCGACAATTACCCCTGTCGGTATCTTCGATCACTTATGTGAAGAGCATAGCGACGTATTCTTACCTAAACATCGACGTACGTTAGAGCGTCGTGTCCGTAAATGGCGCCTTCTGCATGGTGAAGATAAGGAGGTGATCTTCCGACAGGAAAAGGAGTTTGGACGGCAAGGGATCATGGATTTTACCTGGGCTGATTTCACCGTCACGATACAAGGTGAAACGCTTGAGCACCGACTGTTCAATTATCGTTTACCCGCCAGTGGTTGGAGCCATGCTGAGGTTGTTTATGGCGGAGAAAGTTTTACTGCGGTAGCAACGGGGCTACAAGGGGCTTTTGAACGTTCCGGTGGTGTTCCGATCGAGGTTAGAACGGACAGCTTAAGTGCTGCGTATAAAAACAACACCAGTGAACGTCAATTTACTGATAACTTCCAACAACTTGCCATGCATTATGGCTTCAAACCCACGAAAAATAATACCGGTGTCGCGCACGAAAATGGGGCGATAGAAAGTGCGAATAACCACCTAAAAAATCAGGTCCGTCAAGCCTTAGCAATACGAGGCTCTTATGACTTCAACACAAAAGAAGAGTACGAGTTGTTCGTAGAACAACTCGTTGAGCGACGTAATCGTCGCTCTAAGCCGCTTCTAATTGACGAGCAGCGACAATTACAACCACTACCAAAGTTCGCCAGCGTCAATTACACAGTCCATATGCTGAAAGTCTCGACGACAAGTACGATCCAACTTAAGAGGGTCACTTACTCAGTGCCGTCCCGCCTTATCGGCGGAACCGTCCGTGTTCATCTCTATGACAAAACACTAGAAATCTACTGCCATGATGAACACACCTTAAGTCTAGAAAGGGTACATACCCAGTCCTGCCGTCGTGGGCATCAAATTGATTACAGACATATTATTGGCTCCTTAATGAAGAAGCCACGAGCGTTCAGGGGATGTCAGTGGCGAGATCAGATGCTTCCTAGCGATGACTATCGCCAAATCTGGCAGTATGTAGATACGCATCTAACGATGGATGAGGCAAGCCTCTATATGGTGAGGTTGTTGAATGTCGCCAACAAATCAGAGAGAGAAGATGCCGTTGGCAGGTTCGTGCTTGATGGGATCAGTATAGGTCGACTACCAACGCTGTTTGACTGCGAAGATAGGTTCTTAAAAGATGAAAGCTGGGCAGACAGCCCTAAAGTAGAGCAGCACAGACTGTCGAGCTATCAACAAATCTTAGAGGGGGTAAAATAATGTCAGAGCAGCATATCCTCCCTCTTCTTCTCAAATCGTTACGCCTCAGTAGTCTTGTCTCCCAATGGGAGCCAATGGCAGATAAGGCCCGCGAACAAAGTTGGTCAGTAGAGCGTTACCTTGCTGAGTTATGCCGACTAGAGCTAGATAGCCGAGAAGAAAAGCGCTTGCAGCGCCACTTAAAGGAATCCAACCTTCCAGCGGGCAAGTACCTTGATAACTATGACTTTACTGCGTTGGAAGGGATAGACAAAGGACAAGTGTGGCACTTAGCCAACCATAGAGAATGGGTGAAAACGGGCGACAACATCTTACTGTTCGGAGCCAGTGGGTTAGGCAAGACGCATTTAGCTGCCGGGCTTGGATACAAGTTGGTCGAGCATGGTCAGCGGGTTAAGTTCATGAGTGCGAACTTGCTGGTACAACAGCTTCAACAAGCGAAGGAAGAGCTGAAACTATCAGAAGCTCTAATGAAACTGGATAAGTACAGTGTGCTTATCTTAGATGACATAGGTTATGTCCAAAAAACGAGTGAGGAGACAAGCGTGCTGTTCGAGTTAATAGCCCATCGCTATGAACGATATAGCTTGATCATTACATCAAATCAATCGTTCGAGGAGTGGGATGAACTGTTCGACAATACGGTGATGACGGTGGCCGCCATAGATAGACTGATCCATCACGCGAAAATCTTGCAATGCCGAGGGGAAAGTTACAGGAGAAAAGAAGCGCAACGAAACCTGCTATAAAACAGGACCTCAACCGGCCAAGCTAATTGACGCTGGATCGGTCAAGCTAGTTGACGCTCTATAGATAGGTAAACGATGCGCCAACCGCCCCAAGTCCACCGTTAAAAGAACAACTCAAGCGCCAAGCAAAGGTTCTCTGTATACCTTCAGCAATAATCAATGATGGAGAAAAACATAGGACTAGATCTATTTTATCTGCATCGAACAGCCTTTTAGCAATTTCTGCCGCTGTTACCGTTTTCCCCGCACCAGGAGTCGCCTGAACCAGAAAATGTGAATGACCAGCTAGATACCTTTCTAAGGCAAGCCCTGCACACTCTTCCTGCCATATTCTCAACATTCTGCTTTTCCATAATTACTAAGTTTAAGAACCTGATTCAGTACATTTACCTTGGCAAGATATCGAACAGACCTTTCTCTGGTTTCCTCAGAAAGCCTCAACAAAGACGACTTTTGAGAAGGGAGTCTTTCAGACAATATTTGAAACTCTTCTATCTCAGCCAAAGCTATTGCTAGTTCAGCTTCACACTTGCGTCTTTCTAAAACGAGTTCATCAAGAGTAAGCGTCTCATCAGAGATTTTTTTTACCGCCTTTCTCTTTTGTAGCTTTCTTTTTTTTGCTTTAAATTCAGTTACTTTGAATAGTTCTGATTTGTGATACGTTCTCTTGCGCCCTTGACCTTTAGTCAAAAGTAATCCTTTTTGCTCCAGCTGTAACAGTTGACGATAAAGAAATTTACGCGCTTCAACGATTTCCTTGAATTCTTCGGTTATTTTTAATAATTCATCCCTTAAGCAAGGCACCGTTAATCCATCAAATCCCTTTTCTATGAGTAGGGTATAGATATATTCATTAAGAACTGTTTTATTCGTCATAAGAGTTCAAGCACACAAACCAAAATGCGGATTATAGTCCGTGGCTATATATTCCGCAATACAGGATAGTCTTTCATTTTGAGCATCGAGAAAAATGAAAGACTTAGCAAAACAGTTTGGTCATAACCTACGAGGAATGCGTAGGGATAAGGGTCTATCTCAAGATAAATTGGCACTTTCGGCCGATATAGACCGGAGTTATATCGGCCGGATTGAGAGAGGAGAGGTCAACATAACACTTGAAAAAGCTTACCTGCTCGCAAGTGTTCTTGGCTGTGATATCCGGGATTTATTGCCGTAATATTACAATTAACAACCAGTACAACTTTAGATAGAAGCTCCCAAAAGATGGAAACAAGAGAGCTACTATCACGCGTCACTTTGAATACTACACTCACTTCACTCCTTGTGTTTTTGAGGTAAAGAATTCTTTGTCCGGTTTAGAAGCTCCAATAAAGAAGGATTCGTATCTGCAAGCTCACTGAGCTTTTTAATGAATGCCAACTGCTTTTTAACCTTTTCATGCAAAACTTCAATTTCAGCTTCCAGTTTTTCTATCTGCTCAAACCGATCAATGTCGGCTCGAGTAAACTTTGATAACTTCTCAAGATAATCAAGAGAATCTTCAGGGACAGATTTTCCGCTAAGTTGCTCTTTTTTCTTTTTATAGGCTTTTTTAATACTCGAGTATTTAGGTAATGTTTGCCTAGTAGTATCAATATCTAAATCATTTTTTATTCGTTTGACTAACAATTCCCACGTAAATTTTGTCGTCCATTGTCTGATCAAAGCTTCTATTTTTATGATTTCTTCTGTTGTTAGTGATGGTAATGCCATAGTCAAAATCCCACTAAAGAAGAGCCAAAAGGTCATCTAATACGCTATCTGAGTTTTGATCCACACTTGAAGATTCAAGCGCTTTCATAAGCGCATTTGTGGAATTTGGTAACGACAGTTTTTCATTAACAATGACCTTTTTTGCTTCAAGATCAGTGATTCGATATTCACCTTTATGTGACAGTAAGCGAATTATAGAGCCCTTCTTAATATCATCACGTTCCATTATTTTTATCAGCTCACCCAGCATTGAGGTATTACGGTGATGAACTATATACCATTCCTGCATTGCTTGACTGACACCAAAATTCGGTCTTTTTTGCACATCATCCAGTCTGCACTCTTGTACTGCAAGATCCTTTTTTAGAAGTGTTATTGCATCGTTATCATGAGCAGCATAACAAGCAAAAGGGCATAGTGAACACTGAGTTACGAAGTCATTAAGATATTCGCAGGGAGAAAACGATAAATTCTGAGTACAAAACCCCGTGCTTGTTTCAGTAGCTACAATTCCGGCTAACTTCTCATATTCCTGCTGGCTGATAACTTTAACTGTAACTTCCTTACCGGATTCGCTGAACATTATATCGGAAATTTCAGCTGCTTTTTCATCATGAGTCCTATAAATATAATGGAGTATTTGTTCAGGTGTTTTTCGGCCAGACCAAAGATTAATTAGAGCGTGGGAAACACCTTCACGTTCAGCGACATCATTAAGCCAATGTCGAAGTTGATGAGGTCTAAGCCAAAAATCTAATGAAAAGCCATGACGCATGAATATATTGGTACACGATTTTGTTTCTATCGTATTTTCTTTACTACTCAACTCATGGGCAAAAATATTGCCAAGAGTTTGCAGAGGAACGAGGGCATAATGAGATTTACCCATCATATATGGGGGGTTTGCCTTCGTGAATAACTGTGACCCCAAAAAGCAGAATAGAGCATATTTATACTTGCAGCTTCCTTTATTTGAACCATTAAATCCCATTGGAAAACCACCAAGTTGACTTACAATATACTGCATCACAGATTTCTGAAATTGTTCAACTGTCACTGTATTTCTTGAGAAGACTTTCGATATTATCTCTGAACTTAAAAATGTACCAATAAGATAGCTACCGTAATTACATCCCCTCGAAAATTGAAACTCATCTTCCGGTTGAAGTTCTACGATTGGTTTTAGGTACTTACAATATCCATGGCCTTCACTATTACGAATAGCTCCTTTCGTTGTCTTTGTCACACGGACCATACCGTCACCATGATCATAAAAACCCAGTAAGAATCCTAAGTGAATTAAATTTATAGGCTTATTCATGTCTGGCGATAACAATTTCATGTTGTGTTTAGCTGGGCGAAAATCTTTACCTAAAAGAGTTTTTAAAGGCATGTTAGGATTTTCATAAAATTTAGCTAGAATTCGACCAGGCTCGCAGACTTTATTCATATACTTTAACGTGCTATTTAACTTGTCAGACATTACAGAGAGCAGGTGATTTTGATAGTTCTTATATCCCTTGGAACCCGACCAATCAAGATAGTGAACAAGCTCCTTTTTCCCATTAACGATCTGTGTATGAGATTTTAGCTTTTGTTTTACAAGCACTGTTTGTTCTGCGGCAATTCGGTTTGGGGAAGCCATACCGAGTGCACTCATACCACATACAAAAGCATCTCGTTGGGGGGCTGTTGGATGTACATTCCATTTAGATTCATCAGGAGATATAACGTCATGAAAAATTGCGCCTAAAGCTAAAAGAACCTTTTCTTCAGGAAGACTGTTCTTTTTATGCTCGATAAGATCATCCCCTGAACGAAATGATTGCTTGGTACGCTTTGGCAATTTTAGTGTCGCAGAGATAAAACTATTTTTTTGTAACCATTGGAAAAACTCAATTACATGAGCATGAGGCTCATCAAATAGGGAAGAAAGATCAGAACTTGCTAATGTTGCAGGGTTTTCCCCCAAATTATTAATAACCTGTCTTGCATAGAAATGTTTCTGCCTCTTTGTTGATATAGAAACTTTCGATGCACAAAGGTCTATCGCATAAACGATCAATAAATGCCTTAATTCATCAGATAAAATCTGATCATTGGTCAACGGTGTTCGGAAATCATTCTGCTTAACTGTAGCGTTAGTTAAATAAAAATAAACCTTTTTCCCCTCGGTGGAGGTAAAACATACAGCACCGTCGTTCCAAGATGCTTGTTCTCCTTGCTGGTTAGTAAATCCAATTAGAGGTTGATTCATCAATTTGGCTATATGTTCTTTCTGATTTTGTAGATAACGATTAAGCTTATTCATGATCAAGCCCTCTTTTCAAATTATTTCTTTCATCGCATACCTTTATCGTGGCTTGTATATATACAATAATTTCTTTTAATCTTTTGACTGTTGCTTTATTGCCTTGAGATTTATTTAGCTCATACTTAACTAACGCCTTATTAAGATATTGCTGATGGTTCGCTTCTTCTTTGGGTAAAAAATTACGGCATGGATAGCACCCTAAAGGTGCACCTAATTTGGATTTACAACTCGAGCAATTATCAGAGTTACAATAAACACCAATCTCTTCATCAAACTCATTACGAACTATAAATTCATCATTTTTTAACAAGTCATTTACTGAAATAGTTCCAAACTTTCTTAATACATCTAGTTCAGCAAAGGCTTCATTAATTATAACTCGCCCATTAACATCGAGATCAACATATGACTCAACTGCTTTTTCTGTAACATTTGTGATACTTGCCAGATAAGGTTTTGACAAATTATTCCTTGCTCCTGAAGTCAACACTGTATGCCTTAGTCGGTTATTACTGTATTCTATTTTTCCATCATCGATTCGATCACTTTTCAAATTTAGCTTAGTACTTAAAGTTTCAATAGCTTTACGCATCATTTCTGGAGATTTATGAAATGCTTGCGACATATGCCCTACCGCTTTAAATATATTTTCTTTCGCTTGGTATGCTGTAGTAAATAAAGTTTCTTCAGGAAACAAAGGACAGCTCAACATAATGTGATTCATTTCATACGGAGATAAAATAATATCCTGATTAATTAAGTAACCTTTTAAGACCACCTCATATTGTTTTCTAAATAGTAGTAGAAGACTTGATAATTCTGGTTCCAAACGGTGCGAACGTGTTTCTACGCTAGATCTGAAACCTCCATCTTTCCCTCTGAAAGTTCGAATATGTAGGCATTCAACGTCACTAAACATATAATCAATTTTTGGAACCAACTCATTATTACTCTGTTTATGGTTCAAAAACCTCTCGCCAACAGGCAATACATCACACCATTTTAATTGGGCTAATTGACTTGGCCTTCTCATTAAAGCTGACATCAATTGACCAGCAATTAAATTAGAAAAACCTCCAATCCGTCTTACTCCATAGTTTCCCTGTTGTGTAGTAAATTTAATTTGTCTATCTGTTTCAAGACGCAAACCTTGTTTTATATGGTTAAACTCATAGTCGCTATAGCATCCTTTTTCAACATCAAGAATATTTTCATATTTTGAAAAGGATGGTCGATTATCTTTAGTAAACTCATAAAGTTCATTAAATTGAGTCAATCCGCATTTTTTAACTGCTGAGGAAAATATTGTTGCTAGGTTTTTTCGTAAATTGTCATTAAATGTAAGCCAAGCAATTTTGAAAGCAGGCAACGATAACTGATTTCCAACAGAGCGAATACCTCCAACACGAGTTCTTACTGTACTTGCCGGATAACGGTTCGCCATTTCAGCCAAAAGTAAACGTACATTAACAAAGGTGTCGGCATCATAATCTTTTTCATACGTCCAATTGAGGTCTTCCTTACTCTTCGGACTCAATTGCCAGACAGTGTCAAATAAATCAAATTTATAAGCCTCGTTCTTTGCTCGATATAATCTATTACCTTCATAGTGATTTTTAAGTTGGATCAGCTCATTATCCTCAATCATGCTTTAGGCTCCTTGGCATTGTGTCTTTTTGGCGTTGAGCAGACAATTCATGCACTTTCAAAGCATGTTTGAACTCATTGTAAATGCTACCCATTTTGCTATCTTCATCCCACCCCATTGCATATTTCCTTATATCTTCGATTTGCTCTGAGCTATAACCTGCCGCAGATGCTTTTTCATCAAAAAGTTCATTCCACTTATGTCTAAATAGATGGGGGTTTAACTCAAATTTCAATGCATTGGACAAAGACTTAATAACGTAATTAATAGATAAAACAGATAAATGTTCGCCAGCAGTATTACCTTTCTCACTAACTAAAATAAAATCATGGGACTGACTTTCTGAATATTTAACTCGTTCTGTTTCAATATATAACTCAATAAGATCAAAAGTCTCTTCACTGATTGCGGATGAATGTGGTTTGGTTTTTTGAGAAGCCCTAAGCCTCCGCTTATCTGTAACGTCATTTGGCGTTCGAGTAATCATTATCCGGAATCCATGAGCGTCATTTTTAACATTACTACTCTTTAATTTTGCAAGAGCTCCCTTTCTAATCCCAGTCTCAATAAATATATTCACAATGAGCTGATTACGTAGTTTGCTACCCTTCCAAGGATTATTAGGGTTTGAAGGCTTTATGATCTCTAGCATTTCAAAAAAAACCTCATCAGGAATTACTTGTTCTAACGGGTCTTTAACATCATAGTTTTCATCTTTGATATTTTTTATATCTTCTTTAATCATTCGTTCAAAACTCAAAAAATAGTGAGAAATTTCAACCGGAGGAATATTTGAACAATGATACGTTTTGTATAGATACTGCATATATCCAAGAAACAATCTTAATCGTTCTTTTAAGGTATAAGCACCGACTCTTTCACTTGAACTTTGTGTCGCATATATCCAATTGTCTAACTGCTTATCTGAAAAACGTGAGAAGCTAGCAACATTACAACTATCATCAAAATCTGACTCGACTCTGTACTTACAGTGCGTCTTAAAATCTTCATATTCTTCTCTAGTCAAAAACGTTCCCATTGAGGCTCTTTCAGGAAGGTCTATCGCTTTCGAGTTAAAATACCGATAAGAAAACAATAGATGTTTTGCATACGTGTATTTTGTTTGCTCAGCAAGGTCAGCAAAAGAAGTGCTGATGTGGTTGTTGATGAAAAAACAATCAGGAAGATAATCGCTATCCACGATTGCAACATCTCTTTTCCCATGAACATTATCAAAAATAACGACTGAGCAATTCATTACAAAATATCCTATCAGTTAACCAGTATTATAAATTTATTCAATTAAATCATTTTGTAAAGGTAAACAAATTAATCCATTGATAAATATCAATTAATGAATTAAATTATACTTTACATTATTTTACTAAAGTTAATTCCAATACATTGGCCCTAGCTTGATGTTCTTGCTTGCGGTGTTGATCTACGGTGAAGCCTTTACCATGGATAAGGCGATTACCTTTGCTTTCATTTGGGGTGCACTGGTGATCTTCAGCTTCGACGGTCTGCGCAATAACAAGAAGAGTAAGCAAGTGAAAAGCTAACACTGATCGTTTTTTACAAGACAATCTATAGATACAGAGATAAGCTTGGTTGAATTGATGATAATTTAACCAAGCTTTTTTATGCCATGGATAAAGTCCACTACTACTCGACATCTAGCCAAGATATCAGCCTGATCCAAGCTCAATACCAAGAGTTTGCCTTTCAGCGCCACTATCATTTGGACTTTCATATCGGCCTAATCACCCAAGGGCAGCAGAAGTTTGTCTATAAGGGGACGAGTTACCACGCAGGTGCCGGACAAGTGGTGATGATGCCACCTGATGAGCTGCATGATGGTCATTCAAAGCTCGAATCGGGTTACCAAGTGAGTGTATTTTCTGTCTCTCCTCAATGGTTTGGCGATCTTGCCGATCACAGCGAAAATGGTCACGCTTTGAGCTTTTCTAAGTTGATCCTCTCCGATCAAGCGACTTTTTTACAATTGCGTAACCTTCATGGGCTACTTATCAATCCAAACATCAGCCAGCTCGCCCAAGATTGCCTACCATTCGAAGGTTTTTCGACGATTGTTGATCGTTACGCGCAGTTTGGATCGAAAACTCAGGTGAAGCTTGGCACTCAATCAGTGAATACACTCAAAGACTATTTAATGGCAAACCTCGACCAGCCAGTGCGCTTAGAGCAACTTTCTGAGCTGTGCGACCTGACAACGACTCAATTTCAGCGTCATTTTAAGAACAAAATGGGCATCACCCCTTATGCATGGTTAAGCCGCTTACGCATGGAGCAAGGCATGCGATTAATTAAATCAGGTGTCGGCGGAACTGAGGTCGCTCATCAAGTGGGTTTCTACGATCAAGCCCATTTCTCAAAGGCATTTAAGACCGCATTTGGTGTTTCTCCATCGAAAATTAACTAAGTGTTGATAATTTACAATTGAGAGAATCGAAATCACGGTAAGCTGCGCTCAACAACTCTCGGCAGAACAACCCCGTTATTGGAACAGATATGAATGAAGTCACCATATTAGTCACCCTCGCCTCTATCCACTTTATCGCTTTGATGAGCCCAGGCCCTGACTTTGCACTTGTGGTACAAAACGCAACACGCCACGGACGACAAACCGGCTTATACATTGCTCTCGGACTCTCTTGCGGGATCTTACTGCATTCATTGTTAAGCCTGACAGGCATCAGTTACCTAGTCCACCAGCACCCAACTCTTTTTGCGCTCATGCAATTAGCTGGCGGCAGCTACTTACTGTATCTCGGCTTTGGTGCGTTAAAAGCAACATGGCAACTCATTAGCCACCACGAAGAAGAGACAGACACGGTCAACTCAAAAGATCTGATTCTGACCAATAAGCGTCAGGCATTTTCGAAAGGCTTTGCGACCAATATTCTTAATCCAAAGGCATTGGTGTTCTTCATCAGCTTGATGTCGAGCTTGGTACCGGCTGACATGTCGCTTTCAGGGAAAGGGTTTGCACTGCTGATCCTATTCGGCCTATCACTGTTCTGGTTCTCTCTATTAGCGTGGATGCTTTCTACGAAGGCACTGCAAAAGAAACTGAGTGAAGCGACAGTCTACATTGATGGCTTATGTGGTGTTGTGTTCAGCCTAATTGGCGTCAGTATTCTTTGGCAGTCGCTGTCTGGTTTAATCGCTTAAATTCGAATCAAGATTACAATTCGTTAACAACGTACTGGCTATCTTATCTTTCCACTGCCAATCTAGCTCTGCATATTAAAAGGAGAAGATCATGCAGTGGAAAACAAAACTAACAACCCTCGCCACTTCTACCCTACTTTTTGCCTCTCATGTCAGTTGGGCAAATCAAGCTGCCGATTCCGTCGCTCCCGAACAAAGTAGTGGTTTAGAAGCCAAGCAACTCGTAAAAGCTAACGACTGGATGGTTACCGCAGCCAACCCTCTGGCAACCCAAGCGGGTGCCGATGTACTGGCTCGTGGTGGTAATGCCATTGATGCGATGGTTGCTGTGCAGCTGATGCTTGGCTTAGTAGAGCCGCAATCGTCAGGTATTGGCGGTGGCGCCTTCCTTGTTTATTTTGATGGAAAAGACAAACAACTTAAAACCTACGATGGTCGTGAAACCGCACCACTTGATGCTACACCACGCCTGTTCCAAGACGAAAACGGCCAACCGCTTAGGTTTTATGATGCCGTGGTTGGTGGTCGCTCTGTGGCGACACCGGGCACAGTCCAACTATTGTGGGATACTCACCAGAAATACGGCAATCTAGAGTGGGCATCGCTGATCAAACCTATTGCTCAGCTCGCTGAGAAAGGTTTTACCATCAGCCCACGTTTGGCGACCTTGATTGAAAACGACCAAGAACGACTAAGCCGTTTTGCCACAACCAAAGCCTACTTCTTTAATGCCGATGGCAGCCCAAAAACCGCGGGTACGCTGCTTAAGAACCCTGAATATGCTGCAACATTGAACGCAATTTCAAAGGATGGTGCTAAGGCATTTTACCAAGGTGAGATTTCTGCCGACATCATCAACACGGTACAAACCGCCAAAGGTAATCCGGGTGTATTAGCACAAAAAGACTTCGACGCCTATTCAATCAAACAACGCGAACCAGTTTGTTCTGCTTATGAGAGTTACGATATATGCGGCATGGGACCACCAAGTTCAGGTGCATTAACGGTTGGGCAGATCTTAGCGATGACCGAACAGTTTGATCTGAAATCATGGGGGCCAAACGACGCGAAATCTTGGCAAGTGTTAGCGGACGCTTCTCGTTTAGCCTTTGCAGACCGTGGTATGTACATGGCAGACCAAGATTACGTGCCAATGCCAACCCAAGGGTTAGTAAATACTGACTATTTGCAGGAACGTGCCCAGCTAATTACTGCTGGAAAGGCATTAGACAGTGCACCATCAGGCACCCCACCGTGGGATCATGCCATGCTACGCAGTCAAGATGTGTCTATTGAACTGCCGTCCACCAGCCACTTCAATATTGTCGATAGCGATGGCAATGTCGTGTCGATGACCACCACCATTGAGAATGCATTTGGCTCACGCTTGATGGTAAGAGGCTTCCTACTCAACAACGAACTGACCGACTTCTCGTTCAAGACCCACAACGATGGCACACCTATCGCAAACCGACTTGAACCAGGTAAGCGTCCACGCTCTTCAATGGCACCGACTATCATCATGCAAGACGATAAGCCTTACATGGCGATTGGTTCTCCGGGTGGTAGCCGTATCATAGGTTATGTAGCACAAGCGATCATTGCTCATACCCAATGGGACATGGATATCCAGCAAGCGATCAACCAACCGCACTTCCTAAACCGCTTCGGCACGCTAGATCTGGAAAAAGGAACATCGGCGGAAAACTTTAAACCTGAGCTCGAAAAGATGGGATTTGAGGTTAACATTCGCGATCTTAACTCGGGTTTACACGCCATTCGCATCACAAAAGATGGCCTAGAAGGTGCAGCAGACCCTCGTCGTGAAGGCGCTGCCATCGGCCAGTAAGGGAAAATACTCCCTTTTTACTCCCTGCTTTGTGCGAGATCTCTTACAAGGCAGTGAGTAAATATCGATATTTAACTGCGAATTTAAGCACTAAGATATCGTAAGCAATTGAAATAAAACAACACGTACATTTATCGTTCAAATAATTATATAGAAATTCGCTTATGCACCATTGCTGATAAATAAGGAATCGGTAGTATGGATGGTGTCGGAAGGATGCTGACACGGAACAGGAAACGCCAAGGACTTGGTTATCTTCAGGATGAAGATTCGATTACTCAGGATGAATAATCGGCATGGATAGCGAAATGGACATTGAATGGACGCAATAGTAACTAGGATGGTTGCTACTAAGGAAAGACAATGGACACCTCTGGACGAGGAAAGGACTGAACATCAGGATGATGTAAAGGACACCGCTCAAGGAACAAGTGACGCGCGCTAACGAGGATTGTTGGCAGATCAGGATAAGATCAAGGACACCGCTAGGAAGGCGACGAAAGGAATACGCTGAAGGATAACAGCACACTATCATGGATTTGATGCATGGAGCACACTTAG
This sequence comes from Vibrio sp. 070316B, assembly GCF_013114115.1. Classification (NCBI taxonomy): domain Bacteria; kingdom Pseudomonadati; phylum Pseudomonadota; class Gammaproteobacteria; order Vibrionales; family Vibrionaceae; genus Vibrio; species Vibrio sp. 070316B. The sequence goes on along the minus strand of NZ_VTYC01000034.1, from coordinate 19,331 downwards.
TAGCCGGATTGCTGCGAGTAAGACTATAGACCCCGATGAGCGCAAGCTCTCGGGGTTTTTCTTTATCTGCCTCTTATCGATTGATGTTTTCACCCCTCCTCGAATCTAAGAAACGCTTCAACTTAATTATAATTCTGACATTTAAATCATTCACTTCTTAACCGCTTCCGAGTAACGTAAGCCTCACTAGGCTCAACTAGTTTCATAACCATAATTAAATTAAGGACAAATTCATGTCACACGTTACCTTCAAAGGCGCAGCTGTACCGCTATCTGGCACATTCCCACAAACTGGCGAGCAGGCACCAAGCTTTGCACTAACTGCAGGCGATCTTTCTGAACTGACTCTTGCTTCTCTTGCAGGCAAGAAAGTGGTTCTAAACATCTTCCCAAGCATCGACACTGCAACTTGTGCAACGAGCGTACGTACGTTCAACGCAAAAGCGGCAGAGCTTGAGAACACGGTTGTTGTTTGTATTTCTGCTGACCTTCCATTCGCTGCGGGTCGTTTCTGCGAACTTGAAGGCATTGAAGGCGTTCAGCACGCTTCAACTTTCCGTTCTCCTGCATTCGCATCAGACTACGGCGTAGCGATTGCTGAAGGCCCACTAGCTGGCCTAACAACACGTGCGGTTGTCGTTGTTGATGAAAAAGGTGTGGTAACACACAGCGAGTTGGTTGCAGAGATCACTGAAGAGCCAAACTACGAAGCGGCACTTGCAGCACTGTAAGCTCCCTTCTAGTCAGTCATGTATTGTGATCGCTTAAAGCGGTACGCAATAAAAAAGAGCAGCCATTGGCTGCTCTTTTTGTTTTCAATAATCAACGGTTATTAGATGTCGAAGTAACAGGTTAAAGCTGCTCTAAACGCGCGTAAGCCGTCACCAACCACTTGATGCCTTCACCATTAAACGCGACTTGCACTCGGCTTTGCGGGCCACTTCCTTCAAAGTTGATAATCGTACCTTCACCAAACTTAGGGTGCTTCACGCGAGAGCCTAAGCTAAAGCCTGTTTCATTAAAGTTATCTTTGACTGCAGTTTGGCTAAATCGGCCACTGCTCGCAGGGCGACTGACCTGCGCCTTCATACGAACTTCATCCAGACAGGTTTCCGGTAACTCACGAATAAAGCGTGATGGTTTGTGGTATTTGTCTTGTCCGTACAAACGGCGCATCTCAGCGTAAGTGATGTACAGTTTCTCCATCGCACGAGTCATGCCTACGTAACATAGGCGGCGCTCTTCTTCTAAACGCCCCGCTTCCTCAGCAGACATCTGGCTTGGGAACATGCCTTCTTCGACACCGACCATGAATACCATTGGGAACTCTAGACCTTTAGCACTGTGTAGAGTCATAAGCTGAACCGCATCATCAAACTCATCAGCCTGACCTTCACCCGCTTCCAAAGCCGCGTGCGTTAAGAATGCCGTCAGCATGCTCATCTCATCGGCTTCTTCTGGCTTCTCGAACTGACGAGTTGCCGTTACCAATTCTTCCAAGTTCTCAATACGCGCTTTCGATTTCTCGCCTTTCTCTTGCTCGTACATCGCAAATAGACCTGAAGATTTAATCACATGGTCAGTTTGCTCATGTAAGTTCAGCTCTAGCGTGTCGTCTTCAAGGGCATTAATTAACTCGATAAAGCGGCTTAAGGCACCCGCTGCACGACCTGGCAGTACTTGTTCTTCCAACAAAGCTATACTCGCTTGCCACATCGTCGCACCACGGTCACGCGCTGCAAATCGAATCGTCTCGAGAGTCTTGTCACCCAAGCCACGTGTTGGTGTATTAACCACACGTTCAAAAGCGGCATCATCGTTACGGTTACCCATTAAACGCAGGTAGCTCAACGCATCTTTGATCTCCTGACGTTCGAAGAATCGCATACCACCATAGATTCGGTATGGTAAGCCTGCTTGAATTAACGCTTCTTCCAGCACACGAGATTGGGCGTTATTACGATAAAGCATCGCCGTATCTTCGAGTGCACCACCTTTCTCTTGCCACTCTTTAATCTTACTTACCGTGAAGCGGGCTTCATCAAGCTCGTTGTAAGCTGAGTAGACGGAGATTGGCTCGCCATCGTTACCATCGGTCCACAGCTCTTTGCCCATACGCTCAGTGTTGTTTGAGATAAGTTCGTTCGATGCTTGCAAGATGGTTTTGGTTGAACGGTAGTTTTGCTCTAATCGAATCGTTGAAGCGCCCGGGAACTCGTCCAAGAACTTCTGAATATTCTCGATTTTTGCACCACGCCAACCATAGATAGATTGATCATCATCACCGACGATCATCACTCGACAATCAGGGCCCGCCATCATACGCAGCCAAGCATATTGGATGTTGTTGGTATCTTGGAATTCGTCGACCAGAATATGCTTAAAGCGAGCTTGGTAGTGCTCACGAATGTGTTTCTTGTCGCGCAGTAGCTCGTGCGACCTCAGCAAAATCTCCGCAAAATCGACCAATCCAGCGCGATCACACGCTTCTTGATAAGCCGAGTAAATCTTTAACCATGTTTGAGTGACTGGATCATGGTAGGCATCAATGTGACTCGGGCGTAGGCCTTCATCTTTCTTGCCGTTGATCCACCACGAAGCTTGCTTAGCAGGCCACTGCTTTTCATCGAGGTTTTGTGCTTTGATTAAGCGGCGCAATAGACGAATCTGATCATCGGAATCAATGATCTGGAAATCTTCTGGCAATTTTGCATCTAGGTAGTGAGCACGCAGAATGCGGTGACAAATACCATGGAAGGTGCCGTTCCACATGCCTGACGAGCTACCCATCATCAACTCTTCAATACGACCACGCATCTCTGCTGCCGCTTTATTAGTGAAGGTTACTGACATGATAGAAAACGGCGATGCTTGCTCGACGCTCTGCAGCCAAGCGATTCGATGCACCAACACTCGCGTTTTACCACTACCAGCACCAGCCAGAATAAGTAGGTTTTCTAAAGGTGCTGCGACCGCCTCACGTTGTTTGTCGTTTAGGCCATCGAGTAAAAGCGAAGGATCTATCATTGGATATGCTCACTACTGGGTATTTATACATAAAAGTTGATTATAACCTAAACACTAGGCTGCGTTTAGAATATTAAGAAGAAAAAACCATCAAAAAATAACATCACTTAATCAAACACTTAACAGGTAAATCATCACTGATTTTGATAATTCTTATAATACTGTGAAATTATTTTCGGGTTGTTCCTATCCTTTTTAGTAAGCAAGTTAACAACTCATTAACCTGCGATGTGTAAATACTATTAAGTCTAGAGGGAATGACTATGAAAAATTCTAATCTTGCTGTTACAGCTGCAATCACAAGTGTACTAGCGTTTGGCGGCGCCGTTCTTACATCAGCACCAGCGGAAGCAGCAGCGAAAGAAAAATGCTATGGCGTATCAAAAGCTGGCCAAAATGACTGTGCAACTAAAACAAGTTCATGTGCTGGTACAGCAAAAGAAGACAACCAATCCGATGCATTCGTGGTCGTTCCCAAAGGACTATGTGGCAAGTTAACTGGTGGTAGCACTCAACCATCATAATGCCTGAAGGCATAACTGAACCACTCAGTATGGTGAGCTGAATACCAGCTCACCTCCACTCCCCATTAGGAGAATCGTTGTGACTCAAACTCTTCACCCCAACGCAGGGGTTGGCCTTAGAACACCGCACTTAGATTTCTTCAGCCAGAATTCTGATTTGGTAAGTTGGTTAGAGGTTCACAGCGAAAACTACTTCTTACCCCACTCTTCAGAGCGCCAACAACTCCGAGAGATTCGCAATCATCACCACATAAGCTGTCATGGTGTTGGATTGTCTCTTGGTTCTGTTGAACAAATCAATCAACATCACTTGCTGCAACTCAAAGCACTTATTGATGATATCGAACCCTTCTTGGTTTCTGATCATTTGAGTTGGAGCCAGACTGGCGGTCACTACTTCAATGACCTGCTACCTCTGCCTTATACCGAAGAAGCATTGGACGTCTTCTGTCGTAACGTCATCGATGTTCAAGACAATCTGCAGCGCCCAATGTTAATTGAGAACCCATCAAGCTACCTCGCTTTCAAGCATTCAACGATTCCAGAGTGGGAGTTTTTGGCTGAGGTACAAAAGCGCACCGAGTGTCGCCTACTGCTCGATTTCAATAATATTTTCGTCTCATCGTTTAATCATGGCTTTAGCTGTGAAGAGTATCTCAATGGCATACCAGCAAACCAAGTGGAAGAGATTCACTTGGCAGGTTTTACCAAAAAGAAGCTCAAGCAAGGTGAAATTTGGATAGACACACACAGCAAACCCGTCTGTGATGAAGTGTGGCAACTTTACACTCAGTGGATAGAGCAACATGGTTCTCGCCACACCTTGATTGAGTGGGATTTAGATATCCCAGAGCCACGCATTCTATTGGCAGAGGCTGCCAAAGCCAGTGAAAAGCTGTATCAACATGACAATCAAAGGAGTCGCGCCTCATGAGCTACTCCCTAGCGGATGTTCAATCCGAATTTGCTAATGCCCTGCGATATCAAAATGACGGCGAGCACTGCGACATCGTGAGCGATCATTTTAGCGATCAGCAACGCATCCAAATTTATCGCAATAACTTTGTGATTAGCTTGAGCGAAGTTCTCGCTGCAACTTACCCACTGACTGAGATGTTAGTTGGTGAGGAGTGCTTCCAACAAATGGCACGTCAACATGTTCTTAGTTACCCATCGACCTCTGGAGATGTCAGTGGTTATGGCGAGCACTTCGAACAAACCATACAGGCCTTTCCTGCGGTTATGGAGGCAGCGCCTTACCTTAGTGAAGTGGCACGGTATGAATGGCAAAAGGACAGTTTAGCGAGACACGCGTGTGCAACTCCACCGAATCAACAGCCTCTCTCCTGTTTAGCTTCAGTGCCACAAGAGCAGCAAGGCGCCTTGGTTTTTAACCTCAAGGATTCGGTAACGCTATTCGATTCTTGCTATGCCGTAATAGCGCTTGAACACGCTATCTACCAACAGCAACTGGAAGGTTTAGACATCAATCGCACAGAGTTTGGGATAGTAATCCGAGCTGAGAACTCACAGCTCGAAAGCCATAACCTAACCGAGGAGTGTCATCGACTGCTGATTGAGCTTCAATCTGGTAAAGCGCTCGGAGAAATAACGCCTTCACTACTGCAACATCTGAATGCTGTCATGGCGCTCAACGTCATCTCAGGTTTTTCAATCAATGATGAATTGGAGACATAATATGGATAACAACACAGTCACAAACATGATGGCTCAATACGACAATTTGATTGAGAAATCTCAGGCACTTTTCGTCCCAGTGCTACTTCTTTTCTGTCGCCTTTGGGTGGCGTGGGTATTCTTCAATTCTGGGCTAACCAAGATAGCGACCTGGGATAGCACCCTCTACTTGTTTGAATTGGAATATCAGGTGCCTCTATTGCCGTGGGAACTAGCGGCCTATATGGGGACAGCTGCTGAATTGATTCTACCGGTATTCTTAGCGCTTGGTTTGCTAACACGCCCGATGGCCGCCGCGCTTTTTGTTTTCAACATTATTGCCGTCGTCTCTTACCCGGTATTATGGGACCAAGGCTTCTACGATCACCAACTTTGGGGGTTGATGATTCTTATCGTCATCGTATGGGGTGCTGGACCGTTTTCATTAGATAGAGTTTTGAAGGCGCAATTTAGAGGCTAACTAAAAGATCGACCACCCCAAACGCAAAAAACCACTCAATTGAGTGGTTTCTTTTTTAACTGGCGTAAGCTTACTTTTCTAGAAAAGCCTGAAGCTCTTCAGCCGAGATGCCTTGCTCTGCTAGCTCTTTTGCTAATAGCTGAACCTGTTCACCTTTACGAGACTCTACCACGCGCTGAAATTGGTAGATGATATCTCGCAAAGTATCGATTGGAACTTGTTTTGCCGCACTGCGAATACGCTCTTCACTTTGGTTACCTAGCTCTTTAAGCAGTTTACCAAACATAACCTTTTCAGGTGCATCTTCCATTTGCTCTAAGACGCGCGCCATTTCGTAGGTTGTTAATGACATTACAGTATTTTTCCGTTGGAGACTTACGTTTCAATGAGTGACAAATATACCATGTTTTAACGTTTCGCAAACCGCCATTTGTATATTTTCCCACCCTTATTGCTTATGCCTTTGCAAACGTTGCATGCCACGACTTACCAGACTTGCTCGCCAACACGAATAGCGCAGGAACAATCAGGAACATTTGTAGCGCGATCATCTCTTGTGACGTTAAATCAAGACGCTGCATGGTGCCAACAAGTAAGCCCGAACCACTCATTTGGAATAAGCCTAATAGCGCTGCGGCTGTACCCGCACGGTCACCAAATGGTTCCAACGCTTTACCTGCAGCCGCACCTAGAATCCAAGCAAAGCCAACAGATGATAAGAAGATAGGAAGCATGAATGCGATTGGAGTCGCATGCTCTGCAAGCACCAACATAATCACGCCCGCCAAACCTAGCATTGAGATACCAACAACCAGTGCTTTATAGGTACCAAAGCGGTCCATAAATTTAGGAGCCGTAAACGCAGCCGCGATGTTAATCGCTGCATTAACACCAAACCAGAAGGTAAACTCTTTCATGGTTAAGCCAAGGTTCTCCATCAACACAACCGGTGCTGAGGTTACATAAGCGAGGATCACTGCCATCGCCATCAAACATAGAGTTGCGTGAAATAGGAATGAAGGTGTTTTTAATACTGACCAGTAGCGCTCTAGTTTGAACACCGCTACCTTTTCCGTCACCGGGTTCGATTCTTTCATTCGGAAGAATAAGATAGTACCGACAACGACAGCGAAGCCTGCCATAAAGCTAAAGTTCGAACGCCAGCCAAATTGATGAGTTAACCAAGCGCCAAGAATCGGTGCCAATGCAGGAATAAAGCAAATAGCGCCATTAAGGTAGCTGATCATTCGGCCACTCTTCTCTGGACCAAATAGATCGCGAACCGTTGCAAAGGCTGCCACAGAAGTCGCACAAGCTCCTAAGCCTTGTAGCAGCCGAGCTATTAGCATCATATCAATCGATTGAGCTGCCCACGCCAAGCAAGCACTCAATGCATAGATACTAACACCTCCCAATGCAACGGTTCGACGTCCTAGCTTATCCGCCAAAGGGCCGGCAAATAGTTGGCCGACACCCATAGCAAACAAAAACCAAGTGATCGTATCTTGTGCTAATGCATGTTCCACGTGAAACGCTGTCGAAATCTGTGGCAGAGCTGGCAGGTAGATATCAATAGCCAAAGGGCTAAAAAGAACCAGCATTGCCAATAAAGCAACCTGCAGTTTACTAGGGGTTGGAAGCGCGTTAGAAGGCACAAGATTCTCCGGATGAGTTAATTTAGGTGCATAATAACCAACTAAAGATATGAACAAAAATGGCATATAATCATTAGCATTATTCCAATAAGGAAACTCACATGAATATCGAGAAACTATCGCGCCTCGACCTCAATCTACTAGTTTGCTTGCAGGTGCTAATGGAAGAGCAGAGTGTTACACGCACTGCACATCGATTGTGCCTGAGCCAGTCAGCAGTGAGTAAATCATTGGCCAAACTTCGCGAACAATTTAATGACCCTCTTTTTACGCGAAGTGCACACGGCCTACGCCCGACGCCAAAAGCAGTGTTCCTTAAGCCACGGTTGGAAACACTGATCAATCAACTTGATGTGCTTACCCAACCGGAGACATTCATTCCCAACAACAGTGACCACAGTTTTCACATTGCAGCGGTTGAAAGTGTCTACCCGTTGATTCTTCCTCACTTCTTACCTGCGATTTTTCGCCAAGCGCCAAAAGTAAATATAAACACCCACGCTTGGACAGAACAAACCTTTAAGAAATTACAACTTGGTGAGTTAGATATCGGCCTCACAGGCAAAGACATCGACATCAACGACGCGCGTTTAACCATGCTGCCGCCAGATGATATCTGCGAACAAGAGATCTACCGCGACGCGCAGATGTGTGTATTGAGGCGCAACCACCCTGCTCTGAGTGGTCAATGGGATCTGGAAACCTATCTGGCACAGCGTCATGTTCAAGTAAGGTGTGATGGTAATGATCGTTGGTTACTCGACTACAAACTTGCCGACCTTGGTCATCAACGTGATATCGCTATTTCTGTTCCCGACTTCAACAGTGCCGCAAGCCTGTGTACCTACACCGACTTTGTATTTACCGCACCAAGCCACTTCACCCATCTGGTTGCGAAGCAGCTCGACTTAGTCGTTGTGCCTCTGCCAATGGAATTTCCACCAATGGCATACACTCTGTTTTGGCACCGTGATAGAGAAAACGACCCAGCCTTAACTTGGTTGCGAGATATCATCAAAGAAAAAACTCTGCACCTTAGATAAAAATGGCGTACAGCGTTTGCAGCAAACGAACAAAAGCGCTAGCTTATTGACCTAATAAGTCCCCTCACAGGTATATCGGCTGTGAGTGTTAACAAGGACCCTAACAATAAGGATAAACACAGATGCACAATATCACTGCGGAACGCGTTACTGCGGTTCGATCTTGGCTTGAAGCAAACCACTTAGATGCTGTTATCATTCCACATGAAGACGAGTACCTAGGTGAATACGTTCCAGCTCACAACGAGCGACTTCACTGGCTAACCGGTTTCACTGGCTCTGCAGGTGCGGCTGTTATCACTCGCGAAAACGCGGCTATTTTTGTTGATGGTCGCTATACCGTCCAGGTTCGTAAACAAGTACCTGGTGAGCTATTTGAGTATCGCCACCTTATTGAAGAACCGGCTTTAGATTGGATCATCGATTCACTAGCACAAGGCAGTAAAGTTGCGTTTGACCCACGCATGCACACAGCCGCTTGGTTGAAAGGCGCACAAGCTAAACTGGCTGATAAAGTAGAACTTACCACATTAACAGTAAACCCGATTGATGAGCTTTGGTCTGATCGCCCTACACCTGTTGTATCTGATGTTCGCCTCATGGCAACAGATGCCGTTGGCCAATCAAGTGAAAGCAAACGTGCTGAAATTGCTGGTCTACTAAACGCGAAAGGTGCTGATGCCGCTATCCTTACCGAACTGGATTCAATCTGCTGGTTACTGAACATTCGTGGTTTAGACGTATCTCGCCTACCAGTCGTGTTATCTAATGCCATCATTCACGCCGATGAAAGTGTCGATTTCTTCTTAGACCCAGCTCGTATCCCTGCTGGCTTTGAAGCGCACGTTGGTAATGGTATTCGTGTTTCTCACCCATCTGAGCTTGAATCCCGCCTTAAATCTTTAGAAGGTAAGAATGTGTCTGTTGATTCAGGCACAAGCAATGCTTGGTACACGCTTGTTCTCCAAAACGCCGGTGCTCATATCATTGAAGCAGCCGACCCATGCCTAATGCCAAAAGCCGCTAAGAACGAAACAGAAGTTGCCGGCATGAAAGCGTGTCACATCCGTGATGGCGTGGCGATGGCAAAATTCCTATCTTGGATTGATGCAGAAGTCGCGCAAGGTAATCTGCACAACGAAGCGGTACTAGCAGACAAAGTACAGTCATTCCGCGAGCAAGATCCAACACTAATGGACCTAAGTTTCGACACAATTTCAGCGGCAGGCGGAAACGCAGCCATGTGTCACTACAACCATGAGAACCAGCCTGAGCCGGGTCAGCTAGAGATGAATACTCTGTACCTAGTCGATTCAGGCGGTCAATACCTAGATGGCACAACAGACATCACACGTACTATCGCAATTGGCCAACCAAGCGAAGAAATGATTCAACAGTTCACTCTTGCACTTAAGGGCCACATCGGTATTGCACGCGCTCGCTTCCCACAAGGTACTCGTGGTTTCCAACTGGATATCCTAGCGCGCCAGCACTTATGGGCAGAAGGCTTCGACTATGACCACGGTACTGGTCACGGTGTTGGCCACTTCCTAAGTGTTCATGAAGGCCCGCAAAGCATCTCTAAAAAGCTAATCGATGTCCCTCTTGTTGAAGGTATGGTGTTATCAAATGAGCCAGGTTACTACCGTGCTGATGAGTTTGGCATCCGTATCGAAAACTTAGAGCTGGTTGTTGAGCTGCCAACTCAAGGTGACTTCTCAGTGCTAACGTTTGAATCGCTAACACGTTGCCCTATCGACAAGCGCAACATCAGCGTCGATCTACTGACACGTCCGGAACTTGCATGGCTAAACGATTACCACCAAAAGGTGTGGAACGATGTTAGCCCACTAGTTGAAGGTGATACGTTAGAGTGGCTACGCCAAGCAACAACGCCACTAGCTCACGCTTAATGCCAAAATAGATAGGCAACTTAGTCAAACCAGTTTAGCTAAGTTAGATAAGAAAACGGCTACCTAAAGGTAGCCGTTTTTATTTGTCGCTTTCACATCACTGATGTTTCACGTGGAACATTGGCCAAGATGTTATACCAAACTAGATAAGTAGGTGATCAAATAATTGCGCAGGAAAAATCGCTTAGAGCAAGGCATAGATTGCAGCTAGCTAGTTGGCCTACCTACAAAATCTATAACGATGCTATCAGCGATTTTAACTAGCAAGAATGTCCAGATACTTATTTAGATTGGTATAAGTTAGCCTGAGTAAGCGCTATGCCAATCTCGCCATACCGGGTCAAACCCACGTTGACGAATCATAGCCTCAACATCGGCTGCGCTTCTTTCATCACTTATCTCGAACTGCTCAAGCTCTTCCTCACCTGAAGCATAACCACCAGGTTGAGTTTTTGACGCGGCAGACATGCTAGTGATACCTAATGGCAACACGTTATCGCGGAACGTTGCTGACTCACGAGTCGAAAGAGACAACTCAACTTCAGGGTTTAATAATCGATAGGCACAGATAAGTTGTACCAACTGCTTATCACTCATAATCGATTTAGGCTGCAAACCACCCTCACACGGACGAAGACGTGGGAATGAAATCGAGTAACGTGTTTGCCAATAAGTACGCTCAAGATAATCTAAGTGAGCGGCCACGAAGAAACAGTCGGTACGCCAATCTTCCAAGCCAATCAAAGCGCCAATACCTATCTTATCAATACCCGCTTTTGCCAGGCGATCAGGCGTTTCGAGCCGGTATTCAAAATCCATTTTGTTACCACGCAAGTGGTGTTCAGCGTAGGTACTTGGGCTATAGGTTTCTTGGTAAACCATCACCGCATCTAATCCAAGAGTTTTGAGCTCTGCGTAGTCATCTTGATCAAGCGGCTGCACTTCCATCGCAAGATAGTTAAATTGTGCCTTAATATTTGGTAGCACTTCACGGAAGTACTTCATCCCGACCTTAGTTTCATGTTCACCAGTCACCAACAGTACACTATCAAACTTCATCTTTTTGATAGCGGCACTTTCAGCATCGATTTCATCCAAAGTAAGTGTGCGACGCTTAATACGGTTCTCCATTGAGAAGCCACAATACGTGCACGCATTCGCACATAGGTTTGAAAGGTACAATGGAATATACAACGACATTGTATTGCCGAATCGCTTGCGTGTGAGTGCCAACGATTGTTGCGCCATCTGCTCTAAGTAAGATTCTGCCGCTGGAGAGATCAAAGCCTTAAAGTCTTCTAAGTCGCGTTTGGGTTTACTCAGAGCACGTTCAACATCCGCTGCCGTTTTACTGAAGATCGACATACCAATGTCATCCCAGTTGAGTTGTTTAAATCGATCAACAAACGTCATGGCAATACTACTCGTCTAGGAATGAGGTTAACGGGCTGGAAGCAACCGCATGAGATACCTGACCAGCGAGACCTGCAAGGTAAGCCATACGCCCCGCTTCCACTGCCAACTTAAAGGCAATCGCCATTTCAACTGGCTGTTGAGAAGCAGCAATCGCAGTATTAACTAACACAGCGTCAGCACCCATCTCCATTGCACGCGCCGCATGTGATGGAGCACCAATGCCCGCATCTACAATCACAGGGACGTTCGCTTGGTCGATAATAATCTCTAAAAAGTCCGCCGAAGCGATACCTTTGTTCGACCCAATCGGCGCACCTAACGGCATAACCGCAGCACAACCCACCTCTTCCAATCGTTTACACAACACTGGGTCAGCATGACAGTATGGCAACACAACAAAGCCATCTTTAACCAGTTGATCAGCCGCTTTTAATGTCTCAATTGGGTCTGGCATCAAGTACTTTGGATCTGGGTGAATTTCCAGTTTGAGCCAATTTGTGCCTAGAGCTTCGCGAGCCAAGTGCGCAGCAAAGATGGCATCCTTCGCGTTCTTCGCCCCAGAGGTATTCGGAAGTAGATTTACGCCGGCATCAATAATGGGCTGCAAAATATCGTCTTGCTCAGAACGAATATCGACTCTCTTCAGTGCCATGGTTGCCAGTTGAGAACCTGAAGCTTCGATAGCACTCGCCATCAAATGCTTGTTGGCGAACTTGCCTGTGCCAGTGAACAGTCGTGATTGGAATGTTTTATCTGCGATGGTTAACATGGTTAGCCCCCTGCAATAGCTTGAAAAAGAGAGATAGAATCGCCTTCATTGACGATGGTTTGTTGCCACTGGCTACGCGGGACAACCGCGTTATTGATAGCGAATACACACCCTAAGTCAGGTAGCGAAAGCGAATGAATAATATCTGCAAGAGAAGATGATTGCGCGACCTGCTCTGGTTGCTCGTTTATTGAAATAGTTATGTTGCTCATAGTGCTTCTTCTTCTAAATTATTGGTCACTGACGAATTGCACACCGGACATTCGATATCTTGCGTAACCATTAGGTTTTGCCAGTTCATAGTCTTACCGTCGAACAGCTTGAGCTGATGTGTCGCCACTTGAAACTCGCCACTGCTAATGTGCTGAATAGCAGCAAGAGCTTGGAGGTTTCCTATAGTCCCGACTACAGGCCCAATGATGCCACTATCACTACAACGCATTGTTTGTGGATGGTGGTCAAACGGGACAAGACAGTGGTAACAGCCCTGCTGGTTTTGGTAATCGAAGACAATAAACTGACCTTTCCAACCAATTGCGGAGCCTGATATCAATGGTGTGTTAGCTTCGAAACACGCTTGGTTAACTTGCTGGCGTGTGACGAAGTTGTCGGTACAGTCCAACACAACATCAGCTAGCATCACTTCAAGCTTTAACTGGCTTTCGGCCATTCGCTTGTTGATGGTCCTAACTTGGCTTCTACAATTTAGCTCACTCAGTTGTAGTTTCAATGCATCGACTTTAGCTGTACCAAGATCGCTTTCTTTGAACGCGACCTGTCGTTGTAGATTGGATGAGTCGACACAATCATCATCAACCAACACGATTTTTCCGATGCCAGACGCTGCTAGATAAAGAGCCGCAGCATTCCCCAAACCACCACAACCAATCACTAACACATGACCGTTTAGTAGATTTCGTTGTCCTTGTTCACCAATGTCAGGCAATGCGATTTGACGCTGATAGCGTACAAATTCAAAGTCACTCAGCATGGCTTAACTCCTGACGAACCTCTTCAGTAAAGGTTGAAGAGTTGCCATTCATAAGAACTTCGAAAAACTCAATAACCGCTTTTGGGTCTTCCGCCAACGTAATTGCACGCACTACCGCGAGGCTCGAGACACCACAATCCCATACCTGCTCTGCCGTCGATTGGTCAATCCCACCAATAGCCACGGTCGGATAACCGACAAGTTCTTCACTGTATGGAATGGTATCGATAAGCTGCTGGTAAAGAGCTAAACGCACTAGACCTTGCGGCTTTGATGGCATCTGTTTTGTGGTTGTTGGGAAGATATGTCCTAACGCGATGTAACTTGGGTTGATTTGAACGATCCGTAACAACTCATAGTATCCATGTGTCGATAGGCCGATCTTAATACCCGCTTGGCTCAGTTGGGAAAGATTCGATTCTTCAATATCCTCTTGTCCCAAGTGAACACCAAAAGCGCCATGTTTGAGTGCAAGTTGCCAATAGTCATTGATAAAAACCTGAGCGTTATGTTCTCGACCAAGTTCGATCGATCGTGCGACTTGTTGCTCTAAGTCAGCTTGCTGAGGGTTCTTAATTCGCAGTTGTACCGTATTAATTCCAAGCTTAAGGAGCCTTTCAATCCAATCAACATCATCGACAACTGGGTACAGCCCGAGGCTTTTCTTCGTCAAATCAGGGAATGAAAGTGACGTTCCTTGATGGGCCCAGCCAACACTAATGCCTAAACGCTTGTCTTCTAAAACCGGAGTTGGAAACTCTTGGTAGTGGCTTGGCCATGTTCCACGTGAAACATTAGACGCAGCGCGTGCGAGAACCAGTGCATCTTCTAATGGAAAATCTAGAGCCAATAGCATTAGTAACCACGCAAAGTGATGGCGGCTATCTATGGCTTGATGATCGGGGTTAATACTTTTTATAGCTCGATTAGCGTTTAAGTGTGACCAAATATCTAACACGGCAGCGTCATTGGTTACTCCAACGTATATCGTATTAGGGTATTGCGCTAAAGCATCGCGAACATCTGCCAGCGATAACGGCTCGTCATAACTCACAATATGGTCAAGCGAGCCTAGCTGCTCCGCTTCAACTGATACGACATCAGAAGCAAAGCCAATAGTAAGTGAGTGTTGAGAATCAACGATAGAGAAGTATTGAGTTGGGCTAACACCCAACTCAACTGCATCAGTTGCTAAGCCTTGTCGCTTAGCAACCAATAGACAGTGTTGAACCTCTCCCGTTAACTCAATATATTGAGATGGGATCAGAATTTTCACTGTCATTATTCCTCTAGTTGAGCTTCTTTCGCACCAACGGCTGGGTGGTAAAGCTCTGAGCCAGTATCACGGAACTCTTGTGATTTTTGACGCATCCCTTCCAGCGGATTGTCTAGCATCTTGATCTCGATAGCCTGATCAGCGGCTACTTGTTCTGTGTCTTTAGCATACTCTCTCACTTCCTGAGAAATCTTCATCGAACAGAATTTAGGTCCACACATAGAACAGAAATGTGCGACCTTACCTGATTCTTGTGGCAAGGTTTCATCATGGAAAGAACGGGCTGTATCAGGGTCTAGTGCTAAGTTAAATTGGTCTTCCCAACGGAATTCGAAGCGCGCTTTTGAAAGTGCATTATCACGGATTTGTGCTCCTGGATGCCCTTTTGCCAAGTCAGCAGCGTGCGCCGCCAGCTTGTAAGTAATCAAACCAGTCTTCACGTCCTCTTTGTTTGGTAAGCCTAAATGCTCTTTAGGAGTCACGTAACAAAGCATCGCACAACCATACCAACCGATCATCGCGGCACCAATACCAGAGGTGATATGGTCGTAACCAGGGGCAATGTCTGTAGTCAGCGGGCCTAATGTATAGAAAGGCGCTTCATGACAATGCTCTAGTTGTTCATCCATATTCTCTTTGATCATGTGCATCGGAACGTGTCCAGGGCCTTCAATTATCACCTGTACGTCATATTCCCACGCCACTTTCGTCAGTTCACCTAAGGTGCGAAGTTCAGCAAATTGCGCCTCGTCATTGGCATCAGCAATAGAGCCCGGACGCAGGCCATCACCTAATGAAAGTGCTACATCGTACTTCGCACAGATCTCACAAATCTCGCGGAAGTGGGTGAATAGAAAGCTTTCTTGGTGATGAGCAAGACACCATTTAGCAATGATAGAACCACCACGAGAGACAATGCCAGTCACACGTTTAGCCGTCATAGGTACGTAACGAAGAAGCAAACCTGCGTGGATAGTGAAGTAATCAACGCCCTGCTCTGCTTGCTCAATTAAGGTGTCACGCATCACTTCCCAGTTAAGGTCTTCAGCCACACCGTTCACTTTCTCAAGTGCTTGGTACATAGGAACCGTACCAATTGGCACTGGGCTATTACGTAGAATCCACTCTCGTGTTTCGTGAATATTTCGACCAGTCGACAAGTCCATCACAGTGTCGCCGCCCCAGCGGGTTGACCAAACTAACTTCTCAACTTCTTCTTCAATCGAAGAGCTTACCGAAGAGTTACCGATATTGGCGTTCACCTTCACTAAGAAGTTTCGGCCAATAATCATAGGTTCTGATTCTGGGTGGTTGATGTTTGAAGGGATAATTGCTCGACCTTCAGCAACCTCTTTACGCACGAACTCAGGGGTAATTTCTTTCGGTAGGTTTGCGCCAAAGTTATGACCAGGGTGTTGATGGTTCAGTTGCTCATCTGCGAACTCCTGACGCCCCATATTCTCGCGAATCGCAATGTATTCCATCTCAGGGGTAATAATCCCCTTACGAGCATAGTGCAACTGAGTCACACATTGCTCGCCAGTCGCACGACGAATTCTAGGCAGGTTTCCGTAACGAAGCTCGTCTAAGGTTTCGTCCTCTAGGCGCTCTTTGGTATACACAGAGCTAACATCATCTAATAGCTCAGTATCACCACGCTCTTCGATCCACTGCTCTCTTAGCTTTGGAAGGCCGTTATAAAGGTCTATCTCGTGCGTTGGGTCGGTATAAACACCGGAGGTGTCATAGACGTGAATAGGAGCATTAGGTTCAAATACAGGCTCTTTTTTGGTACCACCAACAAGGCTATCAGCGAGTGATATCTCTCGAACTGGGACTTGAATGTCCTCTCGAGAACCTTGGATGTAAGCTTTCTTTGAATTTGGATAAGGTTGTACTGATAAAGAATCGATGAAATTCTTCGCTTCCAGTCTTGCTTGTTTACGACTCGACATAGCATTTTTCCTTGGCTTTTAGCCATTATTTATTGGGATAAAAATGCTTGACGGATTGATGCTACAAGAGGGATCACGGTAAGAAATACAGTTGTGATCTGGTGATAGATCTCTAGAGGGATTCTAGTTAGATATCTACTCTTGTTCCCTTCGCAGGTATTAGCCTGATCAGGTTCAACGGATCCCGAGTTAACGGTCTCAGCCATATGGCACTCCGACAAGTACGATCGAGTATATAAAAACGACTTGGATAAACCAAGCCGAGTTGTTAACAAATCGTAAGAAAGTTTTAAGACTTTATCAAAAGTTGGAAGCCGATCCATGCGGCTGAAATACTGAGTACTACATTAAGCAGCACATTAAGCCCCATCTTGAAAAATGCGCCTTGCTGCATAAGAAGCACGTTATCCATCGAAAAAGTGGAGAATGTAGTCAAGGCACCAAGGAAGCCCAAGCCAATAATCTGTCTCCATGGTTCAGTTGCAACCATCTCATTTTCGAACGCGGCGATCAGTAATCCCATAATCAAAGAGCCAATCACGTTAACAGTTAGCGTACCATAAGGAAAACCTCGTCCTAACATCACTACGCATAACTCGGAAATCAGATAACGTGAACAAGCACCAAAAGCGCCACCAATAGCGATAAAACCAAGAATAGATAACTGACCCATGAATCCTCCCAAACAATAATCCCTATATTCTAGCTTTAACGCCGATAAAAGCGAGGGTGGAAACTAAGAATGTATGCGCAAATATTAAACGTTACAGGTGTCACTTAACTTCGATATAACCCATCAGTCCTGTTTTCATATGTTCAATCACATGACAGTGATACATCCAACGTCCGGGGTTATCTGCCACAAATGCCGCTTTAGCTCGACCGTTCTTTCCAAGTAACACGGTATCTGTATGAAAAGGTTCTTCAATCTTTTTGCCATCTAACTCAAGTACCGTGAACGTATGACCATGAATATGGATTGGATGATGGTATTGGGTAACATTCTTAAGATCGAATATATAGGTTTTACCTAACTCTAATGTAGCGAGTGGAGCTGGAATATTATCTTTACTCATTCCTTCCCAGGCTCTTTTATTTGTCAGCCAAAACTTAGGCATGGATTTCCCATCTTTAGAAACCGGCGACACCGCCCCTTCCCACTCAAACACAAAATCGATCTCTTCTGCATTCGCGAGATCTAACTTAGGTACTGGATTCAGAGGCAACAAAGGAAGTGCTTTGCCTTCTATGAGCGTGGAATCTACGACCTCAAATTGACACAAGGAAAAAGGAAAACGTCCCTTCATTTGCAGAACATTCACTCGCTTGCCAGCCTTTGGAGCAATCAGTCCTATATCAACTCGCATACCTGGACCGATTTTATGTTCAGTCAACTTGTAAGGTGTCTTTACTGGGTTGCCATCTATAGCAATAACCCATGCCACAGCACCTTCAACAGCGATAGGATAGGTGATTGTATTATCGACATTGGCTATACGAAGCCTAGTCGTTGCGTGCTGCTTTAACAGATAAGTAGGCTCATGTACTCCATTAACACTACTCCACTCTCCTGGAGTGCCCATACGAGCGCTAAGACGCGGGATCATTAAGTCCTTCCACTGACCTTGCTTATCGAGATGCCAGTGTTTAAGCATCAAAGCATGCTCTTCATCGAACTGAACTGGAGCACTCTCTTCAACAACAATTAGGCCGACCAAGCCCATACCAAGTTGTTTAATGCTGTTCATGTGCGGGTGGTACCAGAACGTACCCGCGTCCGGTGGCGTAAATTCATAGACGAACGTTTCACCGGGCATAATTGGTGGCTGGCTCAAGAAAGGCACACCATCCATTTCGATAGGGATTCTTAATCCATGCCAATGAATTGTGGTTGGTTCTGATAGTTTATTGGTGAAGCGAATCGTAACTTTTTCGCCCTGTCGACAACGAATTGTTGGCGCAGGGATCTGACCATTGAACCCCAAAACGTTAGTAGTAAACCCTGGTACAATTTCAGCAGTCGAAGGCTCAGCAGTTAAGTCATAAACATACCCTCCCTTCTCATCAACCGATCGCTTCATAGAACAAGCAGGGAGAACTGTGAGTGCAGATATAGCGAGAGATGATTGAATAAATTTACGACGAGAGATATCCATATTTGCAGCCTTTTAGTAGTAACGACCAAAATGTAACAAAATATTGAGAATAATTCTCATAAAGAAATGAAGTTCGTGCTTTGGCTATTAATAAAAGAGGCTGAGATAAGTAAGCACTTACATTACCTCATCAGAATGAGCGGAACGAGGGAATAATTGACTGGAATTTAGACCGGTAAAAAGCAAAAAGGCTCTAGCATTTCTGCTAGAGCCTTAAATATGGCAGGGGTGGACTGGGCCGGCACTCCGGAGATTAGACCGGGCTGGAGATCCAGCTCCCAACATTGCTTCGTAGAAGCAACAGATGTAAAAAAGCCTCAGCATTTCTGCTGAGGCTTCGTATATGGCAGGGGTGGAGAGATTCGAACTCCCAACACGCGGATTTGGAATCCGCTGCTCTGCCAATTGGAGCTACACCCCTAAAACTTTTTGTACTTTAGATTCGAAA
>NZ_VTYC01000033.1:0-63154 GCF_013114115.1 Vibrio sp. 070316B | reverse complement strand
AATACTGATATCGAAAACCGTGCGCTCTTAGCTCAGCTGGATAGAGTACCTGGCTACGAACCAGGCGGTCGGAGGTTCGAATCCTCCAGAGCGCGCCACTATTTAGGGTTTCTTTTATGAACCCCTGATATTGGGAATACCGATATCGAAAACTGCGCGTCCTTAGCTCAGCTGGATAGAGTACCTGGCTACGAACCAGGCGGTCGGAGGTTCGAATCCTCCAGGACGCGCCACTATTTAGGGCTTCTTTCTATAAGAATGAAATCCTTATATTGATCTGTTGTTAGTAACAATGAATTGATATTAAAACCGTGCGCTCTTAGCTCAGCTGGATAGAGTACCTGGCTACGAACCAGGCGGTCGGAGGTTCGAATCCTCCAGAGCGCGCCACATTATTAAAAAAAGCCTCGTTTTTACGAGGCTTTTTTTATGTCTGATACATAAATGTTGATCAAATGTTAAAATTACTTAACATTTAACTTGTTGTATTTTAAGTGGTTATCGAATACTTCCTTGTTATTCCACCTTTCTCATATCATTTCTTAAAAAAGCTCCATTTAAGTCACAGTTTAATTCTCTGAAAATTACATATTTGACAGATTTATGTGATCTGGCAGGCGAATAATTAACCTAATGTGTGCGTTATCCGTAACAGAACCTTAAACAAAATTGACAAAGTTTTACCAATCGAGATAATCCAAGGGTCGGGATCACTATTCGCTGAAATCCTGTACATATGTCAGGATGACGAAGAAAGGAAGCAACATGACTAATATTGGAAGCCTGCTAGGAGATGCGGCGACTCTGATGATAACGGGGATGTCCGTTGTCTTTATTTTCCTAACTATTCTAGTTTACCTCGTTCGGTTGATGTCAAAACTGGTACCAGAAGAAGTACCAGAGCCGATCGCAGCACCTAAAAAAATTCAAAAATCACAATCAAACCCTTCAGCTGTTAGTCCACAGGTAGTGGCAGCAATTTCGGCCGCGGTTCATCAATACCGTGCGTCGACTGCTAAGTAGCATTTAAAGGATTAAAAAGGAGTTTATGAGCATGTCTAAACCACTAGCTATCACAGATGTGGTACTTCGTGACGCGCACCAGTCACTATTTGCTACTCGTATGCGTATCGAAGATATGCTGCCAATTGCAGCAGAACTGGATAAAGTCGGTTACTGGTCTTTAGAGACTTGGGGCGGCGCGACGTTTGATTCGTGTATTCGTTTTCTTGGAGAGGATCCATGGGAGCGATTGCGTGAATTGAAAAAAGCGATGCCAAACACACCAATGCAGATGCTACTGCGTGGTCAAAACCTGTTGGGTTACCGTCACTACGCGGATGATGTAGTAGAAAAATTTGTTGAACGTGCCCATAAGAACGGCATGGACGTATTCCGTATTTTTGATGCGATGAATGACGTACGTAACTTTGAGAAAGCGGTGAAAGCAACGATTGATGTTGGCGGCCACGCTCAAGGTACCTTGTCTTACACAACCAGTCCGGTTCACAACTCTGATACTTGGGTTGATCTGGCTAAGCGTCTAGAGGACCTAGGTTGTCATTCACTATGTATCAAAGATATGTCAGGTTTATTAAAGCCTTATGAAGCAGAAGAGTTAATTACACGCATCAAAGCATCGTGTGATGTTCCTCTAGCGCTGCATAGCCACGCAACAACCGGTCTATCGACTGCAACAGCGGTTAAAGCCGTTGAGGCGGGGATCGATATTCTAGACACGGCTATCTCTTCAATGAGCTGTACTTACGGTCACACACCAACTGAAACGGTTGTGGCGATGTTAGAGGGTACAGAGCGCGATACGAATCTTAAGCTGGATCAGATTGAGCCAATCGCTTCTTACTTCCGTGATGTTCGTAAAAAGTACGCGAAATGGGAAGGCCAGCTGAAAGGCGTTGATTCTCGTATCTTGATCGCTCAGGTTCCTGGTGGCATGTTGACTAACATGGAAGGTCAGTTGAAAGAGCAAGGCGCTGCCGATCGTATGGATGAGGTGCTTGAAGAGATCCCACGCGTACGTAAAGAGCTTGGCTACATTCCTTTGGTAACGCCAACCTCTCAAATTGTCGGTACTCAAGCGGTTATTAACGTACTGACGGGTGAGCGCTACAAGAGCATCACTAAAGAAACAGCGGGTTTATTGAAAGGCGAATACGGTCAAGCTCCAGCTGAAGTGGATGCAGAACTGCAAGCTAAAGTATTGGATGGTGCTGAAGCGATCACTTGTCGCCCAGCAGATCTGCTGAAATCTGAAATGGATGAGCTAACGACTGATTTGCTAGAAAAAGCAAAAGCAGAAGGTATTTCTCTAGCGGAAGATACGGTAGATGATGTACTGACTTATGCACTGTTCCCACAAGTGGGTCTTAAGTTCCTTAAGAACCGTCGTAACCCAGAAGCATTCGAACCTGCGCCAACGGCAGAAGCTGCGGCTCCTGTGGCAGCAGCGGCACCAGCTCCTGTATCTGGTGGTATCGAGAGCTACAGCGTGAAAGTGGATGGTCAGGTTTATGATGTAGAAGTTGGCCCACAAGGTGAGCTGACGTCAGTAGCACCATCAGCAAAACCAGCTCAAGCGGTACAAGCTGCACCGGTAGCGGCATCTGACGCGGAAGCGGTACCAGCTCCATTAGCGGGTAACATCTTTAAAGTTAACGTTCAGGCGGGCGTTGAAGTCGCTGAAGGCGACGTTCTGCTTATTCTTGAAGCGATGAAGATGGAAACGGAAGTTCGTGCTGCTCGTGGTGGTATCGTTCAAGAACTGAATGTTAAAGAAGGCGATGCAGTTACTGTAGGCGCTCCACTACTAAGCCTAGCGTAAGGGAGTACCATGGAAGGATTGATGACCTTATGGTCTGAAACAGGGATTGCTAACTTCGAGTTCGGCCAGATCTGTATGATGCTGGTCGGTTGCTTGCTGTTGTTTTTGGCAATCCGCAAAGGATTTGAACCTTTACTGTTGTTGCCGATTGGTTTTGGTGCTGTATTAGCCAATATTCCAAATGCTGGATTTACTGATCCAGGTGGTTTGCTTTACTACGTTTACTACATTGGTATTGAAACGGGTATTTTCCCACTGCTGATCTTTATGGGCGTGGGCGCGATGACGGACTTCGGTGCGTTGATTGCTAACCCTAAAACCTTGTGGTTAGGTGCGGCTGCTCAGTTCGGTATTTTCGCAACACTGTTTGGTGCGATCTTGCTGAACTACATTCCAGGCATGGAATTTACGATGGCAGATGCTTCTTCTATCGCAATCATCGGTGGTGCAGATGGCCCAACGGCTATCTTCTTAGCGAGTAAGCTCTCTCCTGATCTGCTAGGTGCGATCGCTGTAGCGGCATACAGCTACATGGCTTTAGTTCCTATCATTCAGCCGCCAATCATGAAGGCGTTAACGTCTCCAGAAGAGCGCAAAATTAAGATGGCTCAGCTTCGTCACGTAAGCAAAGGTGAGAAGATCCTTTTCCCACTTGCAGTGTTACTGATGACGATCTTGTTCCTACCTTCAGCAACACCACTGGTTGGTATGTTCTGTTTAGGTAACTTAATGCGTGAAGCGGGTGTGGTTGACCGTCTATCGAAGACTGCACAAAACGAACTGATCAACGTTGTAACTATCTTCCTTGGCTTGGGTGTAGGTTCTAAGCTTCAAGCAGATACCTTCTTGAACTTAGAAACGTTAGGTATTCTAGGCTTAGGTGCGGTGGCGTTCAGTATCGGTACTGCGGGCGGTGTGTTGATGGCGAAGCTATTAAACCGTTTCTCGAAAGAGGACATCAACCCATTGATTGGTGCTGCTGGTGTATCAGCGGTTCCAATGGCAGCTCGTGTTGTGAACAAGGTTGGTCTTGAGGCTAACCCTCAGAACTTCTTGTTGATGCACGCAATGGGGCCGAACGTGGCAGGTGTATTAGGTAGCGCGGTTGCGGCCGGTATTCTATTAGCGCTAGTCGGTTAGTGGATAGCTAGGTCATGTATCGTTACGTTAATTGGTCGTCAATTTACGAATGAGCGGTTAACTTAGCCTTATTAAATGGTTTATAGTCGAAGGGATGCTTGTGCATCCCTTTCTTTTATTCGTTAGGTTTTAACTAATTAGGGACGTGTTTAAATGGAAAATAGACAGATAGCGATTACCGAGTTTGGTGGGGTGGAAAACCTTGTACTTCAAACCAGTGCAATACCAGAGCCTAAAGCTGGCGAAGTGGTGGTTAAGGTCTCTTTTTCCGGCGTCAATCCGATAGATGTTAAAACTCGAGCAGGGCTAGGTTGGGCGGCTGCACAAAACAAAGATAACCTACCTTGGGTACCAGGCTACGATATCGCGGGGCAAGTGGTTACGTTAGGCGAACAGGCTGAGCGTTTTACTGTTGGTGATAATGTGGCGGGCTTTATCGGCTTCCCATTGCAAGGCGGTGGTTACAGCCAATATGTGTGTGTACCTGAAACTGCACTGAGCATCATTCCTAACTCTGTAACATTAGAAGCGGCAGCCGCTCTCCCTCTGGCGAGTCAAACGGCGGCACAAGCGCTCAATAAAGCGGAAGTGAAAGAGGGCGATCGCGTACTCATTTTAGCGGGTGCGGGTGGTGTTGGACACATTGCCGTTCAAATTGCCGTTGCAGCAAAAGCTGAGGTTTACACCACTTGTAGCGAAGCAAATCTTGATTACCTAGCAACGCTAGGTGCCCATGCTATTAACTATAAATTTGCTCCAGCGTCTGAACGAGTGTCGGATGTCGACGTGCTGATTGATTTGGTAGGTGGCGATACGGCGCTTGATGCGTTGAAGTGCCTGAAAGATGGCGCAAGAGTGGTTACCGTTCCGACCCTATCGGCAGAGTTAATCTGCGAGAAGGCAAAACTTTTAGGTTTCACAGCATCAGGTATGTTGGTGGAACCTAACCCAGAGCAAATGGATACCATGCTTTATATGGTGAGTGTTGGATTGCTAAAAACAGAAATTCAAGGTATTTACCCGCTGGAAGAGGCACAGTCGGCTCATCTGCAGGTAGAAACCGGACACACCAGAGGCAAGATACTGCTTAAGATGCAAGAAGGTTAATATGCAGTGCTAGAGTTCTTTAATTCTCTTTTCGAAAACATAGCGCTTTGGTTCTCTGATTCAGCGCTATGGGTCTTATTTATCAGTGGCTTCTTGAGTGCCACCTTGTTGCCCGGAGGCTCTGAAGCGAGCCTTGTCGCGGCATTGAGCTTAGATCAATTCTCAACATCGTCGATCATTCTGATAGCGACACTCGGCAATACGTTAGGTGGCCTTACTAACTATTGGATTGGTTTGTGGTTGCCTAATCGAACTCAATCAGAAAAGCATGGTCATAAGGCTATGGCTTGGCTAAGCCGTTATGGTTATTGGACTTTACTCTTCAGTTGGTTGCCCGTTATCGGTGACCCTTTGTGTCTAGCCGCTGGCTGGCTGAGAATGAAATTCATCCCTAGCGTTATCTTGATTGCGATTGGCAAAGCTGCTCGCTATAGCTTACTTGCTGCTATCTACTTCGGTTTTTTCTAAGGAGAACCTATGAAAAAGGTTTTACTTGGTACATTTTCTCTTATCGCCATTGCCGGCTGTTCTTACAATGTACCTAGCTCAACATCCTTCTTTTCCTCATTACCAGAAGGTGTCACTCTTTTAGAAGAGGTTAAGCCCTCTAAAGATAAAGTGGTGATTCCTTATGCTAAGTATCAATTAGATAATGGACTCACCGTTATCCTTTCTCCCGATGATTCCGATCCACTTGTACACGTGGATGTTACCTATCATGTCGGCTCTGCACGTGAAGAGATAGGCAAGTCTGGTTTTGCGCACTTCTTCGAGCATATGATGTTCCAAGGCTCTGAGAACGTTGGTGACCAGCAGCACTTCAAGATCATTACTGAGGCCGGTGGTTCGTTAAACGGCACCACTAATCGTGACCGCACTAATTACTTTGAAACCGTCCCATCTAATCAACTTGAAAAAATGTTGTGGTTAGAGTCAGACCGAATGGGCTTCTTACTTGATGCGGTTTCTCAGCGGAAATTCGAGGTTCAGCGAGGTACGGTTAAAAATGAACGAGCTCAAAGCTATGAAAATCGCCCTTATGGTTTGATGTGGGAGCGCATGGGTGAAGCGCTTTACCCTGAAGGGCACCCATATTCATGGCAACCAATTGGCTATGTCGAAGATCTTGACCGAGTGGATGTGAATGATCTCAAGGCATTCTTCTTGCGTTGGTACGGCCCAAATAATGCGGTACTGACAATCGGTGGTGATATCGATGTCGACGATACGCTTGAGTGGGTTAATAAATACTTTGGCCCGATCCCAAAAGGCCCAGAAGTTAAAGCTGCAGAGAAACAGCCTGCTGTGCTAACGGAAGACAAGTACATCACTCTAGAAGATAACATTCGCCAACCAATGGTATTGGTCGGTTGGCCGACAACTTATCGCGGCGAAGAGACACAAGCTTCACTGAATGCACTGTCTAACGTTTTAGGTTCCGGTACTAACAGTTACCTTTACCAAAACTTAGTGAAGACACAAAAAGCCGTGAGTGCAGGCTCATTCCACGATTGTGCTGAGTTGGCATGTACTATGTACGTCTATGCGATGGGTAATTCTGGTAAAAAAGGTGACTTAACCGTTCTCAACAAAGAGTTAATGAATACCTTAGATAAGTTCTCGAAAGAGGGCATTCAACAAGAACGCCTAGATCAGATTACCGGAATGGCCGAAGCGGATGCGGTTTTTGCACTGCAAAGTGTTAAAGGTAAGGTGTCGCAATTGGCATCTAACCAAACTTTCTATGGTCAGCCAGATCGCATTGAGTCCCAACTGGATCAAATCCGTGCCGTTACACCTGAAAGCGTGAGCAAGGCCTACCAAGACTTCATCGAAGGCAAGCATAAGGTGACTTTGAGTGTGGTTCCGAAAAAGCAGCTTGATTTAGCCGTTCGAGAAGCAACATTTACCACGCCACCACGTACTTTGCCTGAATACAGTAAAGTAACGGAAGACCAACTGAACTTCAGAAGAGCAACGGACACTTTTGATCGCAGTGTGATGCCTGAGGTGACCTTTGGTGTCGAAGCGACAATGCCAGAGCTGTATCGCATGCACTTTGCAAACGGTACTGATTTGATTGGTACTGAAACCAGCGAAACGCCAACGGTACAAATGCAAATTCAACTACCTGCGGGTGAGCGTTATGTTCGTAAAGGACAAGAGGGGCTAGCAAACCTAACTGCCGCTATGATGGAAGAAGGCTCCACTAAGCGAACGGTTGAAGAGCTCCAGGCGACTCTAGATAAGCTGGGGAGCAGCGTGAGCATTAGTGCTGGTAGCTACACCACAGATATTTCAATTTCTACGCTAGAGAAAAACCTGCCTCAAACCTTAGCGATCGTGCAAGAAGTTTTGCTTGAGCCTAAGTTCGATGATCAAGACTTCGAACGCGTTAAGAAACAGATGCTAGAAGGGGTGGTATATCAGCATCAACAACCAAGTTGGATGGCATCTCAAGCAACCCGTGAAGTGCTGTTTGGCGACAGTATTTTTGCTCGTGCAAGTGATGGTACTAAAGACTCGCTAGAATCGTTAACTCTGGACGATGTAAAACAGTTTTACAGTCAACACTATACTCCAGAGGGAGCTAATATTGTTATTGTAGGGGACATCTCGAAGAAAGAGGTTGGAAAGCAGCTACAATTCTTTGAGGAGTGGCAAGGCGAGGCGGCACCGCTAACACGCCCACAGATTGTCAAAGACCTGACTGAGCAGCGTTTGTATTTAGTTGATAAGCCAGGTGCACCACAAAGTATCGTTCGTTTAGTTCGCAAAGGTCTGCCTTTTGATGCTACGGGTGAGTTGTATAAGAGCCAATTGGCTAACTTTAACCTAGCGGGTAATTTTAATAGCCGCATCAACCAGAACCTACGTGAAGACAAAGCATACACTTATGGTGCGAGCGGTTACTTTGCCAGTACTCGTGAAACGGGCGCAGTAGTGTTTAGCGCACAGGTAAGAGCTAACGCGACAGTGGCATCGATTCAAGAGTTTATTAATGAACTGAATGAGTTTAGCCAAAGTGGATTAACTGACGAAGAGGTGAAATTTATGCGCCTTGCCGTCGGTCAACAAGATGCACTCAAATACGAAACGCCAAGTCAGAAAGCAGGGTTGTTGAGTAATATTGTTGCATTGAGCCTTGATGAAGATTACCTACAACAGCGTAATCAGATAGTTGAAACGGTGTCAAAAGAGACCTTAAACGAGCTATCTAAGAAATGGTTTGACCCGAATGATTATCAAATAATTGTGGTTGGTGATGCGGCTTCGCTTCGCCCGCAATTAGAAAAGTTAGATATTCCAATAGAAGAGCTTGAAATCATTCGTTAGAGTACACATTAAAGGGGGAGGGAAGAGACTCTACTTTTCTCCTCCAACCTAATTTATGATAGTTCTAATCAGAACGATATAAGATAAGTGAACTGAATTTTGACTGATTTTGCTGCGCGACTAAAGCAAGTTGCAACCAACCCTAAGACCTTCTCTCAATTTGGTCGTGGTGTTGAAAGGGAAACATTACGCTACACGGAAGATGGGCACCTTGCTACTGGGCCGCACCCTAAGGCTTTAGGTTCTGCGTTGATGAACGAGTGGGTAACAACCGATTTCTCTGAGTCGTTACTGGAATTTATCACGCCTGTTTCAAATGACGTTCCTACTCTTTTGAATCAGTTGTCTGATATTCATCATTTCACACAAACCAAGTTAGACGGCGAAAAGCTGTGGCCGCTCTCTATGCCTTGTTACGTTGGTAGCGAAGATTACATTCAGCTCGCGCAATACGGCACGTCTAATAACGGTAAAATGAAAACGCTATACCGAGAAGGTTTGAAACGTCGTTACGGTAGCTTGATGCAGATTATTTCTGGTGTGCACTTCAATTTCTCTTTCCCTGAAAGCTTCTGGGATAGCCTATTTGGAGAGCAAACAGAAGAGGCGCGTTGTGAAGCTAAGTCAGATGCGTATTTCGGTTTGATCCGTAACTACTACCGCTTTGGTTGGTTAATCCCATACTTCTTTGGTGCTTCGCCAGCATTGTGTTCTTCTTTCATCAAAGGAAGAGAAACCAACCTACCTTTTGAAAAGGTTGGCGAGACACTGTATTTACCAAAAGCAACGGCGCTGCGTCTGAGTGATCTTGGTTACACTAACAGCGCACAAAGCGTATTGAAGATAGGCTTTAACAGCCTAGGTCAGTACCTTGAAGGATTAAACCAAGCGATTCGCACGCCATCTGAAGAGTTTGCAGAGATTGGTGTTAAGGTTGATGGCGAATACCGTCAGCTTAATAGCAACGTATTGCAAATTGAGAATGAGCTTTACGCACCTATTCGTCCTAAGCGTGTGGCGAAGAGTGGTGAGAAACCGTCTGAAGCACTGGCTCGTGGCGGTGTTGAGTACATCGAGGTTCGCTCTCTAGACGTAAACCCATTCAGCTCAATTGGTATCACTGAGCAGCAAGTTCGCTTCTTAGATCTATTCCTAACGTGGAGTGTGCTAACTGACTCTGCTGAAATGGATAACTGTGAGCTTGAATGCTGGCGTGATAACTGGAACAAGGTGATCTTGGAAGGTCGTCAAGTTGGTCTAGAACTGCAAATTGGTTGTCACGGTGAGCGATTGTCTCTTCAAGATTGGGCTAAGCGCGTTTTCAAAGACCTACGCTCAATTGCTGAGATGATGGATGCTGAACAAGGCGGCCGAGCTTACCAAGAAACCTGCGATACGCTTGAAGCTTGGATTGATAACCCAGAGCTAACCATTTCTGGCCAATTGCTAGAAGAGACTAAGAAGTTAGGTGGTTTAGGTAAAGTTGGCTGTGCGCTAGGCAAAACGTACGCTCAACAGCACAAAGCACATCAATACAAAGTATATTCAGCTGAGCTGATGGAAGCAGAGGTTCAACGCTCTGTGGTAGCTCAGCAACAAAGTGAAGAAGCGAGCACTCAAGATTTTGATAGCTTCTTAGCGGATTATTTTTCGTATTTAAAAGCATAGCGAGACGTTGGTGGAAAGGAAGCAAACCTTATTAGGTAAGCCTACTCGTGCGAGTAGTAAATGGTTACCTGTAGTCACTGTCGGTGTTGTCTCTAGCCTTTTGGTTGGTTGTGCAACACCACCGCCGAAACAGCAAGACAACCTATGTAGTATCTTCAGAGAGCATCCATCGTGGTATGAAGATGCCTTAGATATGCAAGAAGAGTGGGGTACTCCCATCAACGTAGCGATGGCTTTTGTAAAACAAGAGAGTAGCTTCCGTCATGATGCGCGCCCACCAAAAGACTACATCCTTGGGTTTATTCCTTGGGGACGTGTAAGCAGCGCTTATGGCTATGCTCAAGCTCAGGATCCCGCTTGGGAAGATTTCCAAAAAGCGACCAACAATGGCGGTTCAAGAACCAACTTTGATGATGCGCTGATGTTTATAGGCTGGTACACCAGCGAAACGCGTCGTCAACTCGGTATCTCGCTATGGGACCCGTACAACCAGTACTTGGCTTACCATGAAGGCCGCGGTGGTTATAAACGTAAGTCGTATAACAGCAAACCATCTTTAATTAAGGTGGCTCGTAAAGTCGAACAGCAAGCAAAAGATTATGGCTGGCAACTGAAACAGTGCCGCAAAGAACTAGAAGACAATCGAAGTTGGTTTTTCTAAAGCCAACCGTCACGGAGAATAGCAATGCCTTTATTAGATAGTTTTACTGTAGATCACACTCGTATGAACGCACCAGCAGTTCGTGTTGCGAAAACAATGCAAACTCCAAAAGGGGATACCATTACGGTATTTGACCTGCGTTTTACGGCACCAAACAAAGATATCCTATCTGAGAAAGGTATCCACACTCTAGAGCACCTATACGCTGGTTTCATGCGTGCTCAACTGAACGGTGCAGACGTAGAGATCATCGATATTTCACCTATGGGCTGTCGTACAGGTTTCTACATGAGCCTGATTGGTACACCTTCAGAGCAGCAAGTTGCTGATGCTTGGTTAGCGGCAATGCAAGACGTGCTGAAAGTTGAGAACCAGAATAAGATCCCTGAGCTGAACGAATACCAGTGTGGTACAGCAGCAATGCACTCTTTGGACGAAGCGAAAGAGATCGCGAATGCCATCATCGCTGCTGGTATCTCAGTAAACAAGAATGACGAACTAGCACTGCCTGAGTCAATGCTTAAAGAGCTTAAAGTCGATTAATCATTTGAGTTGATTCTCGATGAGTAAGATATGAAAGGCCCGGTTCATTGAACCGGGCCTTTCTGTTTTCTCATGTAGCAGATCAATAGAGATCACTATTTGAACCTGTTATCCATTTACGATCTGTGGAAACACACGTACTAGCTTGATGCGGTTCTCTTCAAGCTCCACAATCTCCATTGGATGA
Source organism: Vibrio sp. 070316B (assembly GCF_013114115.1). Taxonomy (NCBI): domain Bacteria; kingdom Pseudomonadati; phylum Pseudomonadota; class Gammaproteobacteria; order Vibrionales; family Vibrionaceae; genus Vibrio; species Vibrio sp. 070316B. The sequence continues at coordinate 51,670 of NZ_VTYC01000033.1, read as the reverse complement.
CTGGCAACCTGAACACTTAGGTGGCTCTCTGGAATGTCTTCCAGATGTTCAAGTATCAAACCATTTAACGTTCTAGGACCATCGGTTGGGAGAGCCCACTGCAAGCCTTTGTTGATATCACGAATGTTCGCACTACCTTCAATTAGGAAGCTGCCGTCGCTCTGCGGTGTGATTTCATCAGACAAACTTGGCGCAATTGAAGTGGTAAACTCACCGACAATCTCTTCTAGAATATCTTCTAATGTCACCAAGCCATTGATATCACCGTACTCATCAACGATTAGACCGATGCGCTGTTTGTTGCGTTGGAATTTTAGCAGCTGAATATTGAGTGGGGTTGCTTCAGGAATGAAGTAGATTTCGTCTGCGGCACGCAGCAGAGTCTCTTTGTTGAATTCGTTTTTTTCAAGCATCAAACGATACGCTTCGCGTAGCCTTAGCATGCCAACTACTTCATCAATTTGGTCACGATAAAGAACAACTCGGCCATGAGGGGAGTGGGTCAGTTGGCGAACGATGGATTTCCAATCATCATTAATGTCGATACCGGTAATCTCGTTACGAGGCACCATGATATCGTTCACGGTAACGTGCTCTAAATCTAGAATAGACACCAACATATCTTGGTGACGTTGAGGTATTAGATTGCCCGCTTCATTTACAACGGTTCTTAGCTCTTCAGAGCTCAAATGATCGGTCGCGTCGTGACTGGCTTTGACACCCAGAATACGAATGAAGCCATTGGTAATGAAGTTCACTAATATCACCAGTGGTGACAGTACCTTCATCAGAATCATTAGCAAGATGCTGCTAGCGTAGGAGACACGTTCAGGAAACAGAGAAGCGATGGTTTTTGGTGTGACCTCAGCGAATACGAGGATCACGAGAGTCAGGGTACCGGTTGCGACAGCCACACCGATGTCCCCGTAGATACGCATACCAAGAATGGTTGCGATCGCAGAAGCGAGAATGTTGACAAGGTTGTTACCGATGAGAATAAGGCCTATCAACCTGTCGGGGCGGTTCAGAAGTTTTTCTACGCGCTTTGCACCTTTATGACCCGTATTGGCCAAGTGCTTTAAACGGTAGCGGTTCAAGGACATCATGCCCGTTTCGGAACCAGAGAAATAACCAGAAATTACAATGAGACACGCGAGTAGCGCAAATAAGATACCCGTTGATATGTCGTCCAAAACTATTCTTTTCCTATTTGTGTATCTTGATTAATTTATGACCGAACATGGTCGAGATGTCAATTGAATCTATCTGACTCAATATTTTAAAGGCAAGGTATGCGTGACCTTGCCTTTAATTTGGGTGTTATCTCAGGATGATTTCCTGAACGAAGCGACTACCGAAGTAGGCTAATGTGAGCATGCTGGCACCAGCAAGGGCGAACCAAGTCACCTTTTGTCCACGCCAGCCTTTTTGGTAATGACCCCAAAGAAGAATGGAGTAGATAACCCAAGCAATAAAAGACAATACAGCTTTGTGTGCTTTACCTTGAGCAAACATGTCTTGTACGAAGATGAAACCAGTCAGTAAGGTACCCGTTAATAAGCCATTACCAATTAGGATGATCTTGAAAAGCTGTCTTTCAACCATCATTAATGGAGGTAGGTTAGGGTTGATAACCAGTGCTTTCTTCTTTTTAAGTTTGTGATCTAGCCACGCAAGCTGTAGTGCGTATAGCGCTCCGATAGTCAGTGTCGCGTAAGAGAACAGCGCCAAAGAGATGTGCATCAGCAGTTTTGGGTCATTCTCTAAATGTTTGATGAAGGTACTTGGAAGAAAAGTTGCTGCCATCAAGTTCAGTGCTGCGAAGCTATAAACCACAGGAAGAATGAACCACAGTCTGGTTTTGAGCATAGCACCGCTCATCACTAGAGAAATGATTAAACTGATCAGTGAAGCAACGTTTAAGATACTGAGGTTTTGACCACTGGCATTAAAGATTAAATCGCCAAGCAACCAAGCATGGAAAGCTAGAGCAAGTAATGCGCTGATAAACACCGTTTTTACACGGATTCCTGTTTGGTGCACGAGACCTGGAATGATCGTGGAAATCGCCATTGTATAAAGAAAGGCTGCTGCGATCGCAATAAGACTGTCCATGGTATCCATTAAAATGATTACTAATTGGCGAATTATACCTTGCATCGCTCTTTGGGGCTATGGTGAACCTCACTCAATTCCAAGTGAACACCGTCTCACATCACAAGCGTGGATGATTAACGCCCTACAACGGGTATGACTCTAATCCACGCTAATGTATACTCAACTTAATAGTCGCAGGATTGAGCGAAGAGAAAACTATGTTTGATAATTTAACGGATCGTCTATCCAAAACGCTGAAGAATATCAGCGGTAAAGGTCGTCTGACCGAAGACAATATTAAAGATACGCTACGTGAAGTGCGTATGGCGCTTCTTGAAGCTGACGTGGCACTGCCAGTTGTCCGCGATTTTGTTAAGCGTGTAAAAGAAGGCGCTGTGGGTGTTGAGGTTTCTAAATCTTTAACACCGGGCCAAGAATTCATTAAGATCGTTCAAGCTGAGCTTGAAGCGGTGATGGGTGAGTCTAACGAAGCACTTAACCTAGCAGCACAACCGCCAGCGGTTATCTTAATGGCTGGTCTACAAGGTGCGGGTAAAACCACATCGGTAGGTAAGCTATCTAAATTGCTGACAGAGCGTGACAAGAAGAAAGTCTTGGTTGTGTCTGCCGACGTTTACCGTCCTGCGGCGATCAAACAACTTGAAACGTTAGCTAGCGATGTTGGCGTTGACTTCTTCCCATCTTCGGCTGACCAGAAGCCGATTGATATTGCTAACGCTGCAATCGACCACGCGAAGAAGAAATTCTACGACGTGCTACTTGTCGATACCGCGGGTCGTTTAGCGATTGATGAAGAGATGATGGGCGAGATCCAAGAGCTTCATACGGCAATCAACCCAGTTGAAACTCTATTCGTTGTTGATGCTATGACAGGTCAAGATGCGGCGAATACGGCAAAAGCCTTTGGTGATGCGCTTCCACTAACCGGTGTTATCTTAACGAAAGTTGATGGTGATGCGCGTGGTGGTGCGGCGCTGTCTGTTCGTCATATCACAGGCAAGCCAATCAAATTCTTAGGTGTTGGTGAGAAAACTGACGCACTAGAACCATTCCACCCTGATCGTGTTGCTTCTCGTATCTTAGGTATGGGTGACGTTCTGTCGCTTATTGAAGACCTACAGAAAAACGTTGATACCGAGAAAGCAGAGAAGCTGGCTAAGAAGTTCAAAGAGAAGAAAGGTTTTGACCTTGAAGACTTCCGTGAACAGCTAGGACAGATGCAAAACATGGGCGGCATGATGGGCATGATGGATAAACTTCCAGGCATGTCTCAGCTACCAGACAACGTGAAAGATAAAGTTGATGACAAGATGTTCAAGCAGATGGAAGCGATCATCAACTCTATGACCATGAAAGAGCGTCAACGCCCTGAGCTAATCAAAGGCTCACGTAAAAAACGTATTGCCGCTGGTTCTGGTACACAGGTACAAGATGTAAACCGTATGCTTAAGCAGTTCACTCAAATGCAGAAAATGATGAAGAAAATGCAGAAAGGTGGCATGAAAGGCATGATGCGCAACATGCAAGGCATGATGGGCGGCGGTGGCATGGGTGGTATGGGCGGCGGCTTCAACCCGTTTGGTCGATAATCGCCTAATGTAACCTGTAGCACCTTTACTTTTCATAGTGTTATCTGTGTCACAGAAAGTATACAGGCACTATGTTGGTGAAAAAATAGCTAAACCCCTTGCATTGCCCCGGAATAAGAGTAAAATTCCGGGGCTTTAATTTGGCACGAGACCCCAAGCTGTTTAGTGATAAATGGTTATTGGGGTTAATTATTTTATTAAGAAAGCAAAGAGGACGACATGGTAACCATTCGTTTGGCACGTCACGGCGCTAAGAAGCGTCCATTCTATCAAATCGTAGTTGCGGATAGCCGTAACGCTGCAACTGGCCGTTTCATCGAGAAAGTAGGTTTCTTTAACCCTACTGCTCAAGGTCAAGAAGAAGGTCTACGTCTAGACCTAGATCGCGTTAACCACTGGGTTGGTCAAGGCGCATCTCTATCTGATCGTGTAGCTAAGCTAGTTAAAGACGCTCAAAAAGCGGCTTAATTCTTTTTAAAAGAGAAATAGCTTATGTCGATGAAGGGTAAAGAAACGATGAGCAAGCAAGACGAAAAAATTGTTATGGGCAAGTTTGGTGCTACCTATGGCATTCGTGGCTGGCTTAAAGTTTTTTCCTACACAGACAACGCTGAAAGCATATTTGATTACTCTCCTTGGTACGTTAACCAAAAGGGGAAGTGGGTTGAATTCAAAGTAGAAAGCTGGAAGCGCCATAACAAAGGTATGGTGTGTAAGCTGGAAGGTTTTGAGGTTCGCGAGGACGCTCATGTACTGACTAACTTTGAAATCGCAATAGACCCTGCTTCATTACCTGAATTGTCAGAAGAGGAATTCTACTGGCGTGAATTGTTTGGTATGCAAGTTGTAACCACTAAAGGTTACGATCTAGGTGTCGTTACCGACATGCTAGAAACTGGCTCAAACGATGTTCTAGTAATCAAAGCAAATCTTAAGGATGCTTTCGGACAAAAGGAACGGTTAGTACCGTACCTTGAAGAGCAAGTGATCAAGAAAGTTGATCGCGAAGCTCAACGGATCGAAGTTGACTGGGATCCTGGATTCTAACTTTAAAATCATAGAGCGAGAGAACACATGTGGGTTGGCGTAATTAGCCTATTTCCTGAAATGTTCCGTTCAGTTACTGATTTTGGAGTAACGGGTCAAGCGGTAAAGAAAGGTCTTTTATCTATTGAGACATGGAATCCTCGTGATTTCACTCATGATAAACATCGCACTGTTGATGATAGACCTTACGGTGGTGGTCCTGGCATGTTGATGATGGTTCAGCCTTTGCGCGACGCTATTCAAACTGCCAAACAAGCATCACCGGGAAAGACGAAAGTTATCTACCTTTCACCTCAAGGTCGTAAACTCGACCAGAAAGGTGTTGAAGAGCTGGCAACAAACGAGAATTTACTTCTTATTTGTGGTCGCTACGAAGGGGTAGATGAGCGCATCATTCAATCTGAAGTCGACGAAGAATGGTCGATTGGGGATTTTGTGATGACGGGTGGTGAACTGCCAGCCATGACGCTGATTGATTCAGTCTCTCGGTTTGTACCGGGTGTACTTGGAGATTTCGCATCAGCAGAAGAAGATTCTTTTGCAAATGGTTTGCTAGATTGCCCTCACTATACGCGCCCTGAGGTGCTAGACGACAAAGAGGTGCCTTCGGTACTCAAGTCTGGAAACCATAAGGACATTCGTCGCTGGCGATTAAAACAATCGTTGGGCCGAACTTGGCTAAGAAGACCAGAACTCCTGGAAAACCTAGCTCTGACTGACGAACAGGAACAATTACTGGCTGAATTCATTAAAGAGCAACGCTCTTAACGAAAAGCAAGCAGTAACCTATTAAATTTAGTATCAGTTTATTCTAGGAATTTATACAAATGAGCAACATCATTAAGGCTCTTGAAGAAGAGCAACTAAAATCAGACCTTCCTAAATTCGCACCAGGTGACACTGTTGTAGTTCAGGTTAAGGTAAAAGAAGGTGACCGTGAGCGTCTACAGGCTTTCGAAGGCGTAGTAATCGCTATTCGTAACCGTGGTCTTCACTCTGCATTCACAGTTCGTAAGATCTCGAACGGTGAAGGTGTAGAGCGTGCGTTCCAAACTCACTCTCCAATGGTTGATAGCATCGAAGTTAAACGCCGTGGTGCAGTACGTCGTGCCAAGTTGTACTACCTACGTGAGCGTTCTGGTAAGTCTGCTCGTATTAAAGAGAAGCTTGCTAAGAAGTAATTCTTTTTGCATTCTATCGATAAAAGCGGAGCCATTTGGCTCCGCTTTTTTGTGCCTGCTATTTAGACCTTTGAAAGTAAGAGATCCCCAACTCGTTCGTACCTCACTCTTGGGGATGACGGGAGGTTTGATGTACGAATTAGTACATAAAACTAAAGGGCTCGCTATAAGAGGACTGGGGCATGAATTCTGTATGCGACGAAGTACACTGGTCTGCATTTGGTCTGTGATGTTATGTATTTGGCTTGGAAATATTAGCTCCGGGCTAGCCTGTTCCTTATTCATGGAAGTGACGGAGTGAACCGAGCACTAAAGTTACCGTCATTCGCTAGACTGACGAAGGAGTAGGGAACCTCTTTTGGCAAACACCAAACTGTCGGCAATAAAAAAGGATTGACGCAAAACGCCAACCCTTCAATCATTTTTCCGAATCTCGAATCTCGAATCTCGAATCTCGAATCTCGAATCTCGAATCTCGAATCTCGAATCTCGAATCTTAGTACTGGTCTTCCGACCAACCATCGCTATCAGACATATCTGGTGCGCCAGCGATACTGTTCTCTTCGTCTGCCCATTCACCGAAATCAATCATCTGACATTGCTTACTGCAAAACGGACGGTGTGGGCTCTGTTCACCCCATTCAACGTCAGTATTACATTGAGGGCATTTAACGATGGTGATTTTGTTCGACATAGTGATTCTTAATTAGAGGGTGTAATAACAAAGAGTTTAGGCTCAAGTGTTCACTCAAGCCAAACGCTAAAGGAAATTAATTAGGTGCAGATAGCCAGCTCAAATTCGATATCTTGAGTACAGGCTTGTCCTGTTTCAAAACTCATGAATTTAACAGCAAAGCGGTTTTTGTGCCCTGAGATCATAGGGTAGGCACCGTATTGCATCGGAATGGATAGGCGAAGGATATTCGCTTCTTCAGCATCGCTCTGGAAGAAGCCAGCGCGAGCAATTTGCTCTTTAAAGTGACCAGTCTCTCGGGTTAGCTTTAACCATAGCGTTAGCGCTTCATACAGAGGCTGTAGGCTATCCATCCACGCCTTGGCATCTCTCATTCTCTTATCAAGAGGGAGGTGTAACCAATAATGCAGCGCTGGTAGGTCAAAGCAGCATGAACCGCCAGGCAGATTAAAACGCTGGCGAATGGCACTTAGGAAGCGGTCTTCTTTAAGAGATTGGCCAAAACGCTCCGCGTGCATTAAATCACGATAGATGTTGCCAATGTCATTGAGCAGTGACGTAAGCATCTCTTGATCGACACCTTCAACGTCTAACCAGCTTTTGTAGGTGACACGTTGCTTCTCAAGATCTTTTGCAAGTTCGCTCTTGAGTTGGATCTGTTCGAAGATTTCAATCAGATCGAAGATAGAGCGGAAAAAGAGTTGATACTGTTGAGCATCGGAAAATGTAGAAGACAGGTGTAACTGCCTCAAGAGCGATTCCACTCTTAGGTAGATGCGTGTTTTCTCATTTAGAGGATGTTCAAATTTGTGGGTGATCATCGAGCAAGCCTTCATTCAACATAGTTCTATTCTGACCCATCTACTGTACTGATTGCCAGATACTTTTTATGTAAATCTGTGATTTGCGGCAAAAGTTCTTGGTTTTTAGTATGGTTTTTAATCACGTCATCTGCAACTGCTAAGCGTTGTTCTCTTGAAGCTTGTGATTTCAAAATTGATGCAACTTGTTCCCTAGAAACATTGTCACGGCTCATCGTTCGTTCAATTTGCACTTCTGTAGGCACATCAACAATTAATACGCGATCCGTCATGCCTTGCATCTGGTTTTCAACCAATAGAGGTGCGACTAATAAACCATAGGGAGAGGTGACTTTAGACAGGTCACTGTCAATTTTGTCACGGATCATGGGATGAAGAAGATCATTGAGCCATTGTTTTTGCTCTGGGTCTGAGAAGATCAGCTCGCGCAGTTTAGATCGATTGAGTGTGCCATCTTCAAGCAAGATGGTTTCACCAAAATGAGCAGTAATCTGTTTTAGTCCATCACTGCCTAACGCAACCACTTCACGTGCCACGATATCGGCGTCGACAATATCAATGCCAAAATGTTCGTTGAATAGGTTAGCGACAGTCGTTTTTCCACTGGCTATACCGCCACTTAATCCGATAATGATTGCCATGGTTACATTCCTAATACTGAAGTGAAATACCAACCCATGATGTCGTTACCCCACATCAAGCTTACCCAACCAGCAATCGCAAGGTAAGGGCCGAATGGGAAGGCTTTATCAATGCCTTGCTGTTTCAAGCGCAGCTGAATCAAACCAAACACCAGGCCAACAAGCGAAGACAGCAGGATGATCATCGGTAGATGCTGCCAACCCAGCCATGCGCCAAGTGCAGCCAGTAACTTGAAGTCACCGTAACCCATGCCTTCTTTACCTGTCAGCAGTTTGAACAGCCAGTAGACGGACCATAACGCGAGGTAGCCAGCCATAGCGCCGACTACTGAGTCTTGAAGCGATACTGGACTGATATTAAATAGGGCTAAAGCGATACCAGACCAAACTAACGGCAAGGTAATTTGATCAGGCAATAGCATGGTGTCGAGGTCGATAAAAGTCGCGGTAATTAACGCAAAGGTGAAAAATATCAGTGCAATAGCGTAAAAACTGAAACCAAAGTGACTGGCAACAACTGTGCAAAGTGTCGCAGTCAGCAGTTCAACCAAAGGGTAGCGAGCGCTGATTGGATTAGCACAGCTGTGACACTTACCCTTCAAGAACAACCAGCTTAACACTGGAATATTGTCGACGATTCTTAATTGAGTTTTACATTTAGGGCAAGTAGAGCGAGGAACACTGAGGTTGAACTTACCTTCTGGCGCAGGAATTTTATATTGGGAGAAATACTCCGAGCACTCTTGTTGCCATTCGCGTTCCATCATAATAGGTAAACGATGTATGACGACGTTAAGGAAGCTGCCAATCAGAAGACTAAAAATGAATGCTAATACCGGGAATAGCCAAGGATAGTAGTGAAATACTTCCATAGTGTCCTTTACCACTTAATCAAGATGAGTAGAGGTTTCTACTCATGGGTGTTTAGTTGCTTTTGGCTATCCTAACACACTCATAAGATTAAAGATCGGTAAGTACATCGCAACCACAAGACCGCCTACGACGGATCCTAAAAACACAATGATCAGCGGTTCTAATATTTTGCCCAAATTATCGACGGTGTTGTCGACTTCAAACTCGTAAATCGAGGCGACTTTGTTGAGCATTTCATCAAGGTTGCCTGACTCTTCGCCAATCATCACCATCTGCAACATCATCTCAGGAAAGGCGTTGGTATTTCGCATTGCGATATACATTGGAATGCCCGCAGCGGTTTCGCGATGTACTTCGATGATTGCCGATTCATAGTGCAAATTACCTGCGGTTTTGGCTGTGGTTTTTAGACTCATGAGAATGGGGATACCAGAACCGAAACTGGTTGATAGTGTGCGACTGAATTTGGCAATGGAGGCTTTGGCCATGACACCGCCTAGAATTGGAAACCTTAACCCCAAGCGGCTGGTCGATAATCGAATCGAGTAGGAACGCTGACAGAGTTGATAGATAACTAAGGCTGCTAACCCTGCACCTACAAATGTATAAAAGCTGTATGCCTGCATCCAATGAGAAAGCTCTAGTACTTGCTGTGTAAACCAAGGGAGGTCGGCACCAAAGCCTGAAAACATCGACTCAAACTCAGGAATCACCATGGTCAGCATTAAATAGGAGACAGTGAGTGCGACAGTGACCACCATTGCAGGATAGATGAGCGCCTTGATGACTTTAGACTTGAGCTGTTCACTCTTCTCACGATAGGTCGCTAGGCGTTCAAATACTTGCGCAAGGTTGCCCGAGAGCTCACCCGTTGCGACTAAATCGGTATAGAGGTCATCAAAGTGACGACTTGCGGTTCGCATCGCTTTGGATATAGGTGTACCAGCTTCAACACCTTTACAGATGTGTGACAGGATAGATTTCATTTCAGCTTTGCGGTGGTTATCTGAGACCAACTTAATCGCCTGTACAATTGGGACTCCGGTTCCTAGCATGGTCGCAAGCTGGCGGGTCAGCACGGTGATGTCTCTAGATTTAACTCTATGGGTTAAACGCGTCAGTGCCGAGATGCTTTTCTTTTTGATTTTCTTTATCTGGATATGCTGATCTTTGAGCTTTTCACGTACTTCTAATTCGGTAAGCGCTAAGGTTTGCCCTGATACTTTTTTACCGGAGCTATTGATGCCTTTCCAGTGGTAGCTTTTTAATTGTGATTGCTTAGTTTTGCTGATCATTGAAGCTCCCTCTGGATTATAGGTACAGAACACGTTGCAGCTCTTGATAGCTGGTGGTGCCTTCAAGTAGCTTATCTAATCCCGACTCTTGCAGTGTGCGCATCCCTTCTCGGCGAGCGAGGTCTTCAACCTCCAACGCATTCGGTTTGCTGATAAGGCTATTTTTGAGTTTGTCGGTGAATGGCATCACTTCATAAATTCCGACACGCCCAGAATAGCCTTGATTGCACTCGTTACACCCTTGTGGGTTAGCCTTATAAATGGTTTTGCTGCTAGGTATTGAGTGACGCAGGAAGATGTCTGGTGAGTCGTCAATGACTTTGCATTGGTTGCACAAGCGTCTTGCCAGTCGTTGGGCAATGATCAAGCTCAATGATGAGGCTAAGTTAAAGGGCTCAATCCCCATATGAGCGAGTCGGGTAACGGTTTCTGCCGCAGAGTTGGTATGGAGCGTTGAAAGCACTAAGTGACCAGTTTGCGATGCTTTGATGGCGATCTCTGCGGTTTCTAAATCTCGAATCTCACCGACCATCACCACATCCGGATCTTGTCGTAAAAACGAGCGCAGGGCTTCAGCGAATCCAAAGCCAATCTTTGGCATTACTTGCACTTGGTTGATACCACACAGATTAATCTCTACCGGATCTTCTGCGGTGGAGATATTGCGTTCTGTGGTGTTCAATACTCTAAGGCCGGTATAAAGCGAGACGGTTTTTCCGCTGCCAGTGGGGCCTGTCATTAAGATCATTCCTTGTGGGCGTTTGAGTGCATTCAGGTAGAGGGCTTTTTGATCGTCGCTGTACCCGAGCTTGTCGATATCGAGATTAGCCGCGCTGCTATCAAGCAGCCGCAGTACGATCTTCTCGCCCCACAAGGTTGGTAATGTGGAGACGCGCATATCAACCGCAAGCTCGTCATTCAGGCGCAGTTTTATTCGTCCATCTTGAGGTAAACGACGCTCGGCAATATCCAGTTTGGCGAGAATTTTTAAACGCGCTGATAAACGACGGCTTAAGTGAGAGGCGGGTTGCTGGATTTCAACCAATATACCGTCACAACGCAGGCGCACACGGTAGTGCTCTTCGTAAGGTTCAAAATGGATATCTGATGCGCCTTTACGTACCGCATCGACCAGTATCTGATTGATAAATCGGCTAACTGGAGAGTCGTCTTGACTAAGGTCTTCAATCGACGCGAGCTCGTCGTCAGACACTTCAACTAGGTTAGCCAGTTCATCTTGGGTGATCTCTTTACGCTTAGAATCTTGCCCGGAAATCGAGCGGCCGTACAACTTGCGTATTGCACCTTCGAGTTCAGAGTAATTGGCGACTGCCAGTTCTATCTGCAACCCGGTTGCAAAACGAAAATCATCTTCCGCTTGTAAGTCAGTCGGATCGGCGGAAGCAAGTGTGAGCGTCGAGTTAGAGACTGAAATCGGGATAGCTCGATATTTAGTGATCAGTTCACGTAGCCCTAGTTGATCACATAAGGCTTCATAATCGGTGTTGCTCAATTGAACTAACGGCAAGCCAAAGATGGCTTGTATATTGTTTGCTAGGGAGTCACCTGTGAAGAGATCAAGAACGAGTAAAGCTTCAGGTGTTGAAATACCTGAAGCTTGTACATGTTCCGCCACAGCTTGCTCTTGAGTCAGGCTAATTAAATCAGCCTGACGAAGAACTGTTGGGAGGTTGGTGAGCATTTATGAGCAACTATCAATTGTCGGTAAATTGCTAACACCTCCTGATGTTACTGCACATGTCCAGCCTGTAGATGTTCTTGAATATGTGATGTATGCGTTTGAGATTGCACTATTTGAACCGAATAAGAACTTAATATCGTTATCGGCAGGAACACTAATAGTTCCTAGTACGTTGGAGCCTGCTGATATACCTAGGGTATCTACTGCCGTATTAGCCGCTAATTTTCCACTTTCTTGATAGGTTAGTTCAGCTGGTGTCAGTAGAGCTTTCATTGTTGCTATTGCCGATGCAACTTCACTTTTGGCAACATAATTTTTGTACGCAGGTACTGCAATCGCAGACAATACACCGATAATCGCCACCACAATCATCAATTCAATCAGTGTGAAACCTTTCTGATTTGTTCTTTTGTTCTTGTTATTCATTCTTTTCATTCCATTCTTTAGTTTGTTTCAGTGCAAGCACAAGATGGTAGAGAGAATAGAAGTCGAGATAGGGAAGTGGAATGGTGTTCAGGTGTGGTCGCGAGTGGTTTTGAATTTATTGAATAGCTGTTGCATATAGCACGCAAATTTATGCGATCAACTTAAATAACGCATTGAAATACTGATAATTAAGGTAATAAAAAAGGCACTGTCATCAACAGTGCCTTTATAGAAACTATTTACTATTCAGTAAATTACGCTTTGAACCTCATTGATAGGTCCATTGCTTTTAGGTGCTTGGTCAATGCGCCTACCGAGATGTAATCAACACCCGTTTCAGCGAACTCAGCGATAGTGTCTAGCGTCACGTTACCAGAGTTTTCTAGTGCAGCTCGGCCAGCGTTGATCTTCACAGCTTCACGCATCATGTCAGTGGTGAAGTTGTCTAGCATGATGATGTCTGCGCCCGCATTGATAGCTTGCTCTAGCTCTTCTAGGCTCTCAGTTTCCACTTCAACAGGCTTACCCGGGTTAAGCTCTTTTGCTGTTGAGATAGCTTTTTCAATACCGCCACATGCGATGATGTGGTTTTCTTTGATTAGGTAGGCATCGAAAACACCGATACGGTGGTTGAAACCGCCACCACAAGCCACAGCGTATTTTAGTGCACTACGTAGGCCTGGGATGGTTTTGCGAGTATCTAACAGGCGGCACTCTGTGTGTTTGATTTTGTCAGTATAGATGGCGGTTGCCGTCGCACAACCAGATAGCGTTTGAATGAAGTTCATTGCGTTACGCTCACCAGTTAATAGTGCGCGCGCTGGACCGGTTAGGGTGCAAAGCGTTTGGTTTGGTTCAACCTTATCGCCATCTTCTACGTTCCACTCGATAGTCACTTCACCGCCTAGCTGCTTAAACACCTCATCAGCCCATGCTTTACCACAGAATACGCCGTGTTCACGAGTGATGATGGTTGCGCTGTTGATCGCGTCAGCTGGGATTAGACTTGCCGTAATATCAGCCGCTGGATCTAACGTACCGCCAAGATCTTCTTTGATTGTTTCTGCGACTGCACGAGTGATCTCGAGAGGCAGTTGTTCTTTTAAGTAGTCAAGGCGTTGGTGGCTGTTATGTGTGTTTTTCATCGCAAATCTAATCTTGAAAGGGAGTGGGAATGGAATGATACTCTTGCTTAACTTCAAATTAAAGAGGCTAGCGTGACTGCTCCATGGGCAAGGTCACAATCTACTGTGCTAGCAAAAAAAGAAAGCGAGACCAAGATGACGATCTGCTCCAAAGGATGGTACGAAAACGCTCGGCATGTTCCGTCCCCGTATTTTGATACTCGGCCAAGTGTCGGTGATATCTCTCTGCTGGTGGTCCACAATATTAGCCTGCCACCGGGGCAATTCGGCGGACCTTATATAGAGCAGTTCTTCACGGGCAAGCTCGATCCAGCGGAGCACCCGTTTTTCAAAGTGATTCATCAAATGGGGGTATCTGCGCACTGCTTGATTCGCCGTGATGGTGAAGTAGTACAGTTCGTTTCTTTTCTGGACAGGGCTTGGCATGCCGGCCAATCGAGCTTTGCCGGTCGTGAAAGGTGTAATGATTACTCTATTGGTATTGAATTAGAGGGCAGTGACTTTATTGCCTATACAGAGCAGCAATATCAAGCCTTGACTGAGCTAACGGAAACACTGGTCTCAAGTTTTCCTCAGATCACTAATGAACGTATCACTGGCCATCAATACATAGCACCGTTACGCAAAACAGACCCTGGGTTGGTCTTTGACTGGACAAAATTTAAAGGCAAATTGCGCTTCTAATCCCTAATCCTATTTATGGCTCTGCCAATTGCAGAGCCTTGCTTAATCAACGCTTAGCATAACCACTTGTGATTTTTTGTTGTTGCAATGTAAAGAAAGTGGTTCGTTGATGGGTATCAATAAATCAAGAGTGTGACGAGCTTATCAAACACCCAGATATTAAAGCTTATGAACAGAAATTTCCCCTCAAATGTGCGCTTGGTTCGATTTTTGACCGACTTGGACTAATCTTTCTGAAACAATTCATTTTTATCCTGAAACTTTCTAGCACGAGTACTCCCCAAAAGTATTACCGCTGTAAATGGTAAGACCAATTTGGTTGCTGTTTTAAATTTCATTTGTTAAATCGTGGTTAATTCACACTGCGTTCTATGATGCAGGTCAATTTTACGCTGGACAGTGGCGTTTTAATTATGTTAATTTCTGCCCAACTTAAAATTGGTATTACCAATTGTCAGCGAAGAAAAAGAAGAACAACAAACTATGGCTTATCAAAGGATTCGTCAGCCAAAACTCTCCGATGTTATCGAACAAGAGTTAGAAAGGTTGATTGTGGAAGGAACACTGGCTCCAGGGCAGCAGCTGCCGCCTGAGCGCGAACTGGCGAAACAGTTCGATGTGTCTCGTCCTTCAATCCGAGAAGCGATACAACGTTTAGAAGCAAAACGCTTGCTTACTCGCCGTCAAGGTGGAGGTACGTTTGTTAGCGAAAATATCTGGAAAAGCTTTTCAGATCCTTTGCTTAATTTGTTGTCATCCCATTCTGAAACCCAACTAGACTTGTTGGAATCGCGTCATGCGATGGAAGGGATTTCGGCTTACTTCGCGGCATTGCGTGGAACCGATGAAGACTTTGCTCGTATTCAAGCCTGCCAAGAAAAAATTCACGGCGCGCAAGAGAAGGGTGATATTGAAGCCGAATCTGCAGCGGTGATGGCTTTTCTTATTGCTTTAACAGAGGCAGCGCACAATGTGGTGTTATTGCACATTGTTCGTAGTTTGGCTCCGTTACTCGAACAAAACGTCTTAGAAAATTTAAAGCTGTTGCATCGTCGTAAAGACGTTGTGGAGAAAGTGAGTATACATCGAGCTAATATCGTAGATGCGATCGTTTCTGGCCAGCCTGAGAAGGCGCGTGAAATGTCACACTCTCATTTAGCTTACATCGAAGAAACATTGCTGGATTTGACGAAGGAAGAGTCGCGCCGCGAACGTTCTCTACGTCGAATTCAACAGGGTAAATAGCCGTAATACTTCGGCTTTTTACGTGTTTAGTAGAATCCAACTAACAAAAAGGATAGATCGCCATGTCTGACATGAAGCATGACGTTGATGCTCTGGAAACTCAAGATTGGTTAGAAGCTCTTGAGTCAGTAGTACGTGAAGAAGGTGTAGAACGTGCACAGTTTTTACTAGAACAAGTTCTAGATAAAGCGCGTTTAGATGGCGTTGATATGGCTACAGGTATCAACACAAACTACATCAACACAATTCCAGCAGCGCAAGAGCCAGCTTACCCTGGTGACGTAACTCTTGAGCGTCGTATTCGTTCGATTATTCGCTGGAACGCAATCATGATCGTATTGCGTGCTTCTAAGAAAGACCTAGACCTAGGTGGTCACATGGCTTCTTACCAGTCAGCAGCAGCGTTCTACGAAGTTTGTTTCAACCACTTCTTCCGTGCTCCAAACGAGACGGACGGTGGCGATCTAGTTTACTACCAAGGTCACATCTCTCCTGGTATCTACTCTCGTGCATTCGTTGAAGGTCGTCTAACTGAAGAGCAGCTAGATAACTTCCGTCAAGAAGTTGATGGTAAAGGTATCCCGTCATACCCGCACCCTAAACTAATGCCTGAATTCTGGCAGTTCCCTACGGTATCTATGGGTCTAGGTCCGATCTCTGCGATCTACCAAGCTCGTTTCCTTAAGTACCTAGAAGGCCGTGGTCTTAAAGATACTTCTGCTCAACGTGTATACGCTTTCCTAGGCGACGGTGAGATGGATGAGCCAGAATCACGTGGTGCTATCTCTTTCGCTGCGCGTGAGAAACTAGACAACCTATGTTTCCTAATCAACTGTAACCTACAGCGTCTAGACGGCCCTGTAATGGGTAACGGTAGCATCATCCAAGAACTTGAAGGCCTATTCAAAGGTGCAGGTTGGAACGTTGTTAAAGTTATCTGGGGTAGCAACTGGGATTCTCTACTAGCTAAAGACACTACTGGTAAGCTTCTTCAACTAATGAACGAAACTATCGATGGTGACTACCAGACATTCAAATCTAAAGATGGCGCATACGTACGTGAGCACTTCTTTGGTAAGTACCCAGAAACAGCTGCACTAGTTGCAGACATGACTGACGACCAAATCTTCGAACTGAAGCGTGGTGGTCACGATTCTTCTAAACTGTTCGCTGCATTCAACAATGCAAAAGAGACAGGTGGCAAGCCAACAGTAATCCTAGCTAAGACAGTTAAAGGTTACGGCATGGGTGAAGCTGCAGAAGGTAAGAACATCGCACACGGTGTTAAGAAGATGGACATGACTCACGTACAATACCTACGTGACCGTCTAGGCCTACAAGACATCCTTTCTGATGAGAAAGTGTCTGAGCTTCCTTACCTGAAACTGGAAGAAGGTTCTGCTGAATACGAATACCTACATGCTCGTCGTAAAGCCCTACAAGGTTACACGCCAGCACGTCTGCCAAAATTCACTCAAGAATTCAAAGTACCAGAGCTAGAAGAGTTTGCTCCTCTACTAGGTGCACAGAAGCGTGAAATTTCAACGACTATGGCTTACGTACGTACGCTAAACATCCTACTGAAAGACAAGAACATCGGTAAGAACATCGTTCCTATCATCTGTGATGAAGCTCGTACATTCGGTATGGAAGGTCTATTCCGTCAGGTTGGTATCTACAACCCACACGGTCAAGAATACACACCTGAAGATAAAGGCATCGTTTCTTACTACAAAGAAGCAACATCTGGTCAAGTTCTTCAAGAAGGTATCAATGAGCTAGGTTCTATGGCTTCATGGGTTGCAGCGGCAACTTCATACAGCACGAACGACCTACCAATGATCCCGTTCTACATCTACTACTCTATGTTCGGTTTCCAACGTATTGGTGACATGGCATGGCTAGCAGGTGACCAACAAGCTCGCGGCTTCCTACTAGGTGCTACAGCTGGTCGTACAACACTGAACGGTGAAGGTCTACAGCACGAAGATGGTCACTCGCACATCCAAGCGAACACTATCCCGAACTGTATCTCTTACGATCCAACATTCGCTTACGAGCTAGCAGTAATCATGCAAGACGGTATCCGTCGCATGTACGGCCCTGAGCAAGAGAACGTTTACTACTACCTAACAGTAATGAACGAGAACTACGCAATGCCAGCAATGCCAGAAGGCGCTGAAGAAGGCATTCGTAAGGGTATCTACAAGCTTGAATCTCACGCTGGTGCTAAGGGCAAAGTTCAACTAATGAGCTCTGGTACTATCATGAACGAAGCGCGTAAAGCTGCTGAAATTCTAAGCGAAGAGTACGGCGTAGCATCTGACGTATTCTCTGTAACGTCGTTCAACGAACTAACTCGTGACGGCCAAGCAGTAGAGCGTGACAACATGCTTCACCCAGAAGCTGAAGAGAAAGTACCGTACATCACAACTGTACTTGGTAAAGAACCTGCAATCGCAGTGACTGACTACATGAAGAACTACGCTGAGCAAGTACGTGCTTACATGCCAAGCGAGTCTTACAAAGTACTTGGTACTGATGGTTTCGGCCGCTCTGACAGCCGTGCAAACCTACGTCGTCACTTCGAAGTTAACGCTGGCTACATCGTAGTTGCAGCTCTAACTGAACTGGCTAAACGTGGTGATATCGAGAAATCTGTAGTTGTTGAAGCAATTGCTAAATTCGATATCGACACTGAAAAAACAAACCCACAATACGCTTAATACAGCGCTTAACTAGAAGGTAAATAAGCAATGGCAATCGAAATTAATGTACCTGACATCGGTGCGGATGAGGTTGAAGTTACTGAGATTCTTGTAAGCGTTGGCGACAAGGTTGAAGAAGAACAGTCTCTGATCACTGTTGAAGGCGACAAAGCTTCTATGGAAGTTCCAGCGTCTCAAGCAGGTATCGTTAAAGAAATCAAAGTAGCTGAAGGCGATTCAGTTTCTACTGGTTCTCTTATCATGATTTTCGAAGCTGAGGCGGCCGGCGCTCCGGGTGCAGCTGAAGCTGCACCTGCTCCAGCAGCAGAGGCAGCTCCAGTAGCTGCTCCTGCAGCGGCAGCAGCGGCAGAGCTTAAAGAAGTTCACGTTCCAGATATCGGTGGCGACGAAGTAGAAGTTACTGAAATCATGGTTGCTATCGGTGATTCAGTAGAAGAAGAGCAATCTCTTCTAACTGTTGAAGGTGACAAGGCTTCAATGGAAGTTCCTGCACCATTCGCTGGTACAGTTAAAGAAATCAAGATCGCTTCTGGTGACTCAGTGTCTACTGGTTCTCTAGTAATGGTATTCGAGGTTGCGGGTTCAGCACCTGCAGCTGCTCCTGCTCCAGCGGCGGCAGCACCAGTTGCAGCGGCTCCAGCAGCGTCAGCTGAAAAAGAAGTAAACGTTCCAGACATCGGCGGTGACGAAGTAGAAGTTACTGAAGTAATGGTAGCGGTTGGCGATACAGTAGAAGAAGAGCAATCTCTAATTACTGTTGAAGGCGACAAAGCTTCAATGGAAGTTCCTGCACCATTCGCTGGTACAGTTAAAGAGATCAAGATTGCAGCTGGCGACAAAGTGTCAACTGGCTCTCTAATCATGACTTTCGTAGTTGAAGGCGCAGCTCCAGCTCCTGTTGCAGCACCTGCACAAGCAGCAGCTCCTACGGCGGCACCTGCACCTAAAGCTGAAGCTCCAGCGGCAGCAGCTCCTGCAGCTGCAGACGACTTCCAAGAAAACGGTGAGTACGCACACGCGTCTCCAGTTGTTCGTCGTCTAGCTCGTGAGTTCGGTGTAAACCTAGCGAAAGTTAAAGGTACTGGTCGTAAGAGCCGTGTACTAAAAGAAGACGTTCAGTCTTACGTTAAAGATGCACTTAAGCGTCTAGAGTCTGGTGCTGCGGCATCTGGCAAAGGCGGTGACGGCTCTGCTCTTGGTCTACTACCATGGCCAAAAGTTGACTTCAGCAAGTTCGGCGAAACTGAAGTTCAGAAGCTTTCTAAGATCAAGAAGATCTCTGGTGCAAACCTACACCGTAACTGGGTAATGATCCCTCACGTTACACAGTGGGATAACGCAGATATCACTGAGCTAGAAGCATTCCGTAAAGAGCAGAACGCAATCGAAGCTAAGAAAGACACTGGCATGAAGATCACTCCTCTTGTGTTCATCATGAAAGCTGTTGCTAAAGCACTAGAAGCGTTCCCAGCGTTTAACTCTTCTCTTTCTGAAGATGGCGAAAGCATCATTCTTAAGAAGTACGTAAACGTAGGTATCGCGGTAGATACTCCAAACGGTCTAGTTGTTCCTGTATTCAAAGACGTGAACAAGAAAGGCATTTACGAGCTATCTGAAGAGCTAATGGCTGTGTCTAAGAAAGCACGTGCTGGTAAGCTAACTGCAGCTGACATGCAAGGCGGTTGTTTCACAATCTCGAGCCTTGGTGGCATCGGCGGTACTGCATTTACGCCAATCGTAAATGCTCCAGAAGTAGGTATCCTAGGTGTATCTAAGTCTGAAATTAAGCCAGTTTGGAATGGTAAAGAGTTCCAGCCACGTCTTCAGCTTCCACTATCTCTATCATACGACCACCGTGTGATCGATGGTGCTGAAGGTGCACGCTTCATTACTTTCCTAAACAGCGCACTATCTGACATCCGTCGTCTAGTACTGTAATTGAGAAAGTAATTATTAAGGTGGCTTTCGGGTCACCTTAATTCTTTATATAAAGACTATTTTTAGAGAACAGTTCCCGCTTTTCTCATAAAGCGAAAGGGAAGTGTTGTCTAGCTCACAGGCTAACTTAAAGCTACTTTCACACTGTTAACATCTCTGTAAAATGTTGGCTGTTTGAAAGCCCAATAATTTTAAGAACATCTACTCAGCCTGTTAGGGATAATGACTACAAGAGGTCACAATGAGCAAAGAAATTAAAGCCCAAGTTGTTGTACTTGGTTCAGGTCCTGCTGGTTACTCAGCTGCATTCCGTTGTGCGGATTTAGGTCTAGAAACAGTACTAGTTGAACGTTACAGCACTCTTGGTGGTGTATGTCTAAACGTTGGTTGTATTCCATCGAAAGCTCTTCTTCACGTTTCTAAAGTAATCGAAGAAGCGAAAGCGATGGCAGAGCACGGCGTTGTATTCGGCGAGCCACAAACGGACATCAGCAAGATCCGTATCTGGAAAGAAAAAGTAGTAGACCAACTAACTGGCGGTCTTGGCGGTATGGCTAAGATGCGTAACGTAACAGTTGTTAACGGTTTCGGTAAGTTCACTGGTCCTAACAGCATCCTAGTTGAAGGCGAAGGTGAAGCAACAACAGTTAACTTCGATAACGCAATCATCGCTGCGGGTTCTCGCCCAATCAAACTTCCTTTCATTCCACATGAAGACCCACGTATTTGGGATTCTACGGATGCACTTGAGCTGAAAGAAGTTCCTGAAAAACTGCTTATCATGGGCGGTGGTATCATCGGTCTTGAAATGGGTACGGTTTACCACTCTCTAGGTTCTAAAGTAGACGTAGTTGAGATGTTCGACCAAGTTATCCCTGCTGCGGATAAAGACATCGTTAAAGTCTTTACTAAGCGCATCAAGAACAAGTTCAAGCTAATGCTTGAAACTAAAGTAACTGCAGTTGAAGCGAAAGAAGACGGTATCTACGTTTCAATGGAAGGCAAGAAAGCACCAGCTGAAGCTGAGCGCTACGATGCTGTTCTTGTTGCTATCGGTCGTGTTCCAAACGGTGCACTTATCGATGCTGAAAAAGCAGGTATCGAAGTTGACGAGCGTGGCTTCATCAACGTTGATAAGCAAATGCGTACAAACGTTCCTCACATCCACGCGATCGGTGACGTTGTTGGTCAACCAATGCTTGCTCACAAAGGTGTGCATGAAGGTCACGTAGCTGCTGAAGTTATCTCTGGTAAGAAGCACTACTTCGACCCTAAAGTAATCCCATCAATTGCGTACACTGAGCCAGAAGTTGCTTGGGTAGGTAAGACTGAGAAAGAAGCGAAAGCGGAAGGCCTAAACTACGAAGTGGCGACTTTCCCTTGGGCTGCTTCTGGTCGTGCAATCGCTTCTGACTGTGCAGATGGTATGACTAAGATGATCTTCGATAAAGATACTCATCGTGTAATCGGTGGTGCTGTTGTTGGTACTAACGGTGGTGAGCTTCTTGGTGAAATCGGCCTAGCAATCGAAATGGGTTGTGACGCAGAAGATATCGCTCTTACTATCCACGCTCACCCAACTCTACACGAGTCTGTTGGTCTTGCTGCGGAAGTATTCGAAGGTTCAATCACTGACCTTCCAAATAAGAAAGCAGTGAAAAAGAAGAAGTAAATACTCTTCATACTTGAAGCCGCAGCGTTGTTAACTGCGTAAGTTCACCCTAATTGCATAGAACTCCTATGCTCATAGGGCTGAACTTACTTGTTGCTTAGCTGCAACTCCAATTATTTTGAGTATATGTAGATTGTAAAAGCCGCTGATTCGTCAGCGGCTTTTTTATGCGTCATTATTAGTGAGCCATT
This sequence comes from Vibrio sp. 070316B, assembly GCF_013114115.1. NCBI lineage: Bacteria > Pseudomonadati > Pseudomonadota > Gammaproteobacteria > Vibrionales > Vibrionaceae > Vibrio > Vibrio sp. 070316B. The sequence goes on along the minus strand of NZ_VTYC01000033.1, from coordinate 29,679 downwards.
TTACTAAAAGAGATCCCCAACTCGCTCGTCCCTCGCCTTGAGGATGACGGAGTGAGATGTTGGAGTTTGTCCTTTAGTTATTCTTGAGTGTGAACGAGCTGCAGCTCACTATTACCTTCTCGTTCCCGAGACTGGCGAAGGAGAAAAGAGGCAATCTCTGGCTTGAATCGCTAGTTTATTTCTTCGATGGTGAAGTGCAGGATCTCTTTAGAGCCATCATTCCTTAGATTGACGAAGGAGGGAGTTGGTAATCTCAGACTTGAATGACTGATTCATTTCTTCGACGGTGAAGTACAGGAGTTCTTTATATCCGTCATTCCCTAGACTGACGAAGGAAGGAGTAGGGAATCTCTTTCAACCAACCGCTATCTGATTGTAACAAAAAAGGATTGACGCAAACGCCAACCCTTTCAATAGTTTTAACCGAATCTCGAATCTCGAATCTCGAATCTCGAATCTCGAATCTCGAATCTCGAATCTCGAATCTACTTATAGATACACAACATGTTCAAGTAGCTGTCAGTTAAAGTCGACAACTCTTCATTGGTATCGACACGTTTCGCTTGGATAAATAGCGAGTAGCAGATGCCGTGGAACAGATTCGCAAGATGCTTAGGATCGTGATCGTCACACACTTCGCCGCGCTCAATCGCTTTACTAAACATGTTTTGTACCAACATTTGGTTAGTGCGGTTTGTCGTTACGAACAGTGGCCATACTTCGTCACGCGTCGATGCGCTCCATTCGAACCATACGTTCAACCAGTGGCTGTCTTGAGCGACTAGTGTCACCATTTCAGTCGCAATATTATGTAGGTTTTGTTTTGCGTGAATATCTAGATCGATATTGTCTGAAAGGAAGTTTGAGAATTGACGGACAACATGATTAAGCACTTCATCGACCAGATCTTCACGAGTAGGGAAGTAGTTAAATACTGTTGCTACTGATACCTGAGCGATATCTGCAATGTCAGCGTGACCACCACGGCCAATGCCGCGACGAGAGAATACTTCAAGCGCGATTTCCATCAGCTGAAGTTTTCTTTTTAAAGGTGAAAGCCTAGTTCTAGGTCTCTTAGAGATTGAGTCCATTTTATTTTCCTTGCCAACGATTTTTTATATTAATGATTTTATTATTATTTAAGCCAAGATGAGTGTAATGGTGCATATGCGAATGGTCAATCCTTTGAGCTTATTTAATAGACAGTTACATCAAACTTGATACATAAAGCGTGATCCACATTGATGTGAAAGGAGGCGACTATCAGACAAAGCACAAGTGCACATTTCATTGATAATCTGACAGTAAATTGGAACCATAAGGTGGTGTGGGTATTTGAGCAGTGCTAGACTTACGCACAAATTGAGCGGCACCAATGGCAAAACTGTCTACACTTGTCGCAATCACCAAACAAAATGAGAGCAGTATGAAGCATACAGTTGAAGTCATGATCTCTGAGCAAGAAGTTCAGGATCGAGTGAACGAACTAGGCAAACAGATCACGGAACACTACCAAGGCAGTGAAGATCTGGTTTTAGTTGGCTTATTACGTGGATCGTTTGTCTTTATGGCGGATCTTGCTCGTGCTATTGATTTAACTCACCAAGTTGATTTCATGACCGCGTCTAGCTACGGCAACAGCATGGAAAGCTCACGTGATGTTCGTATTTTGAAAGACCTAGATGACGACATCCAAGGTAAAGACGTTCTGCTTGTAGAAGATATTATCGATACTGGTAACACACTGACTAAGGTAAAAGAGATCCTGAGCTTACGTGGTCCTAAATCTATCGAGATCTGTACGCTACTAGACAAGCCTTCACGACGTGAAGTTGAAGTGGACACTAAGTGGATTGGTTTCGAAATCCCAGATGAGTTCGTTGTTGGTGTTGGTATCGACTACGCTCAAAAATACCGTCACCTGCCATACATTGGCAAAGTTGTACCGCAAGAGTAATCATTACGCTTGCCGACAGAATATATTAAAAAGCCCGCTTGATGCGGGCTTTTTGTATTTTGATTGAGATAATTAGCCTTGTTGGCTAAGAAGAGGCGTCGTTAAGATTTTATTGATAGCTTCTAAGTGGCTGTTCTCTAAAGTATCGTTACTAGAGCAGCGCACGCCAAGGTCTTGTAATTTGCCATCGCCAATACCATACACCACACCGTGGATCTCGACCTCTTGACCACGTTCCCATGCACTTTGCATAATGGTTGAGTTACCTAGGTTGTAAACCTGCTCTGCGACGTTAATCTCACAAAGCTTGTCACCCCACTGTTCACGTGGAAGCGCTTCGATCTCTTTACGGTATTTTAGGTAGTTATCGCGAATGTGAAGTAACCAGTTGTTGATAAGGCCAAGTTTCGGGTTATCAATTGCCGCATTAACACCGCCACAACCGTAGTGACCACAGACAATAATGTGTTTCACTTTAAGCACATCTACTGCGTACTGAACGACAGATAGGCAGTTTAGGTCTGTATGAACCACTTGGTTGGCCACGTTTCGGTGAACAAACAGTTCTCCAGAATATAAGCCAGTAAGGCGCTCGGCTGGAACTCGGCTATCTGAGCAGCCAATCCATAGAAAACCAGGGCTTTGACCCTCTTCAAGCGTTGTAAAATACTCAGGTCTTTCAGAGCGAATTTCTTCAGACCATTTGGAATTGTTCTCAAAAAGCTGTTTTATTTCTGGCATCTTGCTTCTTACATCCCTCAATTAAGATGCTTAACTATACACAATGTTACAAATTCAATCTCGTAAAAACTGCGTCAAAATGTACTCATCTGACGTGTTCTAGTACGGAAAATCATAAACTTAGCCCACTATCAATAATCCGGTTATAAGACATGAATAATGTGATTGAATTAACACTTTCTGAACACTTGATACATTTGTTAAAGTGATAAGGTTTGTCATTTCATCATCAGGAAGGTGTGTTTTGTTTGGAAGTCGTTTTACGGATATCAATCTCAAAGGGGATATGTTTGGCGGTGTAACTACAGCCATCATCTCATTACCTTTAGCATTGGCATTTGGCGTTGCTTCTGGCGCGGGAGCTGAAGCTGGCTTGTGGGGCGCCATTATGGTTGGCCTATTTGCAGCATTGTTTGGTGGTTCGAGTAGTTTGATTTCTGAACCTACCGGCCCGATGACGGTGATCATGACTGCCGTAATGACGAGTATGGTTGCGAAGTATCCTGAAACGGGTATGGCAATGACCTTTACTGTTGTGATGATGGCCGGTGCATTCCAGATATTACTTGGCACGTTAAAGCTAGGAAAATACGTCACTTTGATGCCATATAGCGTGATCTCCGGATTTATGTCGGGCATTGGCGTTATTCTGATTATCTTGCAGCTGTCTCCATTGTTAGGACATGCCGCTCCATCCGGTGGTGTAATGGGCACGCTCTCTGCTTTGCCTGATACGCTAGCAAACTTAAAAGTGAGTGAGCTATTTCTAGGTGCACTGACACTCGGTATTCTGTTTGGCTTCCCAGCTAAGTACCGTAAGTATGTGCCTGCGCAACTGGTCGCGTTGGTAGCCGTCACTCTTTTGTCCGTTATTTTCTTCGATACCGACTCTATTCGCCGTATTGGTGAAATCCCAGCAGGTCTGCCTTCTCTCGTTATCCCTACTATTAGCGCTGAGCAATTCACAACTATGGTTATTGATGCTTTAGTGCTTGGTACTTTAGGTTGTATTGATACGCTTTTGACCGCTGTTATTGGAGACTCATTGACTCGTAAAGAGCATGATTCTGATAAAGAGCTGCGTGGTCAAGGTATCGCAAATATGCTTTCCGGCTTGTTTGGTGCATTGCCAGGTGCGGGTGCTACCATGGGCACTGTAACCAATATTCAGGTGGGTGCGCGCTCTCCACTGTCAGGTGTGATTCGAGCATTAGTATTGGCGTTAGTGGTTTTGGTCGCTGGTGGGTTGACAGAACCTATCCCTATGGCTGTGCTGGCGGGTATTGCGATGTATGTAGGCTTCAACATTCTCGATTGGAGTTTCATTCAGCGTGCGCACAAGGTCAGTTATGCGGGCATGGGCGTCATGTATGGCGTAATGCTGCTAACCGTATTTGTTGACCTGATCATCGCGGTTGGATTGGGCGTATTTATCTCGAACATTCTGATTATTGAAAGATTGAGCCGTGAGCAAGCCAGACAAGTTAAGGCGATCAGTGATGGTGATGATGAAGACGATATCCCATTGACCGACAGCGAACGTCAGCTACTGGATAATGCCAACGGCAAGGTTTTGTTCTTCTATCTATCAGGGCCGATGATCTTCAGTGTCTCAAAGGCGATTTCACGTCAGCACTCAAGTATTTCTGATTACGAAGCAATGATTTTAGACTTAACCGATGTACCTATGATTGATGTTACGGTTGGTCTTGCGCTAGAGAATGCAATCAAAGATGCGCTAGACGCTCAATGTGAGGTGTACTTGTTGTGTCCGAATGAGAACACTCGTCAACAGTTGGAGAAGTTCCACGTAATTGATTTAGTACCGGAATCGAACACATATCGCTTCAGATATGAAGCCTTGACGGCCGCAACAAGCTACGTTGAGAGAGACGAGCACCAATTTGAATCGGTTTAATACTCTTACTAATTCACTGTGCCTGAACAATAGTTATCAATATTGGTCATGAATTTCTAATAACGGAAAGTACCGCTAAGTTAATGTCTTAGCGGTATTTTTTTGTCTGTGATATTCGATATAGGGCTTTATGCAGCCTTAGTTCTTTTAAGTTTTATAACGAAACCGTTAATCGACATTTGTATTCATCGTCATTCAACGATAAACTTGTTTGCAAAATGGCCGCGTACATTATCTTGAGCTAGTTCAACTGGTTCATTTCAGGTTTCGTTCTCTTCATCCTGTCCGGCTAACCACACTATTTATAGCAAATGGCAATCATCTCTATGTATGCATTAGAAATTGAGCAATTAAGAAAAACTTATGCTGGTGGCTTCGAGGCACTTAAAGGCATCAGTTTACAGGTAGCAAAAGGTGACTTTTACGCGCTACTTGGTCCAAATGGTGCGGGTAAGTCCACCACCATTGGCGTTATCTCTTCGTTAGTAAATAAAACCTCTGGCAAGGTTAAGGTATTCGGCTACGACATTGATACCGATCTTGAGCTGGCAAAGCAGAACCTAGGCTTAGTTCCTCAAGAGTTTAACTTCAACCCGTTTGAAACGGTTGAGCAGATCGTTTTGCAGCAAGCGGGTTACTACGGTGTGCCTAAATCTCTGGCAAAAGAGCGAGCGAAAAAATACCTATCTCAACTCGATTTGTGGGAAAAACGCGGCGAACGTGCACGTAACTTGTCTGGTGGTATGAAGCGTCGTTTGATGATTGCTCGTGCATTGATGCATGAGCCACAGCTGCTGATTCTTGATGAGCCAACTGCAGGTGTCGATATTGAACTGCGCCGCTCGATGTGGGAATTCCTCAAAGAGATCAACGAGAAGCAGGGCATTACCATTATCTTGACCACGCACTACCTAGAAGAAGCGGAAATGTTGTGTCGCAACATCGGCATCATTAATCGTGGTGAGTTGATTGAGAACACCACCATGAAAGCGCTACTGGGTAAGTTGAGCGCCGAGACCTTTATTTTAGATCTTGAAGAGGGCGCGACTGAACCTAAGCTAGAAGGCGTGAACAACCAAGTCTTGGTGAATGGTTCTTTAGAGATCGAAATTGATAAGAACCTAGGTTTGAACACCATCTTTGCTCAGTTGAGTAAGCAGAATGTGAAAGTCCTCTCGATGCGTAACAAAGCTAACCGTCTAGAAGAACTGTTTGTAAGTATCGTGCGTGAGGGGAGTAAATAATATGTACAGCCTATATTGGACCGCTTTTCGCAGCTTGCTGACCAAAGAGATCAACCGTTTTACTCGTATTTGGGTGCAAACGTTGGTTCCACCTGCGATTACTATGACGCTCTATTTCATCATCTTCGGTAACCTGATTGGTGCGCGAATCGGTGAAATGAATGGCTTTAGTTACATGGAGTACATAGTGCCGGGTCTGATCATGATGTCGGTAATTACTAACTCGTACTCGAATGTGGCTTCATCGTTCTTTAGTGCTAAATTCCAAAAGAACATTGAAGAACTGCTGGTTGCCCCTGTACCAAACTACGTGATCATTGCTGGTTTCGTGATGGGTGGTGTGGTGCGCGGCCTATTGGTCGGTACTATCGTGACCTTTGTTTCTCTGTTCTTCGTTGACCTTCAGGTTGATCACTGGGGCGTGATTATTGCGACCGTTTTCCTAACATCGGTGGTATTTGCGTTAGGTGGCCTTATCAACGCGGTATTTGCACGTACGTTTGATGATATTTCAATTATCCCAACCTTCATTCTGACGCCGCTTACTTATCTTGGTGGTGTGTTCTACTCGATTAGCCTGCTGCCTGAGTTTTGGCAGGGTGTGTCGAAGTTGAACCCGATTGTCTACATGGTGAATGCGTTTAGATATGGCTTCTTGGGTGTGTCTGATGTGGGTATTGTGACGTCGTTTGGCGTACTAGGTGTGTTTATCGTTGTACTGTATGGCATTGCACATTACCTAGTGACTAAGGGCATCGGTTTACGCAGCTAACTCCGGCGCCCCTGAATCGCAGGTAAAGAAAAAGGTCGATACTACATCGACCTTTTTTGTCTCTTTTATTTGAGAGTCAGCACGCTACTCAGCGGTTTCTTCTTTCACTTCTTCTTTGGTTTCCGCTACCAAGTCGAGAACTTGGTTGTCGATAAGACGCGTCTTACCTAAGAAAGCCGACATAAGAATCACAGCTTGAGTCGATTCTGAAGTGATGGCTTGCAGAGTTTTAGCATCACAAATGAAAATTTCATCTGGTTGCAGATCTGCTGCGCGAAGCTGGTCTGTCGCATCTTCAATCACTGATGCGTAGTCATCACGTCCACCACGAATTGCGCTGCTGATCCAACGCATAGTGCGCGCTAGAACCGGGGCACGTTGGCGCTCATCAATAGTCAGATTGCTATTGCGAGAGCTCATTGCTAAACCGTCCATTTCACGAACCGTTGCAACGCCTACAATTTCAATGTCTAACGCTAAGTCAGTTGTCATTTGGCGAATGACAGCAAGTTGCTGGAAGTCTTTCTCGCCGAAGCATGCAAAATCTGGCTGAACGATGTTAAACAGCTTAGTGACAATCGTCGCTACGCCACGGAAATGACCTGGACGAGACGCACCTTCCAACATGTGAGATAACCCTGGTACTTCAACAAACGTCTGTTTGTCTAGGCCATCTGGGTACATCACTTCTGGTGTCGGTGTAAATACCAGTTCAACGCCTTCGCCCGTTAGTTTGCTTAGATCCGCTTCTAACGTGCGAGGGTAGTTGTTCAGGTCATCGGCACGATCAAACTGCATCGGGTTAACAAAGATGCTTACCACGACGATGTCTGCTAGTTCACGAGCCTTCTTTACTAGAGTAAGGTGACCTTCATGCAGGTTTCCCATCGTCGGAACAAAAGCAACCGTACGTCCATCACGCTTAAACTGTTTAATCTGCTCACGAAGAGCCGCTATTTCAGCAAAAGTTTGCATACTTACTCCTAAGCGATTGTATGAGCATCATCAGGGAAGCGTGCGCTCTCTACTTCTTCTTTGTATAGAGCTACTGCTTTGCGCATGTCACCTGTTTCTGCTAGGAAATTCTTAGAGAACTTCGGCATGTAGTTCGCAGAAATACCGAACATGTCATGCATAACCAAGATCTGACCATCGGTAACATTACCTGCACCGATACCAATAACTGGTACGTGACAAGCTTCTGTAATTCGTTTTGCCAATGAAGCAGGTACACATTCAAGTAGAACGATTTGAGCACCTGCGTTTTGTAGCGCTAGTGCGTCAGCAACCATTTTATCCGCTTGGTCGTCATCGCGACCTTGAACCTTGTAACCACCAAAGATGTTCACAGATTGCGGCGTTAAGCCTAAGTGTGCACATACTGGTACTGCGCGTTCTGTTAGCATCTTCACAGTATCAACCAACCAGCTTCCGCCTTCGATTTTTACCATGTTCGCGCCAGCACGCATCAAGGTAGCTGCGCTCTCACAAGCTTGCTCTGGAGTCGCGTAGCTCATGAAAGGCATGTCAGCCATAAGAAGACAGTTCGGGCTACCAGCACGCACAGAGCGAGTGTGGTAGGCGATGTCTTCAACACTTACTGGTAATGTGTCGTTATGGCCTTGTAGAACCATACCCAGTGAATCACCGACAAGCAGAACAGGCATCTCTTGGCTTTCGAATAACTGAGCAAAGCTCGCATCGTAAGCTGTTGACGTCGCGAATTTACGGCCTTCACGTTTACACTTGATCAGGTCGTTAATGGTTACTTTTTTCATTGGTTTTCCTTAATGCGCCTGGCTATTGCTGCCAAACATTGAGCCCGTTTTTATCTACAATTTTCAGTAGTTCTGTCAGCTCAGTCCCATCAGGGAGTTGTAAACTTGGTGCGATTTCAGCAAGCGGGTAGAGTACAAACTCTCGTTCTTTCATTCCGTAATGAGGAACGGTTAAGCGCTCTGAATCGATCACCTCATTGCCGTACAGCACGATGTCGAGATCCAAGGTTCTTGGTCCCCAGCGTTCGTCTTTACGGACACGCCCTTGCTCTAACTCGATTTTTTGAGTGCAATCAAGCAGTTCAATAGGCGTTAATTCGGTTTTAATCGCGACTACCGCATTGATGTAGTCCGGTTGATTTTGCGGTCCCATTGGAGTGCTACTATATAGCTGAGAGGTCGCAATAAACGTTGATCGCGGTAGGCTTTTTAGTGTTTCGATAGCCAAATTTGCTTGGCTAACTGGGTCGGCAAGGTTGCTGCCGACCGCAATATAAGCAGTTGTCATTCGGCTTGCTTACTCTTTTTGTTTCGGTAAGTCTTACGGCGACGATGACCTGACTTTGATGGCGCCGCTACGTCGTTAGCCATTGCTTGACGCATATTGCGACCAGCTGTCTGATAGCGCTCCCACCATTTAGCTAACTCTTTTGTCTCGCCACCTTCAATCTCGCCACGCATCTCTAAGAAGTCGTAGCCAGCGCGGAACTTGTTGAGCTCCATTAGGCGAACGGCACGCTTACCGTTACGGCGAGGTAATCGCAGTTGCAGTTGCCAAACTTCGCGAATGGTTGCTGTGTGGCGACGAGGAATAGCAATGGATTTTACTTGCTGATCCAGAATGATGTTACTCGCTTCCATGATCGCATCGTAGTGTGCCATGCCTTGCTCAGAGACAAGCTTGTCTGCCAGTTTGTTCATTGGGTACCAAAGAATCGCGGCAAACATGAACGCTGGGTTTACTCGCTTACCATCTTCGATACGAAGGTCGGTAGAGTCGAGCACCAAATCAAGCATCTGCTCAGTCGGTGAGTCGTAATCTTCAGTGAAGTACTCAGCTACTGCTGGGAACATCTGCTGGAATAGGTTGTATTCACGCATCAGGTGGTAGGTCTCTAAACCGTAGCCTGATTGAAGCAGTTTTAGAGATTCTTCGTAAAGACGTGCTGCTGGGATGTCTTTTAGAAGGTGCGCCAAACCTTCAATTGGGTCGGCGGTGTCTTCTTCAATGTCAAAGTCCAGCTTCGCTGAGAAACGCATTGCACGCAGCATACGTACAGGGTCTTCACGGTAGCGTGTCTCTGGATCGCCAATTAGGCGGATCAGCTTGTCTTCTAAATCTTCTACACCACCTGCGTAATCGTGGATGCTGTAGTCTGCAATGTTGTAGTACATCGCATTGATCGTGAAATCGCGACGCTCTGCATCTTCATCAACACTGCCGTACACGTTGTCGCGTAATAGCATGCCTTCTTTCGATTGTGCAGATACGTTTTTAGATGGCTCTTGATGGTGACCTCGGAAAGTTGCCACCTCAATGATGTCACGACCAAACATGATGTGTGCCAAGCGGAAACGACGGCCGATTAGGCGGCAGTTTCGGAAAAGGTTCTTGATCTGCTCTGGCGTAGCGTTGGTCGCAATATCGAAATCTTTTGGTTGAGAGCCAAGTAAGATATCACGAACACCACCACCGACTAAAAATGCGTCAAAACCCGCACCATTCAGGCGATATAGTACTTTTAGTGCGTTATCGCTGATCTGCTTACGTGAAATATTGTGCTCTTGGCGAGTATAAATATTCAGTGCTAGTTCGTGGAATCCGCGTTGTTCGCTTGGGGTATTGTCGTTTGTATTCATTAGTTTAGAACAAAGTAGGTATCGCCAACTTTGTTTTTCTCTTAGTCCAAAGTGGTAGTGCAGAGTTTAATTGCGGCTAATAATAGCTTAGCGCGAGCCATTTGAGAACATCGTCTGCTTAACCACAGTGGTTGGTTATGGCATTTTTGTGTTTCGTTTTTACTATTTGCCGTTAGTTTTGAGCTAATTGCAGTGTTGTTTTTGTAAACTATCAGGTAATTGAGCAACGTTCCATTGCTGGCAGCCCCATGCCAATATCTCATCGATTGAAGCCTCACAAACAGCTTTAGGAACCTCAAAGCCTAAGAACTGCATGGCATTGAGCAGTGTTGGTTTAGGGTTATCGAGGTCAATAGCGGTAGCGTGGTTTTGCTTTGACAGTTTATTGCCAGACGCATCGGTCGCTAACGGCAAGTGCAAGTAGCTCACTGTGTTTTGTTTCAGTGTCTTATAAAGACTGATTTGGCGGCCGGTAGGTTCGATGAGATCCGCGCCTCTCACCACCTCAGTTACGCCTTGCTTGATATCATCAAGTACCACAGCCAAGTTATAAGCAAATAAGCCATCGCGGCGTTTGATGATGAAATCTTCTTCTGCCAGTGCCTTAGGGATTTGAATGGTGCCATGACGGACATCGTCGAATGACTCGACAGGGAAATCCATACATAAGCGCACGGCTTGCTCGCCAGTATCCGTTAATCCTGCCTGTCGACAATGGCCATTATAGAAACCACCCAAGGCTTTTATCTGTTTGCGCGTGCATTGGCAGTAGTAGGCTTGGTTGTCAGCCACCCATTGATCAATTTGCGCTTGGTATAGGTCGTGACGTTGGCTCTGATAAACGACTTTACCATCCCAAAATAGGTGGTATGCCTCAAGCGTCTTAAGAATTAGGTCTGCAGCGCCAGCCATCTCTCTTGGCGGATCCAGGTCTTCCATACGGACTAACCATTGCCCCTGATGAGATTTTGCCTGGAAGTAGCTGCCAAGAGCGGCAACCAGTGAGCCAAAATGAAGAGGACCTGACGGTGATGGTGCAAAGCGCCCGATATAATTCATATGTGAACAACCTAATCTAGAGGATACCGCAGTAGCCGATTCTTAAGACGTTTAATGTGGTTTAATGCATGCAGTGAGTACTGTTGTTGCTTAGCACTCGTTTTAACACTGCTCATTGCTATCTAAGGTATCTCGCTTGGGCAGCAAACAAAAAAGGGAGCCAAAGCTCCCTTTCTTTACATCCGCAAGCATTAACCTTGCATCTGTTTCTCTTTGATCTCTGCAAGTGTTTTACAGTCAATACAAAGGTCAGCAGTTGGGCGAGCTTCAAGGCGACGAATGCCAATCTCGATACCGCAAGAATCACAGAAGCCGAAATCATCTTCTTCGATCTTGTCTAATGTCTTCTCAATTTTCTTGATTAGACGACGCTCACGGTCACGGTTACGTAGCTCTAGGCTGAATTCTTCTTCTTGAGAAGCACGGTCAACTGGGTCTGGGAAATTCGCTGCTTCGTCCTGCATGTGGTGCACAGTACGATCAACTTCTTCCCTGAGCTGGTTGCGCCAAGCTGCTAAAATTTTTGTAAAATGTTCCGTTTGCTCAGGTGACATGTATTCTTCACCTGGCTTTTCTTGGTACGGTTCAACACCTGCGATGGCTAGGATGCCTAGCGCTTTTTTCTTAGATTCTGGCATACAGCATCTCCTATTTACACCTAGTCAACTGCAAAGCAGCTAATTTTAAGGCGGGTATCTATAGCAGAAAGAACGAATGGTGGCAAATACTCTTATTCAAACTTGCAATCAATGTGATTTGTTCAACATCTTTGTTTAGTTATTGATAAATTCAACAGATTGTTTTAGTTGTATTTGAGTACTGCTGAGCTCTGCTTTGTAGCAAAGCACTTCAACTCCAGCGTCTTGTGCTTGTTTTAGTAATAACGAATATTTGGCGTCTATATGGTGTGCCGCAGACACTTTTTCAATACCTGAATGTAAAACAGTGAATAAAAGTACGGCTCTATTTCCAGATTCGACCATTTCTGTGAGTTCACGCAGATGTTTTTGGCCTCTGGTTGTCACTGCATCAGGGAAAAAACCTTGCCCCTCAGTTGAGGTCTCTTGTTCATCGAGCAAGGTGACGCTTTTTACTTCGATATAGCAAGGCGGCTTCTCGTTATCTTCAAGCAGAATGTCAATTCGACTATTCTCGCTACCATACTTCACTTCGGTTCGTAACGCGTTATAACCTAAGAGTTCAACTATAGTCTTATTTTCAATTGCTTCCACTGCTAGCTGGTTTGCTCGCGCAGTATTTACACAAATCCGGTGACCTTTGTCTGTTTCTGAGATCTCCCAGCTGTTTGGGTACTTTCTTTTTGCATTATCGGAGGTTGAATACCACACAGTGTTACCCGGAGTCGCGCATCCTGTCATCGCTCCAGTGTTGGCACAGTGAATAGTTCGCTCGCTGCCGTCGGGAAGTTTGATGTCAGTGAGGAAACGTTTGTAGCGTTTGATAAGAGTCGCTGACTCTAATGGTGGATTGAACTGCATATTACTTATTTAGACGGGTAGGTTTTTATGTACAATGTTGCCAACATTACACCACAAGGTTCTCCCATTGCCACAACTGCCCATAGAAGCTGTGATGCCAGATCTTCTCGCTGGCTTAGAAACACACACTCAACTTATTCTAAAGGCCGCTCCCGGTGCGGGTAAGTCAACATTCTTCCCTTTACAGTTAGTTAAGACCAAAGCCGTTCAAGGCAAAATCATCATGCTTGAACCAAGGCGGTTGGCTGCAAGAAATATTGCGGCTTACTTAGCGAGCCAATTGGGAGAGAAGGTGGGGGAGAGCATCGGTTTTAGAGTTCGTGGCGAATCTAAAACCAGCAGTGCAACTCGCTTAGAGATCGTTACCGAAGGGATCATGACCAGAATGATCCAAACTGACCCTGAACTGACTGGGGTCGATATGGTGATCTTCGATGAATTCCATGAGCGCAGTATTCATGCGGATACGGCACTGGCGTTTAGCTTGGAGATCCAAGAAGCGCTGCGTGATGATCTGAAAGTGATAGTGATGTCGGCCACCTTAGACCAGCAAGCTCTGCAATCCTTGTTGCCAGAGGCTAAGTATGTTGAGTCGCAAGGTCGCACCTTTCCGGTTGAATTCCGTTACCAGCCCTTGGGTACTAATGATTACTTGGCGCCTAAAATGGCTAATGTGATTCGTTCTCTGATGGAGAAGGAGTCGGGGTCACTATTGGCGTTCTTACCTGGAGTATCTGCAATAAAGCAGGTAGAAGCTCAATTAGAGAACTTAGCCAGTGACATTGATGTATGCCCTCTATACGGGCAGCTTAACTTTTCTCAGCAACAGAAGGCGATTGCACCATCGGAGAAAGGACGCCGCAAAGTGGTATTGGCTACCAATATCGCTGAAACCTCTTTGACTATCGAAGGTATTCGATTAGTGGTGGACTCAGGGCTTGAAAGAGTCGCTAAGTTTGATTTGAAAACTGGTATCACTAAGCTCGAGCAAGTCAAAATCTCACAGTCTTCCGCTGAGCAGCGCGCAGGTCGTGCAGGGCGAATTGAAGAAGGTCTGTGTGTTCGCTTGTACAGCGAAACGCAGTTAATACAGCAACCCGCTGTACCTGAGCCTGAAATTCTCCACTCAGACCTCTCCTCGCTGGTGGCAGAGTTGACCCAGTGGGGCGCTGCAAATGCGGATGAACTGCAATGGCTTGATATTCCGCCACGTGCCTCTATAGAGCAAGCTAGGCAATTGTTGCAAAGCCTTGAGCTATTAGACCCCCATGGTCAGTTTACTTCGTTAGGTAAGCAAGCGCAGCGATTAGGTATTGAGCCGCGTATCGCCAGTATGCTGATCAAAGCGCAGCAGGGCAGCCAAGCCATGTTGAATGTTGCTATTGTTGCCGCTGCGTTGTTGGAAGAGCCAGAGCGCAATGTCTCGGATATTCAGCATTCGCTACATAGGCTAAAGCAGAGAAAGCACACGAAAAATAGCGTTGTGATGCAGCGAGCGAAAAATCTCGCTAGCAAACTGAATCATCACTTAGATTTGTCACAACTTGACGAATCATTGCTACCATTGGTGCTTTGTTTTGCATTCCCAGATCGAATAGCTCAAGCGAGAAGTGCTAACAGCAATGCTTTTCTGCTAGCAAATGGTCACGGCGCAGAGGTGCGCGATGATGATCCGTTGGCAGGCAATGAGTATATCGTGGTGATTGATTTGATGCGTAGTACTGGGCGTGCTAGTCAGATCTTCTTAGCGACACCCGTTGATATTGCACAGTTAGAAGACGCGTTTCCTAAGCTTTTTGTTTGTTCTGATTATGCCGACTGGGATGAAAAACGTGGCAAATTAGTTGCCGAGCAGCGAGTTGCTTTGGGTAAGCTGGTTATCAGCACTAAGACTTTACCTGAGCCGGACGTAAGTCAGATTAGCCAAGCGCTGTTGAATTACATCGCTCGATGTGGACTGGACCGTTTACATTGGACGCCAACGGCGAAGCAACTTGTTGAACGCGTGCGTTGCGCTCAGCTTTGGATGCCAGAACATGATTGGCCTGCGATGGATGACGCGAGCCTAGTAGAACATCTTGATACTTGGTTATCGCCGTATTTGAACGGCGTTAAATCTGCGAAAGGGCTGGCAAACGTTTCGATTGAGCAGGCACTGTCGGCGTATCTCGGTTGGCCTCTGAATCAAGAGATTGACCAGTGGCTGCCAACACATTATCTGATGCCTACAGGCAGTAAAAAAGCGATCCGATACCAGTATCAATCTGAACCCGTGATCTCGGTTCGAATGCAAGAGGTCTTTGGTGAACAAGACTCACCATTGATAGCCCTAGGGCGTAAAAAGGTTGTGCTTGAATTACTTTCTCCTGCACAGCGCCCATTACAAATTACTCAGGATTTAGCTGGCTTTTGGGCTGGCGCGTACAAAGAAGTGCAAAAAGAGATGAAAGGTCGTTACCCAAAACACCCTTGGCCTGATGACCCTGCTAACCATGTTGCAACCACTAAAACCAAACGACAGTTGAACCGATGATGACCAAAATGTTAACGCCAAAAAAGGCACCACCTAAAAAAGCGCCAGCAAAGAAGTCACCAGCGACCAAAGCTAAACCAAGAAAGCCGAGAGCGACGGCCAAGAAAGGTAAATCAAAAGCGAAAAAGGCAGGTAACAGAGGTTGGTTAAAGATCTTGTGGGGCATCGCGTGGAAAGCGGGCCTAGCACTGGCTGCATTGCTATTGTTTGTTGGTATCTATCTTGACTCTGTGGTGAAGCAGCGCTTTGAAGGCCAGCTGTTTGATTTACCAACGGTTGTTTATGCGCGTGTGTTGGATTTATCTCCAGGTACTCAGGTCAGCCTTGTTCAGGTGAAGAATGAACTGGATGTGCTGAATTATCGTAAGGTGAGCTCCCCTCGTCATCCTGGTGAGTATTCATCTTCATCAACTAAAATTGAGATGATTCGTCGTCCGTTCGAGTTTGTCGACGGGCCGGAAGCTGATCGTCACGTGATGCTGCACTTCAATGGTAATGAGTTAACTCGTATTCAGTCGCTAGAGAAGAAAGGCGACATGGGGTATTTGCGTGTCGAACCTAAGATGTTGGGCATGCTTGAGAAAAGTAACGATGAACAACGTCTGTTCTTAAAACGTAACCAATTTCCAGAGGTGATGGTTGATGCCTTGCTCGCGACGGAAGATAGAAACTTCTATCAGCACGATGGTGTTTCACCTCTAGCGATTGCTCGTGCGATGGTGGTTAACGTCAAGGCTGGGCGCACTGTACAAGGTGGTAGTACGCTGACACAGCAGCTCGCGAAAAACCTGTTCCTATCTAGTGAACGTACGCTTTGGCGTAAGATTCGTGAGGCTTATATCGCGCTTATCTTGGATCATCGCTACAGCAAAGACCGTATTTTAGAGGCTTACTTAAACGAGGTTTATCTTGGTCAAAATGGCGGTGAAGCGATTCACGGCTTTGGTTTGGCTTCGCGCTTGTACTTCGGCCAACCGATTCAAGAACTGCGTATTGATCAGTTAGCCTTGCTGGTGGGCATGGTGAAAGGACCATCGTATTACAACCCGGTTCGCTACCCTGAGCGCGCTAAAACTCGACGCGATCTGGTTCTGCGTTTGTTGATGCAACAAGATATTTTGACCCCAAGACAATATGAAGAAGCAGCAAGCCGTGATTTGGATATCCAAGACAATCCGCGCATTGCCAGCCGTCAGCCTGCTTATTTCCAACAGGTCAATATCGAGCTGAAAAAGTATGTTGGTGATAGGTTCCAAGCTAAGAAAGGGATACGTGTCTTCACCTCTTTGGATCCGGTTTCGCAAGACAAGCTAGAGAAGTCGATTGCTCGCAAGGTGCCTGAACTATCGAAAACGGCAGGTGATAAATTAGAGGCAGCAGCGATCGCGGTAGATAGAAACACTGGTGAAATCCGTGCAATGGTCGGTGGTAAGCGTACTGGTTATGACGGCTTTAACCGTGCCTTGAATGCAAGCCGTCCTATCGGTTCTTTGGTGAAACCGGCGGTTTATTTAACCGCACTTGAGCAGCCAGAAAAGTACACGCTTGCGACGACTTTGATGGATACACCACTCAGCTTGAAAGGCAGTAAGGGCAGCGTATGGAGCCCGAGAAACTTCGACCGTAAGTTCCGCGGAGAAGTGCCTTTATATGTGGCACTGTCTAAGTCTTATAACGTACCAACTGTGCGTCTAGGGATGCAGTTAGGCATTGATAAGGTCTCCGATACCATAGGTAAACTGGGTGTCGATAAAAATGAAATTCGCCCAGTACCATCGATGTTTTTGGGGGCGTTCTCTCTGACACCATTCCAAGTGTCTCAGATGTTCCAGACGATCACTAACTCTGGCCGTATCGCACCTTTGTCTGCGCTCCGCTCAGTGGTTGATAGTGACGGTGAGGTTTTATACCAATCAATCCCTCGAGTATCGCAGCGCGTTGATCAGCAAGCCGCTTGGCTAACCACTTACGCAATGAAACGTGGTGTATCGGAAGGGACGGGGCGATTCCTACAGAACCAGTTTGCATGGGCAGGGCTGGCCGGTAAAACAGGTACCAGTAATGACAGCCGCGATAGTTGGTTTGTGGGTGTTGATGGGCGCGAAGTAACAACCATCTGGCTTGGACGTGATGACAATAAACCGACAAAGCTTACTGGTTCTAGTGGTGCATTGCGTGTCTACGCTGATTACTTGAAGCAGAGAACGCCTGAACAGCTACTACTGCCATGGCCAACCGGAATCGCAACCGCGAGCTTCACTCGTACGTCTGACGGTGCGTTGGAGTTTGACTGTGATGGCGCAGTTAAATTGCCGGTTTGGGATGAAAATGGAAACATTAAAAAGAGCTGTGAAAGTCAACCAAA
The DNA here is from genome assembly GCF_013114115.1 of Vibrio sp. 070316B. NCBI lineage: Bacteria > Pseudomonadati > Pseudomonadota > Gammaproteobacteria > Vibrionales > Vibrionaceae > Vibrio > Vibrio sp. 070316B. The sequence continues at coordinate 11,953 of NZ_VTYC01000033.1, read as the reverse complement.
ACAGTGGCTAAAGAAGCTTTTTCAATGGTAAAGTCATAACAGAAAACAATGACAAGGACAGTTTAAATAATGATTTCTCGTTGGTTAGTGAGCTGCTTAGGTATGGTCGGTACTGTGATCAGTTTTCAACTGTTCGCAGCGACTGCGGCACAGATTGATTCATCCGAGCATGTGGAACTTGAACAAGCTCATAAGAGGCCAACGGTTGCTGTTGTTTTAGCGGGCGGCGGTGCAAAAGGTGCTGCCCATATTGGCGTACTTAAAGCGCTCGAAGAGATGCAAATCCCGGTTGATTACATTACCGGTACCAGCATGGGTTCATACGTTGGTGGTCTTTATGCGACAGGGATGAGCGCAGACGAGATTGAAAGCTTTATCTATACGGTGGATTGGAATCGCGGTTACCGAGACCGTGTAAATCGTAGCGATCGTCGTGTAAGAGATAAAGAGTATGAAGACCGCTACCAACTGAATACCGATCTTGGTTTAGGTTGGGGAGAAATCAAAGCCAGAAAAGGCGTGGTACAAGGCCAGAATATGCTGCGTATTCTGCGTGAAACCACAGGTAACTTGTCGCCACTCGACTCTTTCGATGATCTTGCCATTCCTTATCGCTCCGTCGCAACCGACATTATTGAACTTGAAGAAGTCGTGATTGACCACGGCCACCTTGTCGATGCCATGATGGCGAGTATGTCGGTACCTGGTGCTCTGCCTCCTTATGAAGTCGATGGTCGAATGCTGGTTGATGGTGGCGTAACCAACAATATGCCCGTTGATGTCGCAAGGGCGATGGGCGCAGATATCATTATTGCAGTCGATATCAGTACCAACTACAAAGGCAAAGAGGACTTCACGACCTTTTTAGCCGCAGCAGACCAACTTTCCAATTACCTTGTTCAACGTAGTACCCAGGAACAAGCCGAGACACTCAAAGACAACGATGTATTCCTCCAGCCTGATGTTGGGCAAATGGAAACGACCGAGTTCGATAAAATGCCATCAGCTTACGAAGCCGGTTACGAGGCAGCGAAGCAGCACTCTGTTGAGCTTTCTAAGTTGTCGCTCTCGAATGCTGATTACCAACACTATATCGAAGACAAACAAAAAGCTCGCAGGCAGCTGAAGCATGGTGATAAAACCGTGGTTGATAAAGTGATGATCAATAACAATACGCACTACTCAGATAAGCTGCTCGAAAACCGTTTGAACCTTCATTCTGGCAAGGTTCTCAAAACCAGCGAAATCGAGGCAAAGGTACAAGATCTTTATGCGTTGGATCGTTTTGAGTTGGTGACTTATGAGTTCGAAAACGTAGATGGTGAAGATCAACTTACGGTTAATGTGGATGAAAAGTCTTGGGGACCTAATTACCTCAACTTTCGATTCTTCCTCGAAGACGATTTTTCTACGACAAGTCAATATTCTATTGGTGTCTCGGCCAATTTTACCGATATCAACTCACATGGTGCTGAATTAAGAACAAATGTTGAGATGGGAACAGATAAGCGAATTGAGGCGGAGCTTTACTCGCCGTTTTTCTCAAGTCAGAAATTATTTACCTCTGCTTCGATTGTCTACAGTAAGCAAAATCGAAACTTACCTGTCGATATTGATGAAATTGAAGAGCCGACACTCGATGTAACTAACGATTATTTCCCAATGACATACAGTGAATACATCGGTGAATTAGCGTTAGGTTATCAGCCTACTCTGTGGCAAGAGCTAAAGTTTGGTGCTCGCTATACTAACGGTGACGTAGAAGTCGCTTCGTTACCTTCATTGGGGAGTGGCGGCTACTCACGTATTGGTGGTTTTATTAGTTATCGATTGGACACCTTAGATAACTTCAGTTTGCCAACCGAAGGTTATTTCGTCGATTTGGAATACCTTGTCTCTCATGACGATTTTCAAAACGATACGGAGATCAACGACACAGAGTTAACCTCAGAGAGTGATACCGTTTATGAGTTTTCAGCCAATTTCATGGCAGCGCAAAGCTATGAAAGACATACTTTAGTCGGAAAAGTCGATTATGGCATTGTAGAGAGCAAGAACTCAGTCTTTCCTATTGATCCTAGAGAGCTCGGCGGCTTCTTAAACCTGTCTGGTATCCCGAGAAACAGCTTAATCGGTCAGAACTTGGCGTACACCAGTCTGATTTATCGTTATAAGTGGTTTGAAAATGATTTCGGTCTCTTTGAATCACCGTTCTACGTGGGCGCATCTATCGAGCATGGTGGCGTTTGGTCGAACAATGATTTGAAGCTTAATGAAGCGCCGATGTACACCGCAGGCTCGGTTTTTGCCGGTGTTGATTCCCCGATAGGACCAATCATATTAGCTTATGGACGTACGGAAGATAACTACGATTCGGTTTACTTGATTGTTGGTACGTCTTACAAATAATCATGCGCGGAGTCGTTATTTAACTGCTTAAATAGGCAAAAATAGTGGGACTTTCGTCTTAACTTGCTATGTTGGTCAAAATGATAAGATTTTAATTTAACGTTAAATTTGCTATTCTACCGCCCACAGTTTGGCCTCTATGACGCCGCTCATCAATACAAATTGAATGACAAAAATGGCAATGGAGAGCCAAGTTTCCAAGGATGTTCACTTCTTTATTTTACTAACAATTATGAAGGTGAGAAGTGAACCGCAATGAGAGGAAAAAAGTCGTGCTTGAAGCCTACCGTAAACACGTCGAAGAACGTGCTGCCGAAGGAGTTGTTCCTAAACCACTAGATGCTGAGCAGGTAGCTGGCCTAGTTGAACTTCTGAAGAATCCACCTCAAGGTGAAGAAGAAACCATTCTTGACCTACTAGAAAACCGCATTCCACCGGGCGTAGATGAAGCTGCCTATGTAAAAGCGGGCTTCCTAACGGCTATCACTAAAGGTGAAGTAGCATCTCCACTAGTAAGCAAAGCAAAAGCTGCAGAATTGCTTGGTACTATGCAAGGTGGTTACAACATCGAATCTCTAGTATCTCTACTTGATGATGCTGAGCTTGCTCCAATCGCTGTGAAAGCACTGTCTCACACTCTACTGATGTTTGATGCGTTCTACGACGTAGAAGAGAAAGCAAAAGCTGGCAATGAATCAGCGCAACAAGTTCTTCAATCTTGGGCTGATGCAGAATGGTTCACAGCGAAAGATAAAGTCGCTGATAAGATCACTGTAAAAGTATTCAAAGTCACTGGTGAAACGAACACCGATGACCTATCTCCAGCACCTGATGCATGGTCTCGCCCAGATATTCCAGTACACGCAAAAGCGATGCTGAAGATGGAACGTGATGGCATCAACCCAGATCAACCAGGTACGGTTGGCCCAATCGCTCAAATCGAAGAACTGCAAAAAGACGGCATTCAGCTTGCTTACGTAGGTGATGTTGTTGGTACAGGTTCTTCTCGTAAGTCTGCGACAAACTCAGTACTTTGGTTCATGGGTGAAGATATCCCGTTCGTACCAAACAAGCGCACTGGCGGTGTTTGTCTTGGTGGTAAAATTGCTCCAATCTTCTACAACACGATGGAAGATTCAGGCGCACTTCCGATTGAATTAGACGTTCAAAACATGAACATGGGCGATGTTATCGATATTTTCCCATATGAAGGTGTTGTACGTAAAAACGGTGAAGAGATCTCTAGCTTCGAACTAAGCAAAGTATTGCTGGATGAAGTTCGTGCTGGTGGTCGTATCCCACTTATCATCGGTCGTGGTTTAACAGGTCGTGCTCGTGCTTCTCTTGGTCTAGAAGAAACAGACTTATTCGCTAAGCCTGTTGATCCATCTGCATCTGATAAAGGCTACACACTAGCTCAGAAGATGGTTGGTAAAGCATGTGGTGTTGAAGGCGTTCGCGCGGGTCAATACTGTGAGCCTAAGATGACGACAGTAGGTTCTCAAGATACTACTGGCCCTATGACGCGTGATGAGCTTAAAGACCTTGCTTGTCTTGGCTTCTCTGCTGACCTAGTGATGCAGTCTTTCTGTCATACATCGGCATACCCGAAACCAGTTGATGTTAACACGCACCATACGCTACCTGATTTCATCATGAACCGTGCCGGTGTTTCACTACGTCCTGGTGATGGTGTTATCCACTCATGGCTAAACCGTATGCTTCTTCCTGATACTGTAGGTACAGGTGGTGACTCGCATACTCGTTTCCCTCTAGGGATCTCATTCCCTGCGGGTTCTGGTCTAGTTGCATTCGCGGCAGCAACAGGTGTTATGCCTCTTGATATGCCTGAATCTATCTTGGTTCGCTTTAAAGGTGAAATGCAGCCAGGTATCACGCTACGTGACCTAGTACATGCGATTCCTCTATACGGCATTAAGCAAGGCCTGCTAACCGTAGAGAAAGCAGGTAAGATCAACGAATTCTCTGGTCGCGTACTAGAAATCGAAGGTGTTGAACACCTATCTGTTGAGCAAGCATTCGAGCTTTCTGATGCGTCTGCTGAGCGTTCAGCGGCAGGTTGTACTGTTAAGCTGTCTCAAGAGTCTATCGAAGAGTATCTGAACTCAAACATCGTTATGCTTAAGTGGATGATCGCTGAAGGCTACGGTGATGTTCGTACTATCGAGCGTCGTATTACAGCAATGGAAGAGTGGCTAGCGAACCCTGAGTTGCTGTCTGCTGATTCAGACGCGGAATACGCTCACGTTATCGAAATCGACCTTGCTGACATCGATCAGCCAATCCTATGTGCACCAAACGATCCAGATGATGCTCGTCTTCTTTCTGACGTTCAAGGCACAGAGATCCAAGAAGTGTTCATCGGTTCTTGTATGACCAACATTGGTCACTTCCGTGCTGCAGGTAAGATGCTTGAAGAGTTCAACGGCTCGCTAAGCACTCGTCTATGGGTGGCTCCGCCAACTAAGATGGATAAAGACCAGCTAACAGAAGAAGGCTACTACGGTATCTTCGGTCGTGCTGGGGTTCGTATCGAAACTCCGGGTTGTTCACTATGTATGGGTAACCAAGCGCGTGTTGCAGACAAGTCGACAGTAATGTCTACGTCTACTCGTAACTTCCCGAACCGTTTGGGTACAGGTGCTAACGTTTACCTAGCATCTGCTGAACTTTCTGCGGTTGGTGCGATTCTTGGTCGTATTCCAACGAAAGAAGAGTACCTAGAGTACGCGGATAAGATCAATGCAACGGCTGCAGACACATACCGTTACCTGAACTTCCATAAAATGGGTCAGTACACGGAGAAAGCGGACACGGTTATTTTCCAAGAACCAGCTTAATCGCTGACTGGCTAAATAATTGATTAAACGCCTTCTATTCGTAGAAGGCGTTTTTTTATGTCTGAATGTTGGGGGATGAGTAGCTCGATCTATTGATTACTTCGCTATATACTCTCGCCTCATTTTTAACCCTGTCTGCAGTTACTGCGTGGAGCCACTATGGAATTCGAATTTACAAGAAACACTCTGATGGGTGAGTACTACGTGAAATGCAGCATGGGACATGAAATCGTAGGCCGCTGGTTACAAGAAGAGATCGGTAAAGATAAGCAGAAATTAGATCATGTGATGGCGCTTATCGAGCAATCACGACAGGATCTGAGCAATGAAGTGACGCTGCTTGGCAAAGAGATTAGCCTAGCGATCAATGAAGATGAAGTAACGATTCAAGAAAACGTGTTAGGTCATGAGCAAGAAATGGAAGAGGGCAGTGAGTTCGACTTTTACAACTGCGAGAGCCAAGCAAGCTGTGGAATTGACGACTTCGAGTTGCTAATCGAGCGCTGGGTTGAGTTTCTAGGGTACTAGCCGTTGTTATAACAGTGCTTAAGACTCCGTTGCCCAAAACTGGAGCAATAATAGAGTTACGCATTAAGATAGTGAAAAGGTCGCACCAAATTGGTGCGGCCTTTTTTTTATTAGTGCTTAATTATCTTCATCTTATTAAAAATCAACAAGTTAACTTTTTGGCACACAACTTGGATTGTAATAAGAGAATTAACGGAATTAGTGAAGAATTTAAGGAACGAATATGAAACTAATAAATGCCATTGTTAAGCCATTCAAATTAGATGACGTACGTGAAGCGCTGTCTGATGTGGGTATTGAAGGTATGACGGTCTCTGAAGTGAAAGGCTTTGGTCGTCAGAAAGGACACACTGAATTATACCGTGGTGCGGAATACCAAGTCGACTTCCTTCCAAAGGTGAAGCTAGAGATTGCTACTCAAGCTGAAAACGTTGACCGAGTTGTTGAAGCGATCAGCCAAGCGGCACACACAGGCAAAATCGGTGACGGTAAGATTTTTGTGTATGACCTAAGCCAAGCTGTACGAATCCGTACTGGTGAAATGGATGCAGAAGCACTTTAAAGAATTACAAGGACTGGAGACTTTAATATGGAACTTACAACAACAGTAACGGAACTACGTTACGCACTAGACACTTTTTTCTTCCTCATTTCAGGTGCGTTGGTAATGTGGATGGCAGCAGGCTTCGCAATGTTAGAAGCTGGCCTAGTTCGTTCAAAGAACACCACAGAGATTTTAACTAAGAACATCTGCTTGTACGCGATTGCATGTACTGCGTTCTTAGTCGTTGGTTACAACATTATGTATGTCGATAACGGCGAAGGCGGTTGGTTACCATCATTCGGTACTCTGATTGGTACTCAAGGTGAAGGCGCCGACCACTCTTTAGAATCAGACTTCTTCTTCCAGGTAGTATTCGTTGCAACCGCAATGTCTGTGGTATCAGGTGCAGTAGCTGAACGTATGAAGCTTTGGTCATTCCTAATCTTCTCTGTAGTACTAACTGCATTTATTTACCCAATGGAAGGTTACTGGACTTGGGGCGGTGGTTTCTTATCAGAAGCAGGCTTCAGTGATTTCGCAGGCTCAGGTATCGTACACATGGCGGGTGCAGCAGCAGCGTTAGCGGGTGTTCTATTACTTGGTGCTCGTAAAGGTAAATACGGTAAAAATGGTGAAATCTACCCAATTCCTGGTTCAAACATGCCACTTGCTACATTAGGTACGTTCATCCTTTGGTTTGGTTGGTTCGGTTTCAACGGCGGCTCTCAACTGATGGTTTCAGATTTTGAGAACGCAACAGCAGTGGGTCAAATTTTCCTTAACACCAACGCAGCAGCAGCAGCGGGTGCAATCGCAGCACTACTAGTATGTAAGACAACCTGGGGTAAAGCGGACCTAACCATGATTCTTAACGGTGCGTTGGCTGGCCTAGTAGCAATCACTGCAGACCCTCTATCACCATCACCTCTATTTGCAGTAGCAATTGGTTCGGTATCTGGCGCATTGGTTGTATTCAGCATCATCGCTCTAGATAAAGCTAAGATTGATGATCCAGTAGGTGCAATCTCAGTGCACGGTGTGTGTGGTTTCTTCGGTCTAATGGCTGTGCCACTAAGCAATGCAGACGCTACATTCGGTGCTCAACTATTCGGTGCAGCAGTAATCTTTGCTTGGGTATTCGGTGCGAGCCTGGCGGTATGGGCTGTACTTAAAGCAACAATCGGTATCCGTGTAAGTGAAGACGAAGAGCTAGAAGGTATGGACATGCACGATTGTGGTGTTGGCGCTTACCCAGAGTTTGTATCAGTAAAATAATCAATAGTATTTGTCTAACCTGAACGGGTTAGGCAGGACAAAGAAAACCCCATAGCCATTGGTTGTGGGGTTTTGTTATTAATGGTCGAGTAGTTTTGATTGATTTAGATAAACCGAGCTAGCCGGCAACTCTTCGCAAGAATAAGCGGTCACTTTGAAATAGATTGTTACAAAAGTGCGAGACTGATGGCGCAGAGCGAACAATTTTTTTGTCGGATATCATTGTAATTGTGTTATTGATGAATATAATAACGCAACTGATATAGATTATCATTTCGATATAAAGGATTTTACCATGAAAAAACTGCTAACTCTTTCAGCTCTTGCGTGCAGCACTATCGCACCAGCAGCAATGGCTGCAGAAGAAGTAAACGTATACTCTTACCGCCAACCTTTCCTTGTTGAGCCAATGTTCGATGAGTTCACAAAGGAGACGGGTATTGAGGTAAATGTTAAGTTTGCTAAGAAAGGTTTGGCAGAAAAGCTAGCTCAAGAGGGTGAATACAGCCCTGCAGACGTGGTATTAACAGTTGATATCAGCCGTCTATCTGAGCTAACTGAAAAAGGCTTAGTTCAAGCGGTAAACAGCGACGTTCTAGAAAAGAACATCCCGGCTCAATACCAAGATACAGACAACGAGTGGTTTGCTCTAACAACACGTACTCGTAGCGTTTACTCTTCACGTGACCGCGTTGGCCGTCTAGGTGAAGACTTCACTTACGCTGATCTAGCGAAGCCTGAATTCAAAGGTAAAATCTGTACTCGTAGCGGTAAGCACCCATACAACGTTTCTCTAGTATCTTCTATGATTGCTCACAAAGGTGAAGCGGAAACTAAAGAGTGGTTAGAAGGCGTAAAAGCAAACCTAGCTCGTAAGCCTCAAGGTAACGACCGTGCACAAGTTAAAGCTATCAAAGAAGGTCTATGTGACGTTTCTCTTGGTAACAGCTACTACCTAGGTAAGATGGTTAACGATAAAGAGCAAAAAGCTTGGGCTGACGCTGTTTACATTAACTTCCCTAACCAAGAGACGACAGGCACTCACGTAAACATCTCTGGTATGGCAATGGCTAAGTACTCTCCAAACAAAGAGAACGCAGTTAAGCTAATGGAATTCCTATCTGGTAACACAGCACAAGGTATGTACGCAGAAGTAAACTACGAATACCCAGTTAAAGCTGATGTTAAACCTTCTGAGCTAGTAGCTTCTTGGGGAGAATTCAAAGCAGATACTATCTCTCTAGACCAAATTGCAGATCACCACGAAGCTGCAATCAAGCTTCTAGACGAAGTTAAATTCGACCTGTAATTATTAATATAGGCTTCGGCCAATATTAGATTTAACAACCTCAAGTTGCCGTTTTGGGTACTTGAGGTTGTTTTGTTTTTAGTTAAGTCACTTTTTGAAACAAAGCTCTCGTTTGATCTTGAGAGTTATTAGCACAGCTCCTTGAAGTCATTACCGTATATGGGTATAAATAACCCCCACCACTAAAAGGGCATGAGATGTATTTGCAACTGCATTTGTGTTTCATTAAGCCTTGTTGTAATTAGGCGATGAAAGAAAAGAATTATTTATGGAACACCAGTAGTGGTTTGATAGCTTTACTACTGGTTTTTCCGATCTTAGCGATATTCACCACCGCTGTAGGTGAAACAAATGAGCTGTTTTCTCATTTGATGTCCACAGTGATGCCGACTTACGCTTATAACACTGTCGTTTTAGTGATAGGAACCATGTTCTTGTCGCTGCTATTTGGTATCCCCTCAGCTTGGATCATGGCGATGTGTCGCTTGCCGGGTGAGAAAGTGTTGCAGTGGGCATTAGTTTTGCCACTCGCAATGCCAGCTTATATTGTTGGATACATCTTTACCGATTGGTTTGACTTCGCCGGGCCTGTGCAGATTCTGCTTCGCGACCTAACTGGCTGGGGGCCTGGGGAGTATTGGTTCCCGGACATTAGAACCTTGTCTGGCGCAATTATTGTTCTGTCACTTGTTCTATACCCTTATGTATACCTGTTGTGCCGTGCTGCATTCATGGAGCAGAACGTCTCTCTACTCCAATCCGCTAGATTATTGAAATGCTCACCCTGGGAAAGCTTCCGCCGCATCTCTTTGCCGCTTGTGCGCCCATCAATGGCTGTCGGTTTATCACTTGTTGCCATGGAAACCATCGGTGACTTCGGCACGGTCAGCTACTTTGCGGTGAACACCTTAACAACGGCGGTTTATGATACCTGGTTAGGCTACTCAAGCTTGACCGCGGCAGCGAAAATATCGGCAATCATGTTGGTTATCGTGATTCTATTGTTAAGCTCGGAGCGATACAGTCGCCGTAAACAGAAGCTATTTCAAAATCAATTCAGTAGTAGTGAAGATTTTCGTTATGACCTGTCTGGTTGGAAAAAATGGCTAGCAATGTTTTGGTGTTGGGGGCTAGTCTGCGTCGCATTCTTGTTCCCGCTTGGTCAGTTAATTATTTATGCTTATAAATACTTCGGTCAAAGCTGGACTCCAGAATTTAGAGAATACGCGGTTAACAGCTTATATGTTTCTATTGTGGCTGCGATCATCGGTGTGATCATTGCTCTCATTGTGAACTTTAATCAGCGAGTAAGCCCAGGTAAGAGAAGTCAGGCATACATGCGTCTTGCTTCTATGGGTTATGCCGTACCTGGCACCGTGTTGGCAATTGGTGTGATGGTGCCGGTTTTGTTCATGGACCACTTAATTAATGATATTGCGAAAGTGATGGAGTGGGGACGTCCGGGGCTGATCTTCTCTGGCTCTATGTTCGCGCTTATTTTTGCGATGGTAGTGCGTTTTTCTGCGGTTGCTATCGGCAGTGTGGAAAGTAGCCTAAGTAAAGTGTCGCCGTCTTTGGATATGGCTTCAAAGACCATGGGTTGTAACACTAACCAGATGTTACGCCGAGTGCATTTGCCTCTGATTAAGCGTGGTGCTTTGATTGCAGGACTATTGGTGTTTATCGAATCGATGAAAGAGTTGAATGCAGCGCTATTGCTGCGTCCGTTTAACTTTGAAACTCTAGCTACCTATGTTTATAACTATGCCTCAGACGAGCATCTAGAGCTGGCTGCGATGCCTGCTGTGTTACTTGTACTGGTGGGTCTAATCCCATTGATCATCGTCAACCGTTCTTTGGAGCAAAAAAACTAATGAGCTGTGCATTATCTATTAAAGATCTGACTTGTAAGTATGAGTCTCAAACGGTTCTCGAGTCACTTTCTCTTGAAGTTGAACATGGCGAGATCGTATGTCTACTTGGCGCTAGTGGCTGTGGTAAAACAACCTTACTAAAGGCGATTGCTGGATTACTTCCGTTGAGTCATGGGGTAATGAATCTTAACTGTCAGACTATTGATGATGGTAAGAATTGGCTACCACCAGAGCAACGTAACATCGGCATGATCTTCCAAGATTATGCGCTGTTTCCGCACCTTACCGTCAATCAGAACGTGGCATTTGGGCTGCGTGATATGTCAGAGCAAGACAAGAAAGCAAAAGTGAAAGAGATGCTAGAACTGGTTCACCTTGATCAATATGGTGAGCGCTATCCTCATCAGTTGTCTGGTGGGCAGCAGCAACGTGTCGCTATTGCTCGCTCTTTGGCTTATAAGCCTGATTTATTGCTACTTGATGAACCGTTCTCGAACATTGATACCCAAGTTCGTCATGAGTTGATTTCTCAGATCCGCAAGATCTTTAAGAAGCAGGGCGTAACCGCTATTTTTGTTACTCACAGTCGTGAAGAAGCGTTTGCCTTTGCGGATAAAATGGCCGTAATGAACCATGGTGTGATTGAGCAATATGGTTCGGCATCTGAGCTTTACTTCCACCCGTCGAGCAAGTTTGTTGCCGATTTCTTAGGTGGTGGTAGTTACTTAAATGCTCAGCGTATCTCAGATAATGAATTCGAAACCAGCTTGGGCTTAGTGGAAGCAAAAGCGCAAACGGAGATTGATGTTGGCTCTGAGTGTGCGCTGTTACTACGACCTCAGCACATTGTCGCGAGCCACGATACAGACAGTAATTTGTCGGTATTGGAGCAGCAATTCATGGGTGACCATTGTCGCTATGTGATTGAAGCCAATGGGCAAAAGCTACTGGCGACTTCGTCGGAAGCGCTAGAAGTTGGTATGCCAGTGACCGTGAAAGTAGACACTAAAGGCGTACTGGCTTTTTAGGTGTTTTAGTGGCCCAGCTATAAAAAAGGTTCATCGCGGATTAGCGGGAACTAAAAACAAAAACGGTAGTAAGTGATATGGTTTAGTCGCCAAACAAAAATCATACACAAACTACCGTTTTCATG
>NZ_VTYC01000032.1:0-63534 GCF_013114115.1 Vibrio sp. 070316B | reverse complement strand
TGCAGCGAGTTGCTGGGTATTTATACAAGGCAGAGGCTTTGATGTGTAGCTAGCCTACATGAGAAGCCGATAACGCAGTAGAAATGACCAGCAAACGCTGCCCGAAGGGTTCGGCTAAAAGCGTTTTACTCTTTGTTGAGGGAGATTTGCTTAGAATGACTAGGCTACATCTCCCTCGCCGCGATTAAAACGCTTTTGTCTCGAACAAAATTTAACCACGAAAGATCAACACGCCCTAATAGCCGAGTACAATTCTGTGCTCGGCTACTTAATTTCTACAGGTTTCACTTTTCGATTGTAGTACTTAAGCGTATTTATGCTTTAAGCTGCCACGATAACTACTCATAATAAATAGAAGGAATAAGCGTGCTGAAATCTCATCGTCATAGCTGCTACGGCATTGCTGCCATTTTACTTTGGAGCTGCTTAATTGCGTTATCTCGTAGCGTGTCAGAGCAATTAGGCCCAATTGGCGGCGCAGCCAGTCTTTACACAGTGAGTTCACTGTTTTTGGTTTGCGTGATGGGGTTACCTAAGCTGAAACGCTTCTCAAAGTCTTATTTGTTGATTGGTGGCGCGCTGTTTGTTTGCTACGAGATCTTTCTAGCCTTGGCATTAGGCATGGCAAATAACCGACATCAAGCCTTAGAGATGGCGGTTATCAATTACCTTTGGCCTGCGCTGACAGTATTGTTTGCGGTATTACTCAGCGATAAAAAGATAAATTGGCTGGTTTACCCAAGTATCTTTTTAGCTTTCTTTGGTGTGGCTTGGAGCATCAGTGGCGACCAAGGCCTCTCTGTTGAACAGATTGCGGCAAATATCGCGACTAACCCCAAAACCTATTCGATGGCGTTCTTCGGCGCGATTATTTGGGCGGTTTACTGTAATTACACTCAGAAAGTTGCGAAAGGGCAGAATGCGATTGTGTTGTTCTTTATCGCTACAGCGATCACCTTGTGGATCAAATACGCACTGAGCAGTGAAACCGGTATGGTAATGACGAGCAGTGCCGCGATTGATTTGGCTCTAGCGGGCGTGTGTATGGGCGCGGGTTACGCGCTTTGGAATACCGCGATATTGGGTGGCAACATGGTCTTTCTCGCAACTATGTCTTACTTCACGCCAATTTTTGCAACCTTACTCTCTTCTATGATTTTAGGTTTAACGCTGACTATCACATTTTGGCAGGGAGTATGTATGGTGACGATTGGGTCGCTGGCTTGCTGGTGGGTTACAAGAGAGAAAAAGCCGACGGTTAAGGCGTCGGCTTCTGAAGAGGTTCAATCTTAATAGCAATTGTGTTTATCTACCGATTGCTAGGATGAGAATTAGCTTGCGATATTGAGGTTCAGTTGAAGCTCATATGGCATCTTAGATAAGCGTCGCTTTAGTTGGCGGCGCGTACGTTCAATATCATCGACCGCAATCGCTTGTTGGTCGTTGGTATGAATATCAACGTTGATTCTTAGCTCAGGACCAACCTTAGTCACACCGATTAGCTCCAAATCTTGTTCTGCTTCTTTGTCTACCGCGACAACGTTCTTATCTACCGCGTCACAAATTTCTTTGTTTGCCGACATCATTAGTAGCTCACGCATAGCTTCTCTTAGCATATCGAACGGTACTTTGATGAAGTAGAAAGACATCAGCAACATCATCATCGGGTCGGCATACACAGCGTACTCTGCGAACGGCGAGAATGTCATTGACCAAGCCACGACGAAACCTGCTGTTACCGCGACACTCAACAGTGTATCCATTTGCCACTGCTTAGACTCAGCTTGAATCAAGCCTGATGAAATGCTCTTACTCTTCTTAGCGATATACCACCATGCATAACCACAGCCCAATACGTTAAAAATACCAAACAGAGTTGCGATAGAAGCATCAACTTCACGACCACCTGTCATCAAAGCGCCAATCGCTGAATACAGTGAATAACCAACCACAAGTAAAATGACAGCGGCTTTAATCGTGATGACGATAGGTTCAATGATCGCACGACCAAACGGGAATTCACGATCAGAAGGGCGATTAATGTATTTTGAGGCAGCTAGTGACAATAAAGTTAACAGTAAGCTGATAAGAGAGTAGACACCGTCAAATACTATGACCAGAGAGCCAACGAGAAGACCCAACACCAATCCGCCAATAGCGAAGCCTGATGCTAAAAGGGCTGAGAACAATAGAACTCGATTTTCGTTTTGGCTTTTCCTGTCACACATAATATTTTCCAGATGTTTTTGATAATTTCATTGTTCTAATATTGAGCGAGATTTTCAAACTTTATCTGATGATGTTTATGTTACAGAACATGGTTTTTTGTATTATTCATTTTAATTCAGTTATTTACATTAATTTTCAGGTGTCAGTAAAATTGACGATGACTGTTTTCGTGGACTAGTGTGCAACTGAATCAAGATCGCTTATCATTAATAATACACATCATTCAGCGGTGTTTTATAGCGCAGTGAAGGGCATTAGCGCTTGGAATAGTGGGAAAGAAAGGATGACGATGAAGTTTGATGATATTAGCGATAGCGATTTGTGGGCAATCGCTAACCCTATTATGGATAATTTGATGGAGGGCTCAACCAATGTTGATCATGCCCAACATTGTCGCGACTTTACTCAACGAATGAAGGACATAGTGACACCTGAGTATTTAGAAAAGGTGTGTCATCATTATCAACACAGCAACGGCTTTTTTGCTGAGCGCGAACCTGTTGCGGTGTTTAGGCGTTCTGATTCCGTTGCTTTTATATGGAAGCAGGCATACACCATTGCCAAAGGCGAATTCGTTGCTGAAATGGTGCTAGTTGAAGAAGACGGACGCTATTTAGTTGACCACGTGATGGTCTTCTAACAAGCGCTAATTAGAAATCAAACAAATAATCGCTCAGCTGGTCCGCAAGCCAGTTCATACCTGGGTGTTCTGCCATCCCGGCTGCCGTAAACATGCAGTAATCTTCTTGAGTCAGGCCGTAGGTGTGTTTGATCACTGCTAGTTCTTGTTCACGTAGTAAGTGACGAATCAATGGCTCTGGCATTACGCCCCATGCCTCTTCACGTAAAATCGTATCCAGCATAAAGTCAAAGCTAGAGAAACCAATGTAACGACGAGAGAAGGGCTCAAGCTCTGGATTATCTTTTTCATTAAGATAAACCATGGTCGCTTGCATCGAATTTCTTAGTACTTCGTCGGAGACGCGGCGCATTGCACTCAGGTCATGTCCTTTCTTACACACAGACATCATCCGAATCTTACCAAGCGGGTTATAGATGATTCGTGGGTCGTCTACACGTTCGTAATCAACACCGAATGCAAAATCAACTTGTTGAGTTTCGACGAGGTTGGCTAAGTCACCACTCGATGCTAGAACGAAGTTGAAAGAAGTAGAAGGGTACTTGTTATTCAGCGTGTGAGATAAATCTTGCCACATTTCATCGGGTAGAGAATCATCGCGAGCAATCCATATCTCGGCGTTGAACTCACCAGAAACATGGAGGCAGGTTTGTTTAATACGCGCCGCTGTCACTAACATTCCTTCGCAATCTTTATAGATGGCTTTGCCTGCTTCAGACAGCTCGACGTGGTTGCCGCTGCGTACGAAAAGTTCTACATCTAACTCTTTCTCCAAGGCTTTGATAGACATACTAAGCTTGGTTCGGTTGCATTCTAGCTGCCGTGCAGCTTCAGAGACTGATCCTAAATCAGCAACAGAACAGAAGGCTTGGACTTGAGAAAGGTTCATTTCATTTCCAGATTAGGCGGGTATTGGTGCATATTATATTGAATATTGTGCTGGCTATCTTAGAAATAGTCCATCTTTGCATGATAACTCTATGACGAATTGACTAATTTAGTTTACTCTGGGCAGGTTCCGAACCTACAAGAAGTAAAGATGGAGGCCATGATGGCGAAACAATGGGACGAGTACGCCGTTGATTGGGATAAAGATCCCGCGACCGCAGTATTCGCACAGTCCGTATTTGACCAGTTAACACAGCTCGTTGATTTAAACGGAACCCGTGTCCTTGATTTTGGTTGTGGTACAGGACTACTCAGCCAAAAAATATCTCCTTTAGCAAAAGAGATTATCGCACTCGACATGTCTGAGGGGATGATTGAAGAGCTAGATAAGAAAGAACTACCCAACGTTGAACCGGTTGTTGATATTCTATCGCGCGGGCTAGCAGCGCAGCATCCAGCATTCAGAAACCAGTTTGACTTAGTGGTGGCATCGTCGGTTTGTGGCTTTCTCCCGAACCTACAAGACACAGTTAGCCTAATTTATACGCTACTCGAAAACGATGGCACATTTGTTCACTGGGACTGGTGTCTAGAAAACGACAGCGATGACTACGGCGTAAGCCCGGAGCGCTCAGAGAACGTATTGAGTGCTGCTGGATTTTCTGTTGTTGAAGTATCGGTACCTTTCTCTGTTGATACCCCACAAGGCAAGCTAAAAGTACTGATGGGCGTTGGACGTAAGTAGTTCATTTGAAGCTTATGGCTAAGTGATTAGCGAGAACTAAAATCCAAAACACGTTTTAGCGAACAAAGTAAAACATAAATAACCGAACCCACATCAACGGCCTTAGTGCCAGTTATGTGGGTTTTCTATTTTTAATTGTTGAGATTTATGACACTTACTAACGTTTTAAACGCATAAATCCGCCCCTCGAAAATCACCCAATTACAAACTACTTATTTCCATTTTGGAAATGTATCCTTTCATACATTTCACTAGTGGAAACTAAATGGCCAGATATAAAATAAGCCCATAACAATTTTAAGGGTTTTATCATGAGCCACCAATCTGCTTCTCCACAACTTTCCAAGCAGCAACAACGCTTTAGCAATATCATTTCAGATGCCAATCTGTCACCAAAACAGAAGTCGAGCTATCTTGCCTTAGAGGCTGAAGCGAGCCTACCGTACATGCCGGTAAGTAGTGAAGTAGAGCAAGCCTTACAGCAAGGCGTGTTATGTGACATGTTTGAAGGTCACGCCCCATTTAAGCCGCGCTATGTGCTTCCCGATTATTCTAAATACTTACATCAAGGCTCAAAGTACTTAGAGCTTAGCGCGGCAACTAATTTCGATGAAGCATTGAACATGCTTACCATCCTTTACCATCACGTTCCATCGGTAACATCTATTCCTGTTTACTTAGGTCAATTGGATGATGTATTAATGCCTTTCGTTGGCGACTTAACAGAAGAGCAGGTTTATCAGAAGCTTAAGTTATTCTGGATCATGCTGGACCGCACACTGCCAGATGCGTTCATGCATGTGAATATCGGGCCAACAGACAACGTTATCTGCCGTACTATTTTGCGAGTTGATGCTGAACTCAAGCAGATTGCGCCAAACCTTACTTTTATGTATGACCCTGCTGTAACACCTGATGATTTGCTACGTCATGCTGCGAGTAATATTTGTGAATGCAGCAAGCCACACATCGCTAACTACCCAGCACACGCTGCGGCATACGGTGATAAGCGCTTTGGCATCGTTAGCTGTTACAACTCTCTGCCCCTAGCTGGTGGCTCAAACACGTTAGTACGTATGAACTTGAAACAAGTGGCGTTAAAGTCTGAAGACAGTGTCGATTTCCTACAGCAAGTGTTACCACACTACAGCGCTATCATGGTTGAGCTGATGAACGCTCGCAGCCACTTCTTGCATGAAGAATCTAACTTCTTCGAAGGCTTCTTAACTAAAGAAGGTTTGATTGAGGAAGATCGCTTTGCACCAATGTTCGGCATCTACGGTATGGCTGAAGCTGTGAATATCTTGATGGAGAAAGAGGGTAACGCAGGGCGTTATGGTCATGACGAACAAGCTAACCAACTTGGACATCGCATTTCAGAAAAACTGGCTGAGATCGTTGATAGCTCTGAAGTGAAATATGGTTTAGAAGGCAAGGCTCTATTGCATGCTCAAGGTGGTATCAGCCTAGATGAAGGTGTAACACCAGGTGTGCGTATCCCTTATGGAACAGAACCAGATCCTGTCTCTTACGTTCGTGCGACAGCGGGGCACCACAAGTTCTATACCTCAGGTATCAGCGACATTTTAACCATCGACGAAACAGTGAAGTCGAACCCTGAAGCTATGTTTAACCTGTGTAAAGGTGCAATCCAAGCGGGTTACCGTGAGTTTACCGCTAACGTTGCATCAAACGACTTAGTTCGTGTGACAGGTTACATGATTAAGTTGTCTGACATCGCTAAATACGACGAAGAGGGTTCGCGCACCAACACGACTTTCTTAGGAGCTGAAGCGGCGAAAAATACGGGCATCTTAGAGCGTAAACCGCGTGTGGCAGCCTTAGAGATGTCGCCAACGTACGAATAACCTAGTGTTCGAAGCACATTAACTATGAAAATTTCTGATCTAACAACTCAAATGGCTAGGGTTAATAACAATAAGACAGAAAAACAAGCGAAGGTCAGCCGTGTGCTGACCTTTTCTTGTGTTGATGGACCGGGAAATCGGCTTGTACTGTTTCTACAGGGGTGCAATTTTGACTGTATAACCTGTCATAACCCTCATACCATCAATCACTGTAATCATTGCGGAGATTGCGTTAGTGGCTGCCCAAGTGGTGCCTTGAGTACTATTGGTGGCAAAGTGATATGGGACCCGGTGGCATGCAAAAATTGCGACCAGTGTATTGATGTTTGTGGTCACAAATCGAGCCCGAAAATCACCACGATGACGGTTTCAGAAGTGCTAGAACTTGTGAGACATAACCAGTTCTTCCTGAGTGGTATTACCGTGTCGGGCGGAGAAGCGACCATGCAGTTGCCGTTTATCATTGATCTATTTGAAGCGATGAAAAGCGATGCGCAGCTAGCGCATCTCACATGTTTTATTGATAGCAATGGCTCGCTGTCAAAACAAGGTTGGGACAAGGTGTTGCCTTATCTTGATGGAGCGATGATTGATCTTAAATCTTGGCAATCAGAAACCCATAACTGGCTAGTGGGGAGAGGGAATCATCGTGTGTTTGAAACCATCAACTATCTAGCGGAACAAGGTAAGTTACACGAAGTTAGGCTTTTGCATATTCCTGGTAAGAGTGACCTTGAGGAAGAGATAAACCAAGTTGGGTATTACTTGAAAGGATTGCCAGCTGATGTTCGGATTCGACTCAATGCTTTTCAACATCACGGCGTGATTGGCGAGGCGTTGGAGTGGCCGAAGTGTACAAAACAACAGATGCAAAGCTTCCACGACCAGCTCTACACGATTGTTCAAAGGCCGATGCAAACGCCAGAGGTGTACACTTAATATTCTCGGTTATCAATGACCAAAGAGTTAGGCTTCTAAAAACAGGTCACACAGCCATTTGATCGCCTGATCATTCATGTTTGGCTTGTTCCACACTAAGCTGTACGCCACTTTTCCGTAATCGAAGGGGAGTGGCTTACTCACTAATCCGTGGGCTTGTTTTGCGTGTTCAGTCCACTGTTTCGAACAAGTGAATAGGAAGGGGGTATGGTGACAAAGTACTGCTGCTGCACCAAAGTCAGCGACCGAAATAGCCATCTCTCTTGGCTTATGGCGTTGCACTAAGCTTTGTTCAAAGTAAGGCTGTGACAGTTCATTATCTAAGATGCCAATGTGCTTGTAGTCTAGGTACCCCTCTACCGTAAGCTCTTGCTGTGCGAGCGGGTGGTGAGCACCCATCAAGCACACCATCTCATCCGGCAGGATCGTTTCCCACACCAGATCTTTGTTGTCTGTCGGAGGTTGGGAGATATCGTGAGGTAATAAGATCAAATTAACCTTGCCGCTGAGCAAAGCATCGAACCCAAGCTGCTGTTTCGAATAGATATGAAGTTTTGCTTTCGGAGCAAGATCCGTGGTGATTCTGCTGATTTTAGAGGCGAATACTTCAAAAGTACTCTCACGCATCGAGAGTGAAAAGCTGCCTTGGTATTCCTCTGGAGCGAAGCTCTTCTGATGAAGCAATCCATTCATGCTGGAAAGGATCGCGTGAACCGTTGGAGCGATTTGAAGAGCAAAGGGCGTTGGGATGAGCTTAGTGCCATCTCGGTAGAACAGCTCGTCGTTGAGGATCTCACGAAGCTGAGACAGGGTCTTACTCACACTTGATGGGCTGACACAGAGCTGCTCAGAAGTTTGAGTCACGCTATGGGTATTAAGCATTATGTGTAGGGCAGTGAGGTGCTTAAGGCTCACTCTCGATAAGTGTAAGTAATCCATGTATGACTCACGCATTCAAATTGGCTTGTGATTTTGAATTTACACTAAAACCGAGCAAGCCAAATTGATAAAGGTTATTTACGAGCTAACTTATGGTGAGCTCGTGAAAAGTGGCCTGCACAAAATGCACCAACGATGGAAAGCTCACCGGCTAAACACAATGCAGCACAAACCTCAGCTAAGGCTTGGGATTTACCATTGCCGTGCAGCCCTAGCAAATCAAGACACGCTTTTTGGCTTGGAAGGCTTGTACCACCACCAACAGTACCCACCATTAGGTTAGGAAGTGTTACGCTTGCGTATAAGCCACCTTCTTTGTTCAACTCCATGCGAGTCATGCCTATGGCAGATTCTGCAACACACGCTGCGTCTTGTCCGCAAGCAATATAAAGTGCAGCCAGTGCATTAGCGTAATGGGCATTGATACCGATAGTGCCGCTCAGAGCGCCGCCCACAGTGGTCATTTGACCAAACTGAACCATCTTCTCTGGCGTGGTATGTAGATACTTAGCAACAAGTTCTGCTGGGATATTAACTTCAGCGGTTACCTTTTTGCCGCGCACGCTGCGCAAGGTTTGGGTATTGGCTTTCTTATCACCCGACAAGTTACCATCAAGGAAGGCATGGTCAGGCTTAACTGGTGTGTGTTCGATGATGTACTCAAATACCGCGTTGGTCGCGATGGTCACCATATTCTGACCAGATGCGTCTCCCGTTAGAAACTCAAACACCAAGTAAACATGGTTGCCTTCAATGTTGATATTGATGTCGGTCAGTTTGCCGTGAGAAGTGGTCGATTCTGCTAAGGTTTTAAACTTTTCATATTGGGTCACGGCCCATGCCACAAATTGCCCGGCTTCCACTAAGCCTTGAAAGGCAAACCCTGGGGTGCGCGTAACACCTTCATTGAGCAACATCGCACTCGCGCCGCCACAGGCACTAATGAGTTTAGAACCACGGTTGTAAGACGCGACAAGTGCTGCTTCGGTTGTTGCCAGTGGAACTAGGTAATCACCTTGGGCAAACAAGCCGTTGACGCGCAATGGGCCAGAGATACCTACAGGTACCTTAACAGTGCCAACGAAGTGCTCGATGTTTTTTTCATAGGCTTGCATCTGGCTTTCAGTATGAGGGTCGAGTAGCTCTTTTTGTGATTCTTGATTATCGAGAGCAGTCCAACGACGTGTCACATTCTTTTCTGTCAGGTAAGGGCTAGGTGTCAGCTTGTTTGCTGGCTTTTCAAAATGAGGTTGGAGTTTATTTTCTAATTCGTCTGCGGAGATATCGCCCCCTAAAATAGAAACATAGTCACGGCGATGCAGATTTAGTTTTGGCATAAATAGTATGAAGTAAAGTTTGTGCAGCAAAATGGTTTGCGCTGATTCTACCGAGTAATAAACCAGAAACAAGCGCCAGATATAATGAGTTACAGTTTGTGTGCTTATTACGTCAAAAAGTATTAAAAGTGCTTGAACCAAAGGGATTCAGACTACAGGAACCGGACGTTAAATTCGATTATAGATCAGTTCAACAGATCAGCACGGCCTAGATATGGATATCGAGTAGGCTACCAATGGCTTCATTTTGGCGATCAACTACACTAGCACCGACTCGGTTATAGCTAGCACTTTGGGTTAATTTGATCAGTGCATCGTTTGATGAAGAAGAGGGTTCTGACTCTTTGTCTTTGAATGAAAGGGACTGTTCGGGTTCAACTTGATTAAAGCTGAGATCACTGCCTTTGAAAACATCATCAGATTCAAAAGTATCTTTAGAGACTGGGGGGTGCTCAGACGCTTGTTTGAGCTCGATCGCCGCTTCTTCAGCCATGTTGGCAGACTGCTGAATAATGGCGTAACCAGATTGAATACCAGATATCGACATAGCAGGACCTTTAATTGACGTATGGGAAGAGTCTAGGTGGACGATATTTTAAGCGCAATGTTGAGAAGGGGAAATCTACGGTGAAACGGTGAACTTAAGCTAAAATAGTGATATCTGTCTATTAACTGAACAGATCGTTAAGTGCATTTAGCTCTTCGTCGGTAAGCAGAGTTTCTTTCTCTGTTTCCAGATTACCGTCAATCTCACCCTGCAACGCTTTTAGTTGCTCCGGGTTAAGAAGCTGGATCTGCTGTTTAAATGCTTCAAATTGTTGTGTATTCATAATGTGACCTTGCTGCAATTCCATATGCTCTAATGAGCATAGACTACTGTTACCGGAAATCAAACAAGATTAAGTGAATATTAAAATAAATTTGTCGTTTCCTAGAACTAAGACAACTATAGGTTTCTGTGGTCGTTTTTTGTCCGAGGAATGTTAAGCAAAGTTATGGCTTGGTCAATCAAGGTCAGAAAATTCTTACAATGTAAAAATCGTCCTAGCCCTTTTGTAGTAAGGGTAGGCAAGGAGTTACTCTACCCAGTTGTAGGTATTTTTGAAGAGAAGTATTACTGCAACAAATGATCAAAAGGTGAGCGATTCATGCTATCCTTTTGTTTTTACAGTATTTTGTTTGCTCTTCAAGAATCTTCTTTATCGAGTGGTTTATCAATCTTTACCTTAACCGCAAATTTGGTCGCTAGCGTATGCAGTTCTGGAAGCATTCGATAGATCAAATGCAGCTGCTGTAGGACCATCCTGACAGAACTCTCATCTTCTTCTCGCCATTCACTTAAACGCTTGTCCAAATCCGGATCGTAAGTATTTTTAACCTCACATTGCTCGCAGTGCGAATAGAGCTGATCATTAAGTGCGTCGAGGTGCTCATGTATCACACGGTGAGCGTCTAATACTAGCTTGTGTGTCGCTTCGTCGTCGATACGAGTTCTATGGGCTCCTAACGCCGAAATGTAGCTTAATAGGGCGTGGTTGAGTGTTAGAAAACGGAAACTCTCATCTTCAGAAGTACGGTATTTCCCAGGTTCGACTAACATACTGCTGATCGCCACGGTCAGATTCGCATCGTTATTGTGCGCACTGCGACGAGCGATACGGTAATTCAGCGTGTCTTTCTTGCCGACTCGGTACTGACCGATGATTTGCGCTAAATAGTTTTTGTTGGCGTCCAGCGCGTCAGCCATTACCTTGTGTAGTCGCTTTGATTGCCAATCGGGCAACACATAAACGACAGCTAGCACCGCCAGAGCACACCCAATGAAGGTATCTGCAAGCCTTGGCAGAACGACAGCGTAGCCTTCACCAAGCTGGTTAAAGCAGAACAGTACCAATAGGGTGATGAAGCCTGTCGCGAAGCCGTAGTTATTAATACGGAACGCAAAGAACATCACACCACTGATCACAATGAATACCAACTGGCTTTCTTGAGAAGGGAAGAAGGTCAACAGTGGCACACCGATCAACAGGCCAGCAACGGTACCAATAACACGAGCAGTCAGCTTTTGGCGGGTAGCACTGTAGTTTGGTTGGCAAACAAACAATGTCGTTAGCAAGATCCAATAACCGCGTTCGATCTCAAACCCTTGGATGATTCCGTAGCCAAGTGTCAGTGTGATTGCCATACGAATGGCATGGCGAAAGAGCATAGAGTCAGTATGAAGGTTGGCTTTGATCTTTTGCCACATTGCCGAGAGCGTATGTGGGTTGGTGTCGTCTAATACATCTTCCTCTAGCTTTTCCGCATCTGGGTTACTGATGTTTGATAGCTGCTTCTCAACGGTCGCTAGGTTATTGAACAGATAATCCAGTTGGTTCAACAACGGCTTCCATTCAGGCTTATTTTGTTGATGTAGGTGGTTGAGTGAAGACATTAATTCATCCAGCGCTAACACTGACTTATCACCATGTTGATACTCGGTGCCGACCTTGAGTGAGCTCGCCACCTCTTTACATGCCGTTGCCTGCGCTTCCAGTAGGTATTTGAAGCGGAATAGCACATCAGAGCGTTCAAAGTGTTTAGCAAGCTCTTGATAACGATAGTGGGTCGAACTCACACGCTCGTGAATGTCTTGCGCGATGAAATAAGTGTTTAAGAAGCGGTCACTAGGGCCATCAATGTGCCCACGCTTAGAACGGTTAAGTAGCGTTGCTTTACACATGTTGAGCGCATTCACGGTACTCGCATTCAATTTGGCTTCAATAATGCGGTGTGGTTGCGGAATAAGGTCAGAAACAGGGTAGAAAAGCTCTGCTTTCGATTCCATGTAGGTGCCAATTTGGTCGAACACTGTGGCAAGGTTCTGCTGTACAGGTTGCATCGGCCACACGATTTGCCAAATCATCGACATGAAGTAGTACCAAGCCGCGCCCGTTAAGAGTAATAAAGGTTGAAACCATAAGTTGATGCTCTCATGGGCGCCGAGCATGGTGTATATGGCCACTAGCAGAGAACCAAAGGCGATACTGGCGTATTTCGGGCCAATTGCGCCTAGCATGATGAATGAGAATGTTGATGCAAATAAACCTAAAGCGAACAACCACGGCGTGTCGAAAAGAAGTTCAATAGAAAAGGCAGCGATTGCAAAACAGATAAAGGTTAAGGTCAGGGCTTTTAAGCGACCGGTAAAGCTGTCATCACTTTCGGCCAGTGCGGCTGCGATGACACCTAGAATCAGAGGGGTGATGAGTGTGTTCTGTCCATAATACCAAGCAGGCACCACCACACCGAGCAGAGTGATGAGAATTAATACGCTGTAATTTATGGTTTTATTTGCCCAATAGAGGCGTAATTTGGCTGAAAATTCCACAGTCACTCGCTTGACGCACTAAAAACCATAATCCTAACAGAAATCAAGCACAAGAATTTGATACTTATCCATAATTGTCCATAGGTGGTCATGAAAGCGTCGATAAGATATGAGATATTATTAATTCTCATTGCATCATGATATAAATTCAATATTCCCAATTAAGAGCACACTCCAATGCAGCTAAGCGCTAACAAGACTGCACAATTTTTTATTCAAAATGAATACCATCAGGTTGAACTCGATGGTTCACGTCTGCTGTTGTCGTCAGTGGGCAGTGAGGAACGTATCCCGTTTACTATTTGGAGTGGCAAGATCGCGATCAAACGCGGATTGTTTTGGGGATCGTTACAGTTTTTTGCTAACCAACAAGACGGAAAGCAGCGCAGTTGGTTAGTTCAAGGTCTACCTTGGGACCAGTGTCGTCAGTTTGCACGTGCATCTGTGGCGGCATACCAAAAATGGCACGACACACAGTGTGAGCAGCTGGCCGAACACGTACCTCAATGGGAAGCTGAGTTATTACGCTTAGAGCAACTTCCAGCCTTTCTTCCTCATTCTAAAGTCAACACTTGGGTTGAGAAGGTTAACTCTGGCCTAGAGAGTATGACGATGACTCTGGACGAAGCTGCGCAGCGTATGCCAAATCGCATCGCAAGAATGCAGCCGTGGTTGTCAGACACCGAGGTTAAGCAAGCGGAAAGAAACCAGCAATGGCTTGAGACCGAGAGAAAAAACTGGGAAGTGTTGTTTGCTCAGTGTGAGTCATCTCCGTTGAACCTGTCACAGCAATATGCGGTTTTGATGAACGATGACCACAATCTGATTCTTGCAGGTGCGGGCTCAGGGAAAACCAGTGTTCTGACAGCACGTGTCGCTTATTTATTGCAAAGTCACCAAGCGCAAGCCGAAGAGCTTTTATTGCTTGCCTTTGGTCGTGAAGCGGCCGAAGAGATGAAGCAGCGCCTCGACAGTAAAATTGGGTTGTCCGCTGAGAAGGTTCAAGTGAATACCTTCCACCAGTTGGGTTTGAAGATCTTGAATGAGGTTGAAACCGAACGTGTGGTGATTTCTCCGTTAGCACTTGATGATAACCAGCGCCAAGCATGGTGTATTGATTGGTTGAAGAAGCACTGGATGACGCCTACCAACTTCAAACGTTGGCAAAAACACTTATCTAAATGGCCGATTGCTTACCTGACGGGTGATGACGAGCTAGGCAGTCACGTTTCAAACCTTAAACTGATTGGCTGGCTTGAAAAGCAACTAGAACAGCTGAACGCATCAGGCTTAACCAAGAAAGAAGTACAGCAGCAGCTTATTGACCACCGCGATTACACACGTCTTAACAGCGAACTATCACTTTGCTGGCCATGTGTTACGGCGTGGCAAAAGGCACTGAAAGAAGAGAACCATATCGATTTCTCGACCATGATCAGCCGTGCAACTCAGTACGTCGAAAAAGGTAAGTTTATCTCGCCTTGGAAGTTCATCATGATCGACGAATATCAAGATATCTCTCCTGATCGCCTTGCCTTGGTAGAGGCACTGTGTAACCAGTCTAAAGCGGAGCACCAAGCGTCTATTTTTGCCGTGGGTGATGACTGGCAATCCATCTACCAATTTGCGGGTGCAGACGTTGATTTAACTACAGGTTTTAAAGATCGTTTCGCGAGCTCGACAATTCATCACCTCGATACCACGTATCGTTTCAACAATCAGTTGGGCGCAGTAGCGAATCGCTTTGTGCAGGAAAACCCAATTCAGTTACCGAAAGAGCTGAACAGCTTCAAGCAACAGAAGCAAAAGGCGGTATACAGTGCGCCAAGTAAAGAAGTTGAGAAGATTCTTGATCAACTTAACCGTCAATCTAAAGGCAAAACTAACAAGTCGGTGTTATTGCTTGGTCGTAACCACTATCACAGGCCAGAATTATTGGAAGACTGGAAGAAGATTTTCACCTCCATTGATATCAACTTCATGACTTGTCACGCCAGTAAGGGTAAAGAAGCAGACTTCGTTATTATCCTTTGCGTGGATGAAGGACAATTCCCAGCGAAGAAGAAGCAACTGCATATTGATGGTGCATTGACTGAATCGTCAGACGTGTTCCCATACGCGGAAGAACGTCGCTTGTTCTACGTAGCGATGACACGTGCTAAAGAGAAAGTGTGGATCACGCACAGTGGCGATGGTTCTGGCTTCGTACAAGAGCTACACGGCTCCGACTACCCTGTAGTCCGTAAAAAGTAGTCGTCTAGCTAGGGTGTTTAGGTAGGGGTTTAAGTCGCATTCGCCTGTATTTTATTTGCAGACATAAAGCAGAAGGACATGCATATGGAACATGGATCAATCAACTATATCGAATTTGCCGCGAAAGATATTGCAGCGACCAAGGCGTTTTTCAGCCAAGCGTTTGGTTGGCGCTTTGAGGACTATGGTCCTGAGTATTCCGCTTTTGAAGGTAAAGGGTTAATGGGCGGTTTTTACTTGGCTGATTTGTCTTCTGATGCAGAAAAAGGCGGGGCATTGATGGTTTTCTACAGTGAAGATCTCGAACAGACCGAACGTGACGTGCTTGACGCGGGGGGAGAGATCAATCGTGAAATATTCAGTTTCCCAGGTGGTCGACGCTTTCATTTTCGTGAGCCAAGTGGCAACGAAATGGCGGTGTGGAGTGACAAATAGCCTTTTTTCATAACTCTATATTTAGATAAAAAGAAAGCCTGCGATTAAGCAGGCTTTTTTGTCTGTGACGTACTCATCTGTCTTAACGAGAATTAGGTACGCTCAGCCAGATACGCTTCGTAATCTGGAATCTCGATAACAACTTCTTCTTCAAGTAGTGAAGAGTTGAAAAGGAAGTTCGCAGTAGCGCGGTTGGTTGCTACAGGAATGTTCCAAACACTCGCGATACGCAGTAGTGCTTTTACATCAGGGTCGTGCGGTACGGCATTGAGTGGATCCCAGAAGAAGATCAGCATGTCGATCTTGCCTTCTGAAATTAGAGCGCCAAGTTGTTGGTCGCCACCCATTGGGCCACTGATCATGCTCTTGATTGCTAAACCTGTCTCTTTGCTTAGCAGAGAACCCGTTGTACCCGTCGCATAAAGGAAGTGGCTTTGTAGCTTCTCTTTATTCTCTTTTACCCATCTTAGAAGCTCAGGTTTGAAGTGGTCATGAGCGACTAGAGCGATATGTTTATGCGTTGGCATAGTACGCGTTGTTTTTTGCATGAATGTTCCCTAAATTATTGTTCGTATTTTTATAGTTATTGAGTGCTTGGTTCAATATAACACTATGGATTCACACTGAATACCGGCCGAAACTCAGAAGGTGACAATGAATCGGCAATAATTTGATCTTTGAGTGTTGCAGGGGTCAGAGCTTCAATTTTTGGTGCACTGTGCATCTCGTAAGGTTGGTCTCGTAGATAGCTCACCGCTTGTTTTACCGACAAGCGACCCTGTTCCACCATTTTGTCTGTTGGTGCAAAAAGTACCTTGTTTCGCAGCAAACCTCGGTAAGTCCCGTGACTTAGGTAGCTAGAAATCAGCCCAATCTCATCGGTTTTGTCCGCCGCTCTTAGCTCGCTGATTGCAGCCTCAACCGCGACGGCACTGCCGACAATGTATTTTACGTGAGCTTGTTCTATTACTTGTTGTACAAGATTGCGTTGTAGCTCTTTGTCGTTGTCAGCCCAATAGCTCACATCGATTTTTACATCGCTATCTTTAATCGCGTCATAGAATCCTAACGCCACAGGTTTGGTGCCGCCACTCGCTTGAGGGCCAAGCAAGAGTGCAATGGGTGTTTCGCCTGAACCTTTAGGATGAAGCTTGGCAAGGTATTCACCTACTTGAAAGCCCATCTTGTACCAATCAACACCAACCGTGCCTTTCAAGACTTTTTGCTGCTCCTTGCTTAGTGTTAACTCATTCACGGTCGCAAACACTGGTGTCGATCCAACCCAGTCGGTGAGGTTATCGTGATAGGCGTCTGGTGATACTGTGCCTAAAATAATGGCATCGGCACCCCATTGAGTACAAAGCACGAGTTGCGAGGCTTGCTTGCCGATATTTGGGTAGCCTCCAGCTTCTAGCACTCGTAGCTCAACCTGCAATTTTTCGGCTTCGGAAATCATGCCGTAATTCACAGATAACCAATAGGAATCCTTGAGGTGTGGGTAGATGGCGCAAATCTTCTCTTTTTGTGACGTCGCAGTTGCCGGTTTGATAGGGCTTAATAGCTCATCAGCGCTAGCGGAAGAGGCGGCTAACGCAAATAAAGATAAAAGAAGTTTTGACGCGAAGGATTTAGTGCGCATGAATTGCCGTTTTATTGGTTTTAGATAAGAAACACTGCAAAATATAGCGTATTCTGCAGGGGTAAAGAAGAACGTTTTAAGGTTTAGGTTTTATGTTGTTAGCTTCAGCAAGTATTGGACGCAAGTTGCTGGCCTCATTTTTAGTGATGGCGATGCTCGTTCTTTTGTCAGCATTGATCGGGGTATCTGGATTTAGCTTTGTTGCAAAAACAGAAAGAAACGTCGTCGATTCTGCTTTGCCTGCGATGATTGAAGCTCGTCAGGTGTCTGAGTTGAGTAATCGTATCATTTCGTCTGTGCAAACTCTTTCTAATGCGAGAAATGAAGCTGAGCGAAAAGAAGCTGGCACACTGCTGTTTGATCAGCTCGAGTCTTTGTTGCAACACATCAAAGACCTGGGTGTCGATAGTTTCGACTCAGAGCTGCTGCATAAACTTGAAAATAACGTGCAGAGCGTTATCAACACGCTAGCTGAACTGGGCGTTTCAGTAGAACGTAAACTCTGGCTAACCAAAGAGCTGACGTCGCGCGTTGAAGAGATGCGCTT
Source organism: Vibrio sp. 070316B (assembly GCF_013114115.1). Taxonomy (NCBI): domain Bacteria; kingdom Pseudomonadati; phylum Pseudomonadota; class Gammaproteobacteria; order Vibrionales; family Vibrionaceae; genus Vibrio; species Vibrio sp. 070316B. Next base: position 45,705 of record NZ_VTYC01000032.1, on the reverse strand, counting down.
ATTGGCTGAAGAGCTAGAACAGCTGACTCGAACTCAAGTGCTGAATACCGCAACCATAGCCGTTGCTAACGTTACCCATATCTATGACCTGCTAGAAACTAAAGAAACCGATAAAGCTTACCAAGCCTTGGATGCGCTGGTGGAAGTAGACCTTGACCTATCAGAGCGTCTTCACGAATTACACCTTCTTGCGTTTAAAATGCTTAACCAAATTGAGGAAACTCAAACGGTAACCAATGTTGAGCGTATCCACCAAATCCAGACCGAGTTTGAAGCGAATCATAGGATCATGGTGCGCCGCGTGAAAGCGGTAGAGGATCCAACACGTTCAGAGCAAATGTCTCAGCTTCTCCATGAATTACAAAAGCGCCAAGTGGTGTTTGATATCTCTTTGGAACAGTATGAGAACACCAAGAAGTCTGAGCTATTGATGCAGAACACATTAAAGCTATTCTCAGAGCTGAACACCACGGTAAACCAACTGATCGACGACTCCAACTTGAGCACAAAAAAGGCGGTAGATGAACTGACTTCTACGTTAAGCCTCGCGCAATGGTCGCTGTCGGTGATCTCTATTATTGGTTTGGTGATAGTGGCGTTTATTGTGTGGCGAGTGGTGTATGTGTCGGTCGTGAAACGCCTTGCTGAATACTCTGCTGCCTTGATGTCTATTGCTCAAGGGCGTCTCAATATCGATATCTCGGTAAAAGGTAACGATGAGCTTGCCCACATGGGTGAGGCGATCATCACAGCAAGAAACACTGCGCAGGCGCTACAAGTGGTGGCTGTGGGTGAGGCTAAAGCGAAACGAGAGCTAGAAGAACACAAAGAGCACCTTGAAGAGCTGATCACAGAGCGAACTTACCAGCTTCAACAAACCAACGAAAAGCTGAACGTCGAGGTGACGAATCACGCCAAAGCGCGAAGTGCCGCCGAGCAAGCGAGCCGTGCTAAGTCAGCTTTCTTGGCGACGATGAGCCATGAAATCAGAACACCTATGAATGGGGTATTGGGTACGGCCCGTTTGCTAAAAGATACCGGGCTGAACTCTCTGCAATCGGGCTATGCTGACATCATTAACCGCAGCGGTAAGAACTTATTAGCCATTCTCAACGATGTATTGGACTACTCTAAAATTGAAGCTGGGCACCTTGAGATAAGGATTGCGTCTTTTGACTTGCATCAAATGGTTCAAGATACCTATCAATTGATGGAAGGGCGCGCAGCCGAGAAGAAGCTTGGCTTTAGCTACCATATTGAGAGCGATGTACAGCGCTACTGGCGTGGTGATGTCACCCGTATTAGCCAGATATTGAATAACCTGGTTGGTAACGCAATTAAGTTTACCGATAAAGGTGATGTCGACATCTTCATCAGCTTAGATCTCGAAGATGAAAACCGCGTCATGTTTGAAGTGTCCGATACGGGCGTTGGGATACATGAAAGCGAACAAAAGTGCTTGTTTGATGCGTTTAGCCAAACCAACAGTGGTCGAAACACAACGGGTGGCACTGGGCTAGGTCTGGCGATCAGTAAACGCATCATGTTGGCAATGAATGGTGATATTGGCGTTCATTCAGAAGAGGGGGAAGGCAGTCAGTTTTGGTTCTCTTTACCGCTTCAAGCTGGTGAAAAAATCGAAACTAAAGCTGCAGTGGTTGAAACCTGTATCCGCGCTAAAGTGCTGTTGATTGAAGACAACCCAGTGAACTGCATTGTTGCCGAAGGCTTCCTAAACAACCTAGGGCATGAGGTCGTGATTGCCACAACCGGACAAGAAGCTCGTCAGATATACAGTGAACAGGTCTTTGATATTGCACTTGTTGATATCAACCTCCCGGACTGCGATGGCGTTGAGCTTATTCAGCAACTGAAAGAGATCGAGGTTCAAGCATCTGCTTTAGACTGTTTACCTGAGAGCACGACACAGTATGCGCTTCCTATGGTGGCGGTATCGGCTCATGTGTTTAATGAAGAAGTAGAAAGTTATTTGGCGTCTGGCTTTGATGGCTTCTTACCAAAACCTCTTGAGAAAGAAGCGCTTGCAAGGCTGATTGTGACTCAACTAGATGGCAAGACCTTGCTATTGCCACAGCCTGATCCTAATGATTCGACCTGCCAAAGAAACCAAGATGGTTTTTGTGAAAAGCGTAATGAGAGCGACCTAGTAGTCGAAAGCAAAGTTAAACAGCCAGACCAAGAGGAAAGCCCTGTGACCACTTCTGATAGCAAACTGATAATTGATAGCAAAGTAATAGAAGGCGACTTGTCTATTCTTGGTTTGGACAAGATGAAGCAGATTGTCGGGCTCTTTGAACAAAGCAGCCTTGAAACGTTAAAAGAAATGGCTGACGCCAATGATGCGGAGAACGCCCGTGAGGTGAAATCGCTCGCTCATAAGCTCAAAGGGTCGGCTGGCAGCTTAGGACTATTAGCCTTGTTTGAATTGTGTAAGAACATTGAGATAAGCAGTGAGCCATTAACGCAATACAAGAACAGCTCTGAAGAATTAACAGAGCTAGTTAAAGACTCTCTAGCGGCGTTGCAACAACATGTCTGATATAAAATGTTCTCTGCCACATAATGAGCTTCTTAGGCTAAGCTGAGCTCTGTCTAACTGCGCATCCAGAAACAAAAAATCCTCAGCCAAGACAGAGGATTTTTGTTTTTAAAGCGGCATCTGAGGACTAACGATTTTCGAAACGGTTGTAGTCCAACAGGCCGAACTCAATTGGTTGGTCTTGCTGGTACCAACGATGTACACGGTCACTGAATGGCCAGAACTCACTAGAGCTGCGTCGGATGGCAAACTTATCAAGCAGCGCTACGTAATCTTCTTCAGTCTGTAAGGTTTGTAGAGACTTCACTAGAGTTGGAATTTCCTTCTCTGTCAGTGATAGGTAAGCGGCTGGATAGCTGCCTACAATGCCTCGGACGAGCGTTAAGTCGTCATTAGCGTAATCTCTGTTACCTTCTTCGTTAAACAGGCTAGAAATGTTGCTGTGAGCGTTGTTGTGAATCATGGTGAACAGCTGCTCTTCACCGTTTTCGCCTTCAATCATGATCATCACGAGTTGAGGGACATGGCGTAGGCCTTCACCTCTAACCAAGCTTACCTGTTTAAGCAGTGCTTCATTTTTACGGCTAAAGCCAGTATCAACGATCTCATAACGGTCATTAAGAATTGGGTTCAACTTATCTTTAAGCTTATCGAGCAACTCACGTTTTGGATCGGCTGTTTTGTACACCACGCTAGTTGGCTGATCAAAAGGTGCGATATTACGTTGCAAGAAGTCGCTCAACTGGACGCTTTGATTTTGGTACCAGCTTGAGTGCTCAAGGTGGCGTACATCCTTTGGAAGTAGTGTTAAGAAGTTACTTTCACCTTCAAGGCGTAAGAAATCCATAAACATACGCGTGATGAGCTGGTGGCCGAAGTTTCCGTAAACATCGAAGCCAGCTACAAGTAGGTAATGAATTCTCTCTAAAAGTGCGTAATCCAGAATCCACGCGGTTTTTGGTTGAGGGCCTACTAAGCCTTGCACAACTGATGCACTGTCAAAGTGACGGAAAACAGTAAGGGCAGCGTTCGGGTTGGTCCCATTGCCATCCCAGATAACGTCTGTCGTTAAGTTCTCGCCATTCTTAAACCACTTATTAGCAAAATCTGATTTCCCTTCTAGGTAACGTGCTTGCTGTTTTGAATATCTAACCCAGTTAGTTGCAGGAACCGTGTTACTTTCAAGTTCACTTGGAAGCTTAAGATTGTCACGTTGGCTTGTATAGAAGGCGTTGATCTCTGGAAGATCGGCTTTGTCTGGGTCGATAAAGAATACCCAGAATCGGTCGTTAATCACGTTCAATGCTAACTGACCACGACATACTGGGCCTTTGATGTAAGCCATGATGGTGTTCTGAGCGTTGTCGAGCATGAACTTAAAGCGAGAGTTTACCGGCAAAGCTTCAAACGAGGTCATTGGGTTCGCGGCAACATCAATATCGTAACTTGGCAGCTTATCTACAGTGTAATCGGCATCAACAAACCAAGTGTTCCAGCTTTGCAGGCGCTCTTCGTTGAGGGCAAAAGGCATGTGTGTCTTGTCGACAATTGTGCCTTGCTCAGGGATAAGACGGTAGTACACGCGTGGTACTTTTGGATCGTCATAAGGACGACGAGTGGTGATGCGCTTAACTGGTTCGCCAGGAGGTGTAGCAGAACGAACGATCGAGAAGAAACGTGTCGGCTGTCCTAAATCAGAAAAATAAACGTGTGATAAGAACAAGTGCTCATAGATGTAACGTGCTGAAAGCTGGCTCTTTCTTGAACTTTTGTTGAGGAACTTTTCGTAAGTATTAACCAGCTCTTGCTCAGCTTCACTTAGCGGAATATGTTCGTTCATCAAAGCGCCATTTTCTAGCCAGCTCATCAGAGTCGCGTATTCTGTCTTGTCTAAGTTAGGCATCCCATAAGGCATACCCCACGTAGGGTAATCTCTCTCATATTGAGCGTACTCTTCGATAGTCGGACACTGCTGGTCACGATCGATGGAAAAGTCGAAGCCTTCTAGCTGCGTTTGCTCCGGAAGTGGATGATTCTCTTTCTGAATCAACATACGAGAGACAAGCCCAGCATCTAAGTTAGCGGTCGAGTTCTGCATACGTTCGTTGAGAACAGGGTGGAAATCAGCGTCGCGCCACTCTTGTGTGGTCAACGCATCTTCAAACAAGCGAGTAGGAGCCGATGCCGTTAAACGCGTACCTTGATAAACCAGTGCTTTACTTGCACCTCGGTCGATACCCTCCACAGAAGACATTTTTAGTTGGCAAGGAGCATCATAGCAGGCGTGACAAACCACACATCGGTTATCAATGATCGGTTTAACTTCGTTGAGAAAGTGTTGCGATTGAGCTGAAAGGATAGGAGTTTGGCGATCACGAACTTGTTGTTCGCCAAACAGCTCATCGAAGTTTAGACCCGCGTACACGGCACAACCTGAGAACACGCTGACAAGAGACAAAATGAAGAGTTTTTTCAAATTCATACGTACTTAGATATTTGGCATTTTTTCTAATTATATCGAAAACGATTGAAAATGCTCATGTTCTGACAATTTTGTAGACAAGATCTCTATAGGATTGAGCGATTCGCAAGGCTTGGCTGCGGGCATAGAGCTCAGTATTCAGACCTACTGGTTAACGTAACAAACAGAAAAGGGGACTGAGAGTCGCTCAAATTCCTTTATCCAACGCCATTGGTTGTCTTGTAATTTGTCTCCAGGGCCTTTGACTTCTATCCAGTGAAATTGGTCATCTTTAAAAGCGATCAGGTCAGGCATTCCGGTTCTAAACAGTTTTAGGTCACTCAATATGACTTTGAAGAGATCGATCAGCAAGGCTCGTGGTACTGAGTGGATGCTATGTTCGATGAGTGCTTTAGGGAAGTGATTCCAATGAACAAACGGATTAGCAATGCCAAGCTTTTCATCATAGACATCGAGCAAGTGTTCAATACCTTGGTTCGAGATGGTTTGGAATACGGCATTGATTTGCAATTCACGCTTTTGTTGAAAGTCGGAATGATAGAGATCCAGCGGTCTATGTTGGTAGCGGTTGATAAACGCCCCCTCCACATCTGAGAAAATCACATCCCAAAACGCTAAGCCGAATAACCCACACAGAAAGCTGTTCTCGGAAAAGTAGACGTCCCAACCTTGAGTTTCAAAATGTTGCTTAACGGCAAGTTCAACTCTGGTTTGGCTTAGGTCTAATTCCAACCTAATTTGTTCGCAAATCGGCTTTGGTGCGCGTGGAACCTTTTGCCGCTGCTTGCGTAGCAATCGCTGCTCAAGCTTAACGGCGACTTCCAGTTCTGATACATCGGATGGATTTGTTTGCATCTCCGTGACGGTGTCACTCATTAGGTTTAGCTCATCTTGCTTGTCGTAGATGCGAGCAAGCCGCTCTCTGCTCGGTGGAAGTGATGATTTTTTAAACCAATGGACGGCTTTTTCGTTCTGATTGAGTCTTTCTAGATCACGAGCAATGTCATTGATCAGGCGTGCTCGTTTTCTCGCGATGGTGCGATGTTCTGATTCACACGGTAAGGATTGCAAAAGGTGCTCAAGAACATCGCTGTCCTTACGGTCACCTTCATAATATTGGCGCTGAACATCGCGCATTGAGATCAGTTGATTGAGCTGCTCTCTGGAGTTGAAGAAGCGACGCTGCTTGCTCAATGGGTAGTTTTCAAAAGTGTTGAGGCCAAGATCGCTTAAAACGAACTGACTGAGATCTTGGTATGTATTGGCAAAAAAGAGTAGCAGTAATACATCGATAACTTCGGCTTCAATAACATGGATACAGTCAAATGTTAAGGCTTGATAATTATCAAAAGGTTGTTGAGTCAGCAGCCCCAATAGCACGTCCTTTTTAGCCGACTTACTGCTTTTGAGGGGAGGAAATAGGTTTAATAGCTCAGGCTTGGTGAGCAAGTGTAAGCCCAACTCATGCTCTGTGATGACAAGGTTGTGTGTAGCTTTAGGATTACTCAGTGCGATAAAGCCGGATGTGCTCAGCTCTTGCAGCGCATCGGGAAGGTTGGGTATTTCAACGTAGTCGAGTTTATCACTGCGAAACCAGCACCCCTTACGAGACAGCAAACGAACCATTAAACACTGGCTAGGTGTAGAAAGGCGCTTGTAACCTTGTAGCCAACGAGTTTCATCGGCGCTTAGAAGGTCAGGGTAGTACGTTTGAGCGTGTTCAATCAGTCGATTGAAGTTGTCGAGGTAGTAAGTTGGGTGTAGTTGAGGAGTGGATTCTAATGTCACTTGATACGTCGCTTCATACAAAAAGAGCCTAACCCTAAGGTTAAGCTCTTTCTTTTCAAATTCAATCTTTTATCAGATTAAGCTTGAGATGCTTTTAGCTCAGCCGCTTTCGCTTCAGACATTGGCTTAGTGATGATTGCTAGAACAATACATACTGCCATCATTGCTGCAGAAATAGTGTAAGCAAGGCCGTAGCTGTCGCCGTTAGTCATCGAGTAACCAACAACCGCTGTACCGATTGCACCACCGATACCCCATGCCGTGTAAAGCACGCCGTAGTTAGTACCGTAGTTTTTAAGGCCGTAGAACTCAGCTGTAAGCGTTGGGAATACTGCTAGTAGAGTACCGTAACCAACCGCTGCTACTGCAGTACCGATGATTAGCGTGAACTCAGTGTTAAACGTAGCGAATAGCGCCATGTTTGCACCTTGCAGAATGAACGCAAGTAGAAGAGTACGAACGCCACCGATTTTGTCAGCAAGCATACCAGCAGCAACACGACCGCCTGAGTTAAATACAGCAAGGATAGAAGCAAGGTAAACCGCGTTCGGTAGGTTTGCTTGTGCGCTTGCGATACTTGTGATGTTACCGATGATCATTAGACCAACAGAAGCTGCGAATGCGTACATGATCCATAGAGAGTAGAACTGAGGAGTCTTCAGCATTACTTTCCAAGATAAGTCTTCGCTCTTCTTAACAGCTTTTGGAGCTTGGCCAGCTTTTACTTTTGGTTCAGCTGGAGCGTAACCCGCTGGTGGGTTGTTTATTGTTGCTGCTAGAGGTACAGCGATTGCTAGTACACCAACACCAAGAATCTTAAAGCTTGTTTGGATGCCCATGCTCTCGATAAGAGCAGCAGTAACTGGAGCAAGGTAAATTGCCGCTAGACCGAAGCCTGCTGCGATAAGACCGTTAACCATACCTTTCTTAGAAGGGTGGAACCACTTCATTGCAGAAGGAGAAAGACATGCGTAACCGAAGCCGATACCAGCGCCTGCCATCACACCGAATGTGATGTTTAGCATTAGTGGAGAAGTCGCAAAACCAGATGCGATCATGCCAAGGCCAGTAAGAGCTGTACCAAGAATTAGGATCTTACGTGGACCCATGCGGTCTTGTAGGATACCAGCAACAAGAAGACAGATAGAGAATGTGATTGTTGCAGTCGCGTATGGTGCTGATGCTTCAGCTGCAGACCAGCCTTCACCTTGTAGGGCTTTGTTAAATACACTCCAAGCATACAGGATGCCAAGACAAAGGTTGATACAGAAGCCTGCTAGCAGGATACGTGTAGCTTTATCAATCTTGCTCATTTTTATTCTCAGTTTTGTCTTTGGTCTAGTGAGAGCCACAGGACTAAAGACGGGTTATTGTGATTGTTTCTTCAAAATTAGTTTGCGTTTATCAACAGATAGCGCAAAAGAGCGCGGATTATAACCAATAAAAATGTGATTGGAATCTCTTTTTCCATTTTTATCAAAATTAAACTTGAGTTGTTAAAGAACTGTTTTTTATGCGTGTTGCAGTTGTTGTTAACACCTTTCTTTTTTGTACACTTTGCTGGTTTAGGCTCCAGTATTCATGCTTTTACCCAATCTCTTCCTGCTAGTGCCCCTACAAACTGTGCTGTCATCACATCATTGCAATTAATTTTAAATTATTTCTGCGGTTAATTTTGTGTAACAAAATAAATCAAATTGGACATTAATCGCCACAACCCTAGAGGGGACTTAGTTTGTTGAATTTATGAATGTTAATTGATTGTTAACATGGTGCTTTGTGTTTCTTGTTGGTTACAATTTGTTCGTTTTTTGGGCTTGTTTTGTCCGTAAAAAGTGGGAAAATAGCCTGCAAACTGAGATTTCAAATTTGAAAGGATGCGTTTCTAGTCTACAAAGAGGCAAGTGTTATGAAACTATTTTTAATTCTACTGATGTCGATTACTGGTGGTGTAGCAGCCGCTGATCATATTCATTCTTTCTTATTCGGTTTCTACATTGCAGCACTTGCAGTGGGAAGTTGCTACTGGCTTGCATTCCGCAGCACACGTTTCCCTCAGTTAGCTCTAGTGCTTCTACTGTGTGGCTTCTTTGCTAAAATCGCGGTAACAGTGGTAGGTGTGTCTTGGGGTATCTCTAACGATATTATCCAGTCACCATTCATCTTCTCATTGTCTTACCTATTCTTCTTAGTGGTTGTGTCTTACGTGTGGTTCTCTTACCGCGATAAGCTGACACTAAAGAAACGTGAGAAACAGATTGAAGAGTCTCGCAAGCAAGCTGCAGCATAGTTTAAAACAGATTTTCAAAAGCCTTCTTCGGAAGGCTTTTTTGATCCTGCGAGAACCTATATGACCTCAGATAAAAGAAACCCCAATATGGCGACATACTGGGGTTTCTTGTTATCGAGCCAGGAATGAAGAGCGTTTTACTTTTTCATCATTTTCGCTAGATCCGCGAACGGGTTATGTGTCGCCGTTTGGTGGTCGTCTAAACGTGCCGTGGCATCGACACCGTAGCGTTCGTGGTCTGTGTATTTAGAATGTTCATGATCGTGACAGTAAAGACACAATAGTTCCCAGTTACTGCCGTCTTCAGGGTTATTGGTGTGGTCGTGGTCGACGTGGTGAACCGTCAGCTCTCTTAGGTTCGAGTAAACAAATTCACGTGCACACTTACCACAAACCCAAGGGTAAAGTTTGAGTGCTTTCTCACGGTAACCTTGCTCTTGGCGAGCGTATGCCGCGCTTGAGCCATTGTAATCTGAAGACATTGCCAAATTCCTATTTGTTGTAATCAGTCGATATTATCACAGCTTTATTGAAGCTCTAGAGGTGTTGTCACTAAATGATACTTTGCTTTAACCAACATCAATTTTACGCTGGGCTGGTTTGTGAACGCTAAGACAAAGGGGGCTGTATGTTGGATATGTCTTTCTGGAATAAGGCATGCTTAACAGTTTGAAAAGAAAACGCATTGAGGGGTTTTAACCGAGTAAATGTGACCTAATATCTGTTGGTAAGACCCTATACTAATAAGGAAATATCATGTCAGAACAATACACACCACCAAAAGTGTGGGTTAACGATGCTGCTGGTGGTAACAAGTGGGCAAATATTAATAGTCCTGAATCTGGCGCTCGATTCGACAAAGATCTGGCTGTTGGTGAACATGCTCTGCAACTCTACTCTCTTGGCACACCTAATGGCCAAAAAGTGACCATCATGCTCGAAGAGCTACTAGCCGCGGGTGTGAAAGAAGCTGAATATGATGCGTACTTGATCAACATTGGAGAGTCGGATCAATTCTCTTCTGGTTTTGTTGGCGTAAATCCTAACTCGAAAATTCCTGCTTTGGTCGATAAGTCTGGCAGTGAAGATGTGAACGTTTTTGAATCGGCTTCCATTCTTGTTCATCTGGCTGAAAAGTTTGGTCACTTCTTACCGAAAGAGGGCGCTGCTCGTTCTCAAACGTTTAACTGGCTATTTTGGGCACAAGGCTCAGCACCATTCCTAGGTGGCGGCTTTGGTCACTTCTACGCTTACGCAGATGAAAAGCAAGAGTACCCAATTAACCGTTTCGCGATGGAAGCTAAGCGTCAACTAGACGTACTGGACAAGCAGTTAGCAAACAGTACCTTTGTTGCTGGAGAAGAGCTGACTATCGCTGATATGGCGATTTGGCCTTGGTATGGCAACCTAGTACTCGGTAACCTTTATGATGCTGCTGAGTTCTTACAAGTGGAGTCTTACACTAATGTCGTTCGCTGGGCGAAGTTGCTTGAAGCGCGAGAGGGTTTCCAACGCGGTCGTATTATTAACCGCTCATGGGGCGAAGAGTGGGAACAAGTACCAGAGCGCCATTCTGCAGAAGACATTGACCGAGTTTTAAAGCTTAAGCCTTAGCCTTGATTTGAACAACATTGATGATTTTTTCGAAACGCCATATCTCGATAGAGGTATGGCGTTTTTCTTTAGCTAGTATAAGAAAATAACGAAAATTGTGTCTTTAGCTCTACTTTAATTTAAGCAATTTATTCAATCGCTTATGAGTAATTGCCTTTGTGGTTAAGACAAAAAACAATAGTCATCGAGACGGAGTAAATCTATAAGATAACGGTCCATTTAAAATTACGACTAACTTCGCTCAATGAAAAAAAACTTAATTGCGTTGGCTATCATATCCGCGGCTCTTTCCGGGTGTAATCACGACTCACTAAGCTATAGTGATGGCCCTGATACGGTTCCTCCAACAGACATTATTCCACCAACGGATATTCTTCCGCCGACAGATATTGTTCCACCAACGGATATCCTTCCGCCGACTGACATTATTCCACCAACAGATATTATTCCCCCAACAACTTACATCGGTTCACTGTTGTCGAGCGGGGCGTTTGTTTCTGGAGATGTGTACTGTGACGGCATACATCTTGAAAACGGAACGTTCAGTGTAAAACAAGGCGTGAGTTTTAGTTGTACCTTGGGTCACCTTATCTTAGGTGATTTCACGGCTTCTCTCCCTGAAGTCACAGAAAGCACGATTTCAAATGATGCGCCTCATACGGCATTTGAGTTGACAGAATTACATGGAGACAACGTTACCAAGGTACTCGAATCAATTGATGTTTGTGAGACTGAAAGTGCTATCTGTTTAAAAGAGCTGGATGCTTTTGATATTGAGGATGTGTTCTCGCAACTTGATGATCAAGATGCTGTCGATGCGTACTTTTCATCGAAAGAAGAAGAATCTACCGATGAAGTAGGTAAGGCTCCTAGTTCACACGTAGACACAACTGTTGTTCCTGCGGTTGACCCTAATGCGGACAATAACCTTAACGCTGGTTTTGTTTCTGCAGATGCAGAGTCTACCTATGCTTATAAGCCAAGTGTTGAAGGCAAGGTGTTAACTCGTAGTAAGCTTACAGACGCTAATGGTACGCCGATTTCTGGGATCAGTTTCTTTTCGGCTAACGCGACGGGCGTGACGGATGAAGAGGGAACCTTTGAGTACCTGTGGGGCGACAGAATTGTTTTTGGTATTGATACGTTTGAGTTTGGCTCCATTACGGGTAATCAGATTGCTTATAAATTGTCTGATGTGACCAATAATGTGGTAGAGAAAGCGAATATCCAGTCATTACTAGAGCGCTACGCGGTTGATCATGTAAGTTATTATGAGATATCTGAAGAAGTCCAAGATACCTTTTCAAAGTACCCTAACGTTATAAATGAGTTGATCAACCTAACTCTGCCAAATGGGGGGATGATAGAGGGTACAGACTTCGAACTTCCTAATGAGTTTGTTGGTCAGTTTAGCCAAGGGTTAACGGCAGTCATTGATGAGCAGCTGCGCCAAACGCCTCAGTTTATGGATTATGTTCGTCAACCTGCCGTTTTATCTATGGATTCTGGTCAGTATGTTACAGAGTCTCTGCAGCAAATCTTCCACAACGTCACCACATTTCATGTCTTCAATGATAATGGTAGCTTTTACGGTGCGACGGGGTATACCCGTGGTATGCGAGCTCTAAACATATCGAACAGAGCATTCCCTGTGGTGATGCCAAGAACTGATAAAAACCGTGAGCTTTACTTTGGTGAGCAACAGGCTTGGACTCGTGAAGGTAAGCCTTACATCGCACAACACCCAAGCATCTCGATGCCTCCGATTCCTTTAGTCTCTGAAGGCAACGCGACTTATGGTTTTCCATTCGTTACAGCAGGCGAGATAGGCAAAGGTAAAGTTGTGTTCATGGGTAATGGCTTATACCCAAGTATTCTGTCATGCCCAGAGAATTATTGGGCGAATCGCGCATTACACATCGATAGCAACAAACAACAGTGCACTGTTTCGACGTTCGAAAACCTACTGCATGATGACCAAGGCAGCATGAGGTTGTTTTTCTCGAACTTGTTTGAGTGGTTCAATAATGGTCTGCCTATTGCTGGGATGAGTGCAGTCACCAATATTGACCAAGCTTATTCGGCTTATCACCACTCCACAATGGGTAAGCAGTACACGTTTTTTGTTAGTCCTCAGTATGGTTTTGCATCAGTAGAAAAGCGTGGTTCAGGTGACTTTGATGGTTTGGATGCGAGTACTACGCCGATTTTGATCCTTCAGGCATATCCCCCTAAGTTGATTCAAGATGGCATGACTAACCAGTTTGTTGCTGACTTGGATAACCCGAACTTAAGCCAAGACGATATTACCGCTCTTATCAACTATGTTAATAACGGTGGCAATATCTTATTTATGGATGCGATTCAAACGACAAACCCTGAACCTATTGGACGCTTGGCAGATGCCGCAGGTGTATCTCTTGGTGGTGAAAACGTTACGCCGACAAACCAAGCTTTCTGCGGTAGCTCTTATTACTGCCAAGATCCATATCCAAATCTTCACGTGAAGAGCGAAAAGGAAATGGTGGTTCTTGAGCGTTTCCAAGATAACCAAGGAGAGCCTCCATTCACGGTAAATCAAGATGGTACGGTTGAGTGGATCAAGGATGAGTCCAAGATTAAGTTTGAAATCCCGACTTATGAGGTTACTAAGTTAGACCCTGAAGGGAAACCAGTGCTTGATGAGTCTGGTGTAACAGTAATGGAGACAAAATCCGCACGTATCTTTGTTGAATCGGCAGAAGAGCGTGAAGCGGCGATCAAAGAACTGCAGTCGGCATTCGTTGGCACTGAGCTTTGTAAGAACGAGTATGAATACGAATTTAACTGTATAGAGACTCGTTCTGGAGACGGTGTGACTGTTCGCGGTGCTTATCATAGAGCCGATTTCGATCGCTATGAAGTGAGTAAAACCGTTGTCGACAGTATGGTGAAAGCAGTGAACTTGGGTTCTAACTTTACAGCGCTCTACGAGCACGAGGTTTACTATCGCACGAAAGGCACTCAAGGTAAGCGTCTGTCTAACAGCGAATTGAATCAAGCGTTTGATAACCTGTCTGTTTGGATGTGGAATGACAACGCATACCGTTTTGAATCAGACATACAAGATGAGTTGGGGTTCAAGCAAGCTGTTCAGTTCCTTAACTGTTATACCGAAGGCTTACATCAAACAGACACAATTGATGCACAGTGTCCTGTTGACCTAAAAGCGTCGTTAGTCGCTAATGGAATGATTCATGGTGAAGGTGAGTTATCTGGACAGTTGAATCCTAGCTATCCATTAAATTACATGGAGAAACCTCTGACTCGTATCATGTTGGGGCGTTCATTCTGGGATCATGAAATCGTTGTTGATACTACAATGTATCCGGGTCGAACTTCGGGGGCATCTTCGTCAAGTACGGCAATGGTTCAGACCAACAGTAAAGCGGTGACGTATTCGGCAGGAAACAATCAATCGACAGGTTTGTGGGCACCTCAATTACAAGAAGTAACCATTCAAGATGGCGTGGCAGCTACGATTACTGTGATGATGGCGGATGATCTTACAGGTAAGCCAAATCACGAAACGAGTTTGAAACGTCCTCCACGTATGCAAACCAGCTACGATTACAATGGTTCGAGCTTAAATTTCAAAGCCCCTTATGGCGGCCTGATTTATATTCAACCGAAAGTAAAAGAGCTTGGTGAAGTTTCGTTTAGCATTAATGGCGCGTTAAAAGCGGCTTGGTGGAAAGAGGGGGAGTGGATTAACTCTATTCAATCGGCAGAGGCTCCAATTGCAGAAATCGATACGGGTTCATTTATTTATACGACCCCAATCAGGAATCTAGAATCCGCTGATTTGAACCAATTCGCAACTGATATGAATCGATTCGCCGAAGCGGCAAGTGACTTCTACGGGCGTGATGAGAAACAAAACGATGGTTTACACCGTAGGTTCACTTATTCAGAACTGAAGGCGTTCCGCCATCGTTTTGTGAATGACGTCCAGATTTCGATTGGTGCTGCTCACTCTGGTTACCCAGTGATGAATTCAAGCTTTAACGCAAATCGGACATACATTCCAACCAACCCTGTTAATGACTGGCTGTTGTGGCATGAAGTTGGTCATAATTTAGCATCAGCTCCTTTCTTAGCGGCTGGTAGTACAGAAGTGACCAATAACCTTCTTGCGTTGTATATGCAGGAGTTAGAGGGTCGCAATGCAAACCCTGAAATGGATCGCATTAAATCGGATATTAAGAAAGCGCCTAAATGGTTGGAGCTTAATAATGAACATGCGTGGTCGCATGGTGATGCAGGTTTACGATTAGTTATGTTTGGTCAGCTAAAAATCTGGGCGAAATCGAACTTTGCAATTGATGATTGGTATACACGCGGCGCAAGCCAATCTGATGTGTATGGTGAAGATGAAGGCTGGAATATGTTCAAGCTTATGCATCGTAAAGCGCGAGGCGATAGAGAAGGCGACTCGAATACGAACTATTGTAGTGCTAGCGAGACTGGGCTTTCTGGTGGAGACTTAATGATGGTGTGCGCTTCTTATGTTTCAAACTATGACTTAAGTGACTTCTTTGTTGCTTGGAACGTGGGCGAAACCTCAATGACTAATGCTGATGGCTCTAAGTCTTATAGTGGCGGAATTAGCACTAAAGGTCTTAGTGCGGTTGAACAGTTAAAACTAGAGAAACCAAAGAACAGCCCTTTGAATGTTAATTCAATTTACTAACGCTAACTCTTGCTAAGGCATTTTATAGCCTAGATACAAACGCCACACTTAGATTACGTGTGGCGTTTTTGTCGCAATGTTCTAGAAATTATCAGCTAGATCAGTCTTCTACATGATGTTTAATACTTCGGCTGCCATTGGTTAGCTGTCCTTGCTAGAGAAAGCAGGTTAAACTGTTCGCATCATAATTCTAAAGGATGGTGCCATGTACCACGGTCATATCTATTTCCCTTTGCGATTTGCAGAGCAGGCAGAAACACTGCGTCAGAAAATCCTCTCAGAACGTAAAGATGTGTTAGAGACTTTCCCATTAATCAAGCGTTTGGTTGGCCCACATAAGATGCCGATGTTTGAGATTCACTTTGCTAACAAAGAGTCGGGTATTGTTGAGTGGCTTGAGCAAGAACGCGGCGATATGTCGGTGCTTATTCACCCGGTAACTGGCGGTGAAGAAACTTTGGATCACACAGTACGCGCGATTTGGCTTGGTCGTGAGCTGGGTGTCTTTGAAGAAACGCTAAGTAGCTAATCAAATATACCAATATTGTACTTAACTCATTCCGACCGGAAAATGCACGAATAATAAAAAGGCTCCTCAATTGAGGAGCCTTTGTTCTGTTTCAAGGAACAGTTTATCAAGAGTCTCTGTTTGTCATCTAAACAGAGTAGGGGGATTAAGCCTCTGCCGTTACTTTAGAGCCGCTCATCTTTTTAAGTGCTGCGTAGCCAAAGCCTGTTACTAGCGTACCTGCTGCAATCGCTACTAGGTACATAAGTACTGGAGAGATAGCGCCAGGAATCAGTAGTACGAATAGACCGCCGTGTGGAGCCATCAGCTGTGCACCAAACATCATTGATAGAGCACCCGTTAGTGCACCACCTGCCATACATGCTGGGATAACACGCATTGGGTCTTTTGCTGCGAATGGAATCGCACCTTCAGAGATGAAGCATAGGCCAAGAACGAATGATGCTTTACCCGCTTCACGCTCGCCTGCTTCAAACTTGTCTTTCACTAGGAAAGTCGCAAGGCCCATACCTAGAGCTGGAACCATACCAGCTGCCATGATAGCGGCCATTGGAGCGTAAGTTTGCGAAGCCAGTAGACCAACACCGAATGTGTAAGCGGCTTTGTTTACTGGGCCACCAAGGTCGAAACACATCATTGCACCTAGAATCACACCTAGAAGAATCGCGTTAGACGTACCCATGTTGTTTAGGAAGTCTGTCATTGCGCTCATTACGCCAGAAACAGGACCACCTACGATGTAAACCATCACAAGACCAGTGAACAAACTCGCGATAAACGGAATGATCAGGATTGGTTTAAGCGCTTCCATAGATTGTGGAAGTTGAACTTTGTCGGCAATGAACTTCGCAGAGTAACCTGCAATGAAACCCGCCGCGATACCACCTAGGAAGCCTGCGCCTGTTGAACTAGCCAGCATACCGCCGATTAGACCAGGAGCCAGACCAGGACGGTCAGCAATCGAGAATGCAATGAAACCAGCAAGAACAGGAATCATCAGTGCGAATGCAGAACCACCACCGATAGTCATCAGTGCAGCTGCTAGTGTGCCTTCTTCTTTAAACGCTTCGATGCCGAATACGAAAGACAGTGCGATGATCAAACCACCCGCAACAACCACAGGAAGCATGTGAGATACACCTGTCATTAGGTGCTTGTACACGCCTTTTTTCTCATCAGCAGGTGCTGCTTGTGAAGAAGAGGCTGTGTGTTGGTATGGCTTAGCTTCAGCGAACGCTTTCTCAACTTCTTGCTTAGTTTTCTTAAGAGCTGGGCCAGTTGTTGTTTTGTAAAGAGGCTTACCATTGAAACGATCCAGTGGAACGTCGATGTCGGCGGCGATGATAACAAGATCAGCGTCTGCGATTTCTTGGTCTGTTAGTTGGTTCTTCGCACCTACAGAGCCGCGAGTTTCCACTTTGATTTGGTGACCTAGGCGTTTACCTTCTGCTTCAAGCGCTTCCGCTGCCATGAAGGTATGTGCAACACCTGTTGGACAAGCAGTAATCGCAACGATCTTTTTGCTGCCTGTGCTTGCTGTTGTAGAAGAGTTTACTGAAGTACCGGTTACTTCAGCAGTGCTTTCAACTTGAGAAGCGTCTAATACTGTTGCTTCTGCTACCGCTTTCTCTAGAAATGCTTTTGCATCTGAAGTGCACTCAGAGATAGCTGCTTGGTAAACTTTTTTGCCCACGAAACGTGTTTTATCAACGTTTGTGTTCGCTGCAATAACCACAACGTCGCTGCTGTCGATAGCGTCTTGTGATACTGGAGATTCAGGCAGCACGCTTGATTGGCATTCAATAGCGGCGTTCCAACCCAGTGCTTTTGTTGCTTGCTCTAACAAGCCTGCTGCGATGATGCTGTTTGCTACGCCACTAGGGCAAGCTGTGATAATGGTAATATTCATAATAAACCTTTTGTCCTATTTGCTTGTGTCTAACTGGTTAGTTGGAGCACCAAGCACCTGTAATTGGATATTTTGTAGTACTGAATCCAGCTCTTGTTGGCTGGTTACACCGACACCTACCTGCGAAACGGCTAGAGCAGATAGGGCGGTTGCGAATTTGATAAGTTCTGGTTTTGGCATTTGCTGCATGTGACCCCAACATAGACCAGCAACTAAGGTGTCGCCTGCGCCTACTGTGCTCACTACTTGCATGCGTGGTGGCTGAGCGTGTAACCATTCACCTTGGTTCAGCCACATAACGCCTTCAGCACCTAGAGATACCACGATGTTATCGATGCCTTTTTCACTTAGGGCTTGGCCTGCGTGTTGGCATTGGTCACGTGTTGTCAGCTCTGCATTGAATAGCTGAGATAGCTCTTCATCGTTCGGCTTTATCAACCAAGGCTGTGCATTGATACCAGCTTTAAGTGCATCACGGCTGCTGTCGAAAAGAACCTTCTTGCCTAGGTCACGTAAGCGTTGTACCCAAGAAGCGCACAGCTCTGGTGATACGCCTTGAGGCAAGCTGCCCGCAATCACGAAATAATCGTGTGTTTCAGCCAGTTCTAGCAAAGTTTCTTCAAACGCTTTAATCGCGTCAGCATTAACAGGAACACCAGGGAAGTTGATGTCGCTTACTTGACCAGAGTTCTCTACCAGTTTCACGTTGATGCGAGTTGCGCCATCAACACGGATGAAACGGTCTGTTGCGCTCATTTGTTCGAACAGTTGGCAGAAGGCCTCTTCGTTATTGCGACCAAGGAAACCTGTTACGGTCACTTTAGCGCCAAGCTCAGAAAGTACTTTTGCTACGTTTACGCCTTTGCCTGCTGCGTGCAGAGAACCTTGATTCACTAGGCTAACCGAGCCAACATTCAGTGCGTCGATAGCACCGGTCAGGTCTAGGGCAGGGTTTAGCGTTACAGTAACGGCTTTGATTTGTTTATCAGACATATCGATTCCTTAACCTTCGCCAAGGCCTGAAGCGATAGCTTTGCCAATCGATTCAAGTGCTTGTGCTGCATCGTCACCTTCAGCAACAAACTGAAGTTGGTGGCCGTGTTTAACGCCAAGTGCGATCACTTTCATCAAGCTCTTCGCGTTCACTTCTTTTCCGTCGCCATCTAGGTTTGAAACGCGGATTGTTGATTCGAACTTCTTCGCTTCAGCAACCAGCATTGCACCCGGACGAGCGTGTAGTCCGTGTGCGTTTTTGATCTTGAATACTGCGCAGTTGTCATCACCCTCAGAAGCTGTAGAAACCGCTTCACCTTTAAGAAGACCAATCACTTGTGCAACGTCAGCAGTTAACAGTTGTTGCTGTTTACCTTCGAAAACCATTTTGCTTAGGTTCGCCAGAATAGATTGGTGCGCGCTGTTGCAAGCCGCGAATGCCACCAATGCTTTCACTGGTGTACCCTCGAACTCACAATCGTTCGCTGTAGAAACAAAAGATACGCCAGTGCGCGTTACGCCTTTATCGCTACCTAGTAACCAAACGCCTTGGCCTAGATGAGTCGGTGTTTTTGTTACTAGGTCAGCAACGAATGCGTTGTCAGTACAGCCTGTGTTCTTAAGAAGACCGCCAGCTACCGCCGACATTTGAACCATGTCGCTTGCTGGGAACAATAGTTGAACTAGAGAAGCGTCTAGGTCGGCTTCTAGCTGAACTTCGCCGTTTAGCAGGGCGATGATTTCGTCTTCTGATTTCGCTTGCTTTAATTTATCTTCAACACCGTCCGCCGCTAGCACTTTCGTTAGCTGCTTAAGGATGCCTAAGTGCTCGTCAGATTTCGCTGCAATACCAATTGCTACGTAAACACGGTTGCCGTCTGCCCAATCAATACCTTCAGGGAAGTGGTGTACTGCAACGCCCGTCTCTTTTACTAGGCTACGCGTGTCAGTGGTGCCGTGAGGAATCGCGATGCCGTTGCCTAGGAACGTAGAGTTCTGGTTTTCACGGTTCAGCATTCCTTCAACGTAGCCAGAGTCCACTAAGCCTTTCGCGGTTAGGTCGCCAGCAATGTTCTGGATAGCTTTGAATTTGTCATCGGCCGTTTGACCAAGAGTGATGTCAGATTTTGATAATTTAAGCATGGTGCCTCTTTAGCGTATCGCTTGAGAATTTGTGTATCGCTACGATTCAGTCTAGAGCAATATTTACTCGTCGCTTGCTCTTTGTTTTATCTTGGCTGAATCGGTTCAGCATTCAGTGTAAAAAAATTCAGCAAAGCCAGTTCTGTTAACCAAAATAGTTTTGCTGCGTGTCGTAATTTCAGTTTCGTTCATAACGAGAAGTTGAATCACGACAAATGACGCTCAATCCATTCAAAAGGATGATTGAAGTCACTTTTCAGATTTTGCTGAATCCTTTCAGCTTTTATACTGAATCGATTCAGCATATAATTCAACTAATCCAAGGATCAGAAGATTGGTAATATGATCCTACGCACAAAATACAGGTCACCCATATGACACTAGATGAGATTGCCAAACTAGCCGGTGTGTCGAAAACCACGGCCAGTTACGTGATTAACGGCAAGGCGCAAAAATACAGAATCAGCGAGAAGACTCAGCAGAAAGTAATGGCGGTGGTAGACGAGTATAACTACCGTCCAGACCATGCTGCTTCGTCGCTGCGCGCTGGTAATAGCCGTTCATTTGGTTTGATTATTCCTGACCTGGAAAACAGCAGTTACGCGCGCTTGGCAAAATTGATAGAGCAGAACTCACGTAAAGTGGGCTATCAAATCCTGATTGGTTGTTCTGATGATGACGCCGAAACTGAACGTAAAGTAGCGGAAGCGTTGGTGAGCCGTCGTATTGATGCTTTGCTGGTGGCGAGTTCTATGCCAGACGCTAACGAGTTTTACTTGAAGTTGCAAAACTCGGGCACGCCTGTGATTGCGATTGACCGTCCGTTAGACGATGAACATTTTGCCTGCGTGATCAGTGAAGATTTCGAAGCCGCCTTTGAACTGACGCATTCGATTCTTGATGACAGTATTCATAGTGTTGGTTTGATAGGTGCACTGCCTGATTTAAATATCTCACGCGAACGTCAGCTAGGTTTTGAAGCCGCAAATAAAGCGCATACTCAACAAACAGGGCTAACAGAAAACAAGCCGATGGTTGTGGGGTACGGTGAGCACTTTGATCGTGAATCCGGTCGACAAGTGTTTGAAGAGTGGATTGCTAAAGGCACAGTTCCTGATGCGATTGTGACTATGTCTTATACCTTACTAGAAGGTGTATTGGATGTGATGGTTGAAAAACCAGAGCTGATCAATCAAGTGAAGTTGGCGACTTTTGGTGATAACCGATTATTGGATTTCTTACCCTTTAAGGTTCACTCACTGCCGCAGCAATTTGAGGTCATTGCAGACAGCGCGTTTGCTTTGGCGTTGAACGCTTCAGCAAAACGTTACCAGTCGGGCATTGAATTGGTGCCGAGAAGTTTAGTGAAACGTACTTAACGCGCCGACGATTCAAGTTTAAGAGAGCCTCAGTGACTTTTAAGGTACTGAGGCTTTTTTTATGGGTGATAGTTATCAGTTGCATGTGGGATGGATCAGTTTTGGGAATGCATATGTCTTGGTCTGATCAGTGCACTTAACCTAATGTATATTCGTCACTTTTCAACTACAATAAACATTCATTTAGCTAACATCTTGGTGGGAAAAGTCAAAGTGGATAAGCAGTACTCTTGTGGTGATTTGGTTTTCGATATCGAAAAGATGACCATCACAAAAGATCGTGCAGAACGGGCATTGAATTACAATGAATGTCTTTTGTTTAAAGCATTCTTAGACAGTTCAAACCAAGTCCTGAATAAAGAGACGCTAAAGCAAGCGGGATGGCCTGAAACCATCGTCACGGATTCCTCTCTCCAAAAGTCAGTACAAAAACTTAGACTTGCCATCGCTATGTCTGAATCCGTTGAGTTACGCACGATTGCAGGTGTCGGCTACATGCTGTATTGCGATCAAGCCTCCCTCGAAACAGAACCATCAGGTGCTCGACGTTTCAACGCGACTAAACTAGCAAAGATACTGTTGGCGTCAGCTTCTATTATGTTCATTGTCTTATCTTGCTTGAACTTTTTACGGGTGACGAACACTCAATTAATGCCTTATTTACACGGAGATTATGAAGTGGTGGATATCGGCTCTCATGAACTGTTGAAACGCAAAGACATGATTATTTCGCCTGACCTTGAGGCGGTGATTCAACGCTTCGAATGTGATTGTTTTTATTTCATTGGTGAAAAAGCGGGGCTCTATAATCTCTCTGTTTATGACAAAAAACGTCATCATAGCGAGAACTACTTTTTTGAAATTGAGGCTCTGCCAGAAATAACGGAGGGGTTGTTCAATGATGAATAGCCTGATGAATCTAGTTTGATAAAACTTAGCTTAAAATCTAGTTTAAAACCTTGGATCGTTCTTCTGATTGCTTCCGTTGCTCTTTATGGCGCGTCACTTTACGTGCTTAGTAAAAAGCTTTTGCTTAATGGCAGATACATTACTGAGGTGCAACAATATTCTGATGATATGCATATTTGGAGAGAAAGAATTGAAGTTGATTTGTATCGAAGCCATATAGAGTCAACGATATCGATAGAAGGAGATGGTTTAGAAGGTGTTGCACTGTTCTCAGTGGACGGCAAAATAACCAAATCTTTCGATGGCGAATTTGAGTTTTCTTACAATACTGAAGCCATTCAAACTACTGAAGTATTAGATGGTTACCAAGCCGCGAGTTATACCACAATGTTCCTGTCGGGTACCTCGAAAAACGAATTGATTTATCACGGGCAAGGAGTCGATGTCATTTCGAGAGAGCGGAATTATTTGATGCTAAGCCGAGTTAGGCAATAGCAAGCGATAAACATACTTCAGTAAAGATAAAGCCCAAACCAAGGTTATCTCCCGGCTAACCAGGAGATAAAGGGAATCAATTCTATCTGTGTTAGAAGTGGTATTTCACGTTCGCCATTAGTAACCACTCATCACCCACCTTTTGGGTGTTTTTGTAGGTCTTACCGTCTTCTTCAGTCCATTTGGCTTCAAGTTCATTGGTGTGGTAAACGTAGTTTACTTCGGTACCTATGCTCCAAGCATGAAAGCGGTAGTCGAGTCCTGTTTGAGCACCAAGGACGATTCCATTTAGATCATCTACATCATATTCTGCTTCTGAGTTGAACATCTCATAACCAAGTTTGCCGCCCACTGTCCAAGCGAGTTTTTGTGTAATAGGCACGATGTAGTTGTATTTAGTAAATAGTGTGCCTACTTCAAGTTCATCATCGTTATTTTCATTATTTTCGACACTGGTACCGCGGTAATCATAACCAATACTAATTTGATGAGTCTGGTTGATTGTCATACCGCCTTCGACGCCAAATACCATTGATGAAGATAAGTCGGTTTTACCTTTAGTCCCGTAATATGTGGACTCTGATTCAATTTGTCCACTTAAACGTGTACCAACATCAATACCGATAAACGGTTCATAGTTCGTAGCGGCGTTAGCGTTGAACGTTGTCGCTGTGGTTAGAATAGCAAAAGCAAAAAGTGGTGTTGTTTTATTAAGCATCATTGGTTCCTATTAAAAAGGCTGAGAGTTAACTATGTTGTTATTGTTTTTCACGTCTTGGTGAATTGATGCTCAAGTTAGAGGCTCGGGTAGGAAAGGAGAAGCGAATTGTGCGGAATAGGACAGAAAAAAGCTAAAGTGCTTATCTTGATAAATCTTTAGCTTTTAATTTTTCGCTCTTTTTTGTGAATTGTCGATGGACATGGCTACTGAATCAACAAACCAAATTCCACCAATGCTAGTAAGCCTAAAAGTAGGGCCAACAGCTTCCAAAACTGAATGGGGTGGCGGTTTATCAATGGTTGCTTGGCTTTGTGTTTCATCAGATTTTGGTTAGGTGTGTAAAGGTCAGCTACAAAATCGCCTAAAACCTGATATCGCTCGGTCGGGGATTCTGCACACGCCTTTTGTAAAACCAAATCAATCCAAGCCGGTAGATCCGTTCGCTTTTGTGTCAGCGGTTGGTATTCCCATTGATGATGGCGCGATTGTTTTAGAGATTGCGCGCTCATTTCAGAGTAGGGTAGTTCGCCCGTTAGCATCTCATAGCCGATCACCGCGATAGAGAACAAATCCGAGCTTGTCGTAGCTGTGTTGTACTTAATGCTCTCTGGTGCAATGTAATTCACCGCGCCGAGTGGTGTTGGGTCTTTGTCTGCTTGTTCTCCCTCTTCAATTCCTCTTACTAACACCGCACCAAGGTCGATGATTTTGATATCACCATCACGCTGAATCATGATGTTTTCAGGCTTCAAGTCTCTGTGTACCATGTCGGCACGCTGCAAGACACGAATCCCTTGTGTGATTTTTTCGAGTATCTCACGCACTTGTTCGAGCGAGGGCTTAGGGTTGTCGTACATCCATTGCCTTAGCGTGACACCTTCAACCAATTCGCAAATTTGATATAAGAATTGAGAATGCTCTGGTGTTGGGTAAACCTTCATTACTTTCTTGTTATTCAACAAGATGCCAGCCCATTGCTCGTTAAAGAAAGCCCTTAACTGTGCTGGATCGTCATGGTATTGAACCGAAGGCACCTTTAGGACGAATTCGGTTTGTGTCTCTTTTTGCATCACTCGATACACATGGCTTCGAGTGCCCGCATACAACACCTCTAGCACCATAAAGTTATCGATACTTTGACCAAGCTTTAACGCTGGTGGAATAGCGCGCTTAGAGAGCTTTTCGTGAAATTCGATTAATGACGGCGTAGGCAAGTGAGTAACTTCGACAATCAAGCAGCTCACGTTGTCTGCGCTATTGTGGCTTAGTGCTGTGTTACAGATGGTTTGAGCGGCGTATTCGAAATCTGCACCGGGTTTGTCGATGTGTTCTTTAAATGTGTTAGGGGAAACGAACTCATGCACACCATCCGAGGTTAGGATAAAGAGGTCATTCTTCTTGATGGGTAAGGTTTGGTAGTCAACATTGAGCTGATTATCCATGCCTAATGCTCTGGTTAAGTAATGCTTCTGTCCCATGTTCTTACGAGTGTGGTCACGGGTCAGTTGGCGTAATTCTCCATCTCTTAGCAAGTAAATGCGGCTGTCACCCACATGGAATAGATGAGCGGTGTTCGATTTCAATATCACGCTGCTGAAAGTCGAAACTAAGGCATTGTGGTTAACTTGTTGTGCGGAATGAATATTAGAAACAGAGGTGTTGAAGAGCCAAGAATTAAGCGAAGTTAGAACTTTTTGCGCCGAACGCTGAATGCTCCAGCTTTGTGGGGTCGCGTAATAGTCGTCAATAAACTGCATCACACTGGTGTGGCTGGCTTTCTGACCGTGTTCACTGCAACTGGCTCCGTCGGCTATGCAGGCAACACTGCCTTTTAGTTCTTGTTCTGCACGAGTCTTCGGGTGTTTTACAATGATGGCGTCTTGGTTTTCGTCACGTACGCCTTTATTCGAATAACCACCAAACTTCAAAGTCAGTTGGTTATTGGTTTCTGGCTTGATGACTTGCCCTTGGCTGAATGAAATCGTCATAACTGGTCTTCTTCTTAACTGGCCGTTTTCTCATCTGCTTGAGAGCACATCTGAGAAAGAACAAAAGCTCTCAGTAAAGCGAGAGCCTTTGAACGAAGTAACCAAGTGTCGCAGCCCGGTTACTCCTCCCGATTCAATGAGTGGTTAACTGACCTTGATTAAGGTTACGCTACCATCGTCGTTCACTTCAGCGATCTGACCGTTGGGCTCTTCCATGAACATCAGAGTAACAAAGCCAAGAACCGCCGTTGCAGCAATCACAAGGAAGAAAGTCTGGTAACTTACGAATGAAAGTACCGTTAGGTAAACCACCGCACCCACGTTACCGTAAGCACCTGTCATGCCAGCAATCTGGCCTGTCATACGGCGTTTGATTAGAGGTACTGTTGCAAATACTGCACCTTCACCCGCTTGTACGAAGAAAGAACACGCCATTGCAGCAACAACCGCTAGCCATACAGGCCATGTGCTTTCGACTTGACCCATAGCGAAGTAACCCACAGCCAAGCCTGCCGTTAGGATAAGAAGCGTTGGTTTACGACCGAATTTATCTGAAATCCAACCGCCACCTGGGCGAGACATCAAGTTCATGAAGGCGTATGCCGAAGCCACCATACCTGCAAGAACTGGTGTTAATTCAAAGGTTTCAGAGAAGAACAGTGGCAGCATAGAAACCACCGCTAGCTCTGAGCCGAATGTAGCAAAGTACAGAACATTTAGTACAGCAACTTGCTTAAATTTGTACTGGTGAATCTCTGGCACTTCTTCTTTAAATACGTTCTTGTTTACTTTCCAAACTTGAGTGACTTCATATACATACAAGGCTGCAAGTACTGCATACACACCGTACACCGCTGTGTCAGACAACATGCCAATACCTGATGGAGACAGTTTCCAAGCAAGTAGAGCCAGTGCCGCGTACATAGGGATCTTCATGAAGAGTAGAAAGAAAAAGTCACCCTTAGACGTCACTTCCATTGCAGTTACTTGAGCTGGTTTGAAGTAGGTAGAACCTTTTGGTGTGTCGGATACGTTTTTGTAGAACACAACAGAGAACAGTAAGCTCATTACACCGGTGATACCAACCGCATAACGCCAGCCATCTTCGCCACCAAATACTAATGCTAGAGTAGGAAGAGTGAATGCTGCCGCTGCTGAACCAAAGTTACCCCAACCGCCGTAGATACCTTCTGCTGTACCCAGTTCGTTATGTGGGAACCATTCAGATACCAAGCGAATACCAACTACGAAGCCAGCACCAATAAAGCCAAGTAGGAAACGAGCAATGGCAGCTTGAATGAAAGAGTCAGCCAGTGCGAACATGAAACACGGGATCGAACAGATCGCGAGTAGCGAAGAGTAGACAAGTCTTGGACCGTACCGGTCGGTAAGCATACCAATCGCGACACGCGCTGGAATGGTTAAGGCAACGTTTAAGATGAGAAGGGTTTTGATCTCTTCAGTGGTTAGCCCTAGGCTGGTTTTTACCATCTGCAGTAGTGGTGCGAAGTTAAACCACACCACAAAGGTAATGAAAAAGGCCATCCAGCTGAGATGTAAGACCTTCATCTTGCCGGTAAACGAAAACAGCGAAAATTTTGAGTTATCCATGTATTAAATCCTTTAAATATGGAATCTAGAGTTATCTAGCCGTCCACATGCCAACTCCGTAGCTTGCCCAGACTGTTAATTATAGGCGGCTAAGGCATGTTAATGGGTGAATTTGAAAGTACAACCTTTTAGTTAGGCGATAACTTCTTGTTAGTTGAACATTTATTGTTAGTTGCTAACTGGTCGTCAGATGACTAACTTGCCAACGCTTCGGGTGCCAGAACTTGAATCTGGTTGCCTTGTCGGCGCACTTCAAAGCGGGTTAGGGCATGTTCAGGTTCTTCCAAACAAGCGCCTGTCTCTAAGTGGTAATGCTGCTTGTAGAGTGGGGAGGCCACATAGGGTTCTCCACTTAACGAGCCGATAATGCCGCGAGACATAACGTTGGCTTTGCCCACAGGGTCGAAATTCGATAGGCCATAAAGCTTGTCGCTACGTTTGCAGTAAAAGATGGCGACTTGATGATCAGCTACTTTGGCGCACACACCCGCATTGGGTGACAGTTCCTCTTGCGAGCAAACAGTGGTCCAGTTTTCCATGACAGTCTCCTTGTCAATTTGTTGAGTCTTTGATTTTGTTCAATTTCGTCAAAAGAAGGTCGTAAAGAAAGAAGGTCGCTAACAGCATGTTGCCGAGATCGAAGGGGCTGCTAACGACCAAACTGGCTACGAGACTTCCGTAATTTCAATCTGTTCAGTGCTGTTTAACGCTTGGTTACGTTCCGCTTCTTGGTCCGTATTGACCGAAGGTTTTGGGAAGCGTTGTTCGCGCTCTTTGATGAACGAGAGGCTAGAGTCCATCTCTTCACTGTTGATGTAGTGCTGGAAGCGCTTCATCTTCACTGGATTCTCGATAGTGGTTTTCCACTCACACTGGTAGTTTTCGATATTGAGCGCGATGTCGGCTTCTAGCTCAGCAGCGACATTGAGTTTGTCTTCAATCACTACCTCTTTGAGATACTCCAAGCCACCTTCTAAGTTCTCCATCCAAACCGAAGTGCGTTGTAGGCGGTCAGCAGTACGTGTGTAGAACATCAACACGCGGTCGATGTATTGAATAAGAGTTTGCTCGTCTAGGTCGGTCGCGAATAGGTCAGCATGACGTGGGCGCATGCCGCCATTACCACAGACGTAAAGGTTCCAACCTTTGTCTGTCGCAATAACACCAATGTCTTTTGACTGGGCTTCGGCACACTCTCGAGTACAGCCAGATACGGCGAATTTGATCTTGTGTGGTGAGCGTAGGCCCTTGTAGCGGTTCTCTAGTTTAATCGCGAGACCAACACTGTCGTTAACACCGTAGCGACACCAAGTGCTACCGACACACGACTTCACGGTTCGAACCGATTTACCGTAGGCGTGGCCAGTTTCAAAGCCTGCATCAATCAGCTTTTTCCAGATGGCAGGCAGCTCATTGAGTTGTGCACCAAATAGGTCGACACGTTGTCCGCCAGTGATCTTGGTGTAGAGGTCGTATTCTTTTGCCACTTCACCTAGCACAATCAGTTTGTCTGGTGTGATTTCACCGCCGGCAATACGTGGAACCACAGAGTAGGTGCCGTCTTTTTGCATGTTGCCAAGGTAGATGTCGTTGGTATCTTGCAGCTCGATGTGTTCGTCTTTCAGGATGTAGTCGTTCCAGTAAGAGGCGAGAATAGAACCCACCGCAGGCTTACAAACGGTACAGCCTAAGCCTTGACCATGAGACTCAAGCAGCTCATCGAAGGTTTTGATTTTATTGACGCGAATAATGTCGGTCAGTTCTTGACGAGAGTAAGCAAAGTGCTCACAGATGTCGTTAGAGACTTCCACACCCAAGTTGCTCAATTCACTATCTAATACTTGTTTAGCAAGGGCAGAACAGCCACCACAACCCGTCGAAGCGTTGGTCGATTCTTTCAGCGCTGCCATTGTGGTGCAGCCTGCTGATACTGCTTCTTTGATGTCACCTTTGGTCACGTCGAAACATGAACAAATCACGGCGCTGTCTGGCAGGGCTTCGACACCCATTGCGCTGCCGGAATCGTCAGCAAGGTTTGGTAGAATCAATACCGATGGGTTCTCTGGCAACGGCATATCGTTTTGCTTGATTTGCAGCAGCGAACCATACGCGTCTGCGTCGCCCACTAACACAGCACCGACGATCTTCTTGCCATCAGCAGAAACAATTAAGCGCTTATAAACTTGTTCAATTTCATCGTTGTAGGTGTAAGACTGTGCGCCTTCGGTTTTGCCATGCACTTCACCAATACTGGCTACGTCTACACCCAGTAGCTTGAGTTTGGTGCTCATGTCGGCACCGGTAAAGCTGCTCTCATCTTCACCATCAGAAAGGATATGGCTAGCCGCCACTTTCGCCATTGAATAGCCCGGAGCCACTAAGCCAAAGATCTTGTTATCCCACAGCGCACATTCACCAATCGCGTACACATCATCAATGTTGGTTTTGCAGTAATCATCAATCACGATACCGCCGCGTTCACCTATTGCGATGTCCGAGCTACGAGCCAGAGCATCTTGAGGGCGGATACCTGCAGAGAACACGATCATGTCGGTTTCTAGATGTGTGCCATCGGCAAAGTTCATGCGGTAGCGAGCATTTTCACCCGCCACAATTTCAGAGGTCGCTTTCTCGGTGTGAACCTGTACGCCCAAATCTTCAATTTTACGTCTCAGCAGGGCACCGCCGCCGTCATCGAGTTGAACTGCCATTAATCGAGGCGCGAATTCTACGACATGGGTTTCTAATCCAAGGTTCTTAACCGCGTTTGCCGCTTCTAAACCCAGCAAGCCACCACCAATCACCACGCCCGATTTGCTCTGTTTACCAGATGACTCAATCGCATCGAGATCCTCTATCGTACGGTACACATGACAGTGTTCTTGGTCGTTCCCCGGGATTGGAGGAACGAACGGGAATGAACCTGTTGCGAGAATCAGTTTGTCATAGCTTTCACGATGACCAGTGTCAGTCACGACTGTCTTGTTTTCAGTATCCAGCTCAGTGACTTTGGCATTGATTAGGTATTTAACGCCATTTTCTTGGTAGTAAGCTTCACTCGTTAAAGCCAAATCGTCGGCTGTCTTACCGTTGAAGTAGGCCGTAAGTTGAACACGGTCGTAAGCAAGGCGCGATTCCTCACTGAAGGTAATAACTTCATATTGGTCTGAATCAGCTTGAATGATGTTGTCGATAAATTTGTGGCCAACCATGCCATTACCAACGACGACAATCTTTTGTTTGCTCATAGTAAATTCCTTTTTTGCTGGCTTCCTAGCGTTTCTAAAAACAGACCACTCTCAATGGTGGGTAATTTGCTGTTCTTCCAATGAACTTAAAAACTGTAAATTTTGGGTTGTTGGTAAATAGGACAGCAAGTAGGGTGCCAGATAAAAATAGATATCGTGAAAAATAAAAATAACATTTTAAATCAGTGGTTTAACTAAATGACAAACGGCTCAATTAACCCTAAAGTGGTAGATTTAAGAAAGAGAATATTTATGAAAATGAGCCTTTGTGGTGCAAAATTGATCAACATGGTGCAAAAATCTCAATATTTTCTCGATAGCATTTAATTAACATTATTTTCTGTAAGTGATTTTATTTTAAGTTGTTGTAATTGATGGTTATTTTTCTTGATTGGGAAAGGGGGTGAATAGTGGTGCGTAAATTGCTTTATTAAAAAAGAGAAATTTTCACCGCGAAGAGTGGTTAGTAAGAGGCGCTCTGTTAGAACGGTGGAAACAATAAAAAGAACATTGCACGAGGGAAGAGTGATGAGTTCAAACAAGGATTGGATCAAATCAACGTGTGCTTACTGTGGCGTAGGTTGTGGCATTGAAGTAAGGCCAACTGCTTCGGGGAAATTGGAAGTGCGTGGCGATAAAGACCACCCATCGAATTATGGCAAGTTGTGTACAAAGGGCGCTGCACTGGGAGACACCGTAACACCAATTGGCCGTTTAACTCAGCCGATGCAAAGAGTCGCAAGCGGACAACAACTTCTACCTTGGAGTAGCGCAGCTCAGCTGGTGGCAGACAAGTTCAAACAAGCAATAGAACAGCATGGCCCGGACTCAGTCGCCTTTTATGTGTCAGGCCAACTACTGACGGAAGATTACTATGTAGCTAACAAGCTGATGAAGGGTTTTATTGGTAGCGCTAACATCGACAGTAACTCTCGCCTTTGTATGGCATCTAGCGTGGTTGGGCATAAACGCGCGTTCGGTACTGATACCGTTCCTGTCTGTTATGAAGATCTAGAGCAAGCCGAAGTGGTCGTCATCACTGGATCAAACCTCGCTTGGTGTCACCCTGTACTGTTTCAACGCTTAAGAGCAGCCAAGCAAGCTAACCCAGACATGAAAGTGATCGTCATTGACCCGCGCTACACCGACAGCTGTGAGATTGCCGATATACACTTGGCATTGGAATCTGGTTCCGATGTCGCTCTATTCAATGGTTTGTTGGCTTACTTAGATGATAACGACCAGCTTGACTCTGATTACATTGAAAATCATACCCAAGGTTTTACGGAAGCGATTCGAACAGCCACAGATTACCGCTATACCGAATCAGGTTGGGGCAACAAAAGCGTTCCTGAACTGACTGGGCTTAGCGAGCAACAACTCGAACAGTTCTATCAGTTGTTCGCATCTAAAGAGAAAGTGCTCACCATCTATTCCCAAGGCGTGAACCAATCCACACAAGGGTGTGACAAGGTAAACGCGATTATTAACTGTCATTTAGCGACCGGCAAAATCGGTAAGCCGGGCATGGGCCCATTCTCGGTAACAGGCCAACCGAATGCGATGGGTGGGCGTGAAGTGGGCGGCCTAGCCAACACCTTAGCCGCGCACTTTGAATTTGGTGATCCACAATCACACCAAACCGTTAGCAAGTTTTGGCAAACCGACAGCTTAGCCACTCACGCAGGCTTGAAAGCCATCGACCTGTTTGATGCCATGAATGAAGGCAAGATAAAAGCGGTGTGGATCATGGCTACTAACCCTGTTGTGAGCCTGCCAGATAGCGAAAAAATCAAAACTGCTTTGGAGAAATGCCCGTTTGTGGTGGTGTCGGACTGCATTGCCGATACGGAAACCACTCGCTTGGCCGATGTAGTGCTACCCGCGCAAGGGTGGAGTGAAAAGTCGGGCACCGTAACCAACTCTGAGCGTCGAATCTCACGCCAACGCCGCGTATTACCAAGCCCTGGAGAAGCGAAACCTGATTGGTGGATATTAAAAGAAGTCGCGCAAAAAATGGGATTCAAAGAGCAGTTTGATTACCGCCACGAAGGCGAGATCTTCAAAGAGTATTGCGAGATGACAGCCCTAGGTAATGAGACAGGTAAAGCTCGCGATCTATGCTTAATCGGACTTACTCAGTTAGATGAGAAAGGCTATGGTGAACTGACTCCGCAGCAATGGCCAGTACTTGAATATCAACCAGAAATCATCGAGCAGCGCATGTTCACCGATGGCGAGTTCTTTACTGAATCGGGCAAAGCGCAGTTTGTAGCGGTTGAGCACGACAAGCCGATTGCCGATACCAGTGTCGAATTCCCACTTATTATGAACACAGGTCGAATCCGAGACCAATGGCACACCATGAGCCGAACTGGCTTAGCCGCAGGTTTAGGTGAACACACACCAGAACCCTTTGTCGCCATGCACCCAGATACGGTTGCAGAGCTTGGTTTAGAAGAGTTTGGCTTAGATGCTTTCAACCACGCCACTATTAATCCGGTAGTGAAAGTGCGCAGCGCACAAGGTGAATGCCAAGCTCGCTTAGTGGTGACCAAAGAGATGCGCCGTGAACAGGTGTTTATGCCTATTCACTGGAATGCGCCAACCGCAAAAGACAGCAAGCCGTGTGACCTGATCTTGCCTCATACCGATGCAGCTTCAGGCCAACCAGAATTTAAACACACACCTGTTGTGGTAGAGCCGTGTGGCTATCGCAGTGAAGCCGCACTGGTCAGCGACAAGGTGATGGATTGTAGTGGGTTTGATTACTGGGTTCGCCAAAGAGTGGAGGGTGGTTTTCTGTATCGTATTTGTTCATCGAAGAATCCAATGGAGTTGGTGATTCAGCTTGCCAACACCCTTGATGCGTTACCAGAACCGAATACAGAGGCGATTAAATCACTCCATTACCATGGCAATAAATCGTTCAAGAACTACGGCTCTGCCAAGTTGGATCAGTTTGGTGTAAAGCAAGCGTTCGTCGTGAACAGTAAGCTCGACCATCAAAGCATCGATTGGCTGGTGGGATGTCTAATCCGAGAGGCTGATGAAGAGTTTGAAGCCGAGTTTTTGAGTACATTGGCTAAGTAGATACTTATCGAAATAGGTCCAGAGTAAAACGCCGACAATAATGTCGGCGTTTTTATTTTCTGACGAACATTCTTGATCATATTTACCAATCATCGTGCTAAATGAATAATTTGAACGAATACCTCGGTTAGGCTGCAGAGTCATATAAAAAATGACAAGCGACACACATATTCATGCTGTTTCTTTATTTGTGTGCAAATATATACAATATTTCTATTTATTCCTGGTGTATGATGCCAGGGTTTTCGTAAGGTACTGTTATTAAATGACTTATTTGTCAATTTAATCGATGGTGAGATTGCTTTACGAATTGCCTCGGAAGTACCCAATGTTTATTGGGTGATGAATCCTGTTCAAATTATATTAAATAAAGACCCGTTTATGAGAACTCTTCTATCTGAATGCTTACATGTCACTTGCTCAAATTTTAAAAGCATATTTAAAATTTTCGGCGGTTTCATCATCACGATGTCATGTTTAGGCGTATGGCTTGAACATTCATTTTCTGTATCAGAAAACCTCTGGGTCTACGCGGTGTATCTATGTGTATATTCTTCTATTTACACTTATCTAATCGCTATTTTTATCAATTTTATGGCTTCGTCTACTAATGGGTTTGATATTGAACGCTCCGTATCTTGGAGAGTTTGGTCCAGATTAATGATCGTTTATATTATTTATTCTTTAATTGTTTTAGTTGGAACGATTGCACTGATTATCCCGGGATTGTATCTAGCTGCGCGATACAGTTTCGTAGAGTTCGAAGCTGTACTAAATAATAAATCTCCACTGTTTGCGTTGGAAAAAAGTTGGCGAGATACCAAAGGTATCACTATGAAGTTGATTAAAATATCGATGTTACTGGGTATCATTAATTTTATCCTTAATTTCGTGATTGGGTATATCGGAGAGGTTTATCCGGTGTTAGAAGTAGCGACAGGGATACTCACATCAATCTTGTCCCCTGTTTTATTGATATTTGGCTCTATTGTGTACTTTAGAGTCTACATTACGAATGTTGATGCTGCTGAAATGCCACTAGGAAATGAGGCATAACCAGGGTGGTAAACAGCCTAAATAATTAGGTTTTTGATAGGCTCTAAAGCCCAAACTTTAAAATAAGAAAGATGGAGTTAACTTCCTGTATTAACTAAATATCTTCGATCTATCATCTAGAAAAAACAATATAAAATTTAAATTTGGTGAGACGGTTATATTCGGGTTCTTGTATCAGAGAACCTAAGTTTTCCGTCATGCCTTAGCTGCCTATTCTCTATAAACACTTAATTAAGTTAGAAATAAATTCTGACGAAGATTCCCCCTGTGTGACGTAAAAGATGGGTATTTATCTACGACTTATTAATAATTAAAAAGTCATTATTAAAACAATAATATAAAGGACAAATCCATGTTCAAAAGAGCAATTGTTGCTTCAGCCTTACTTTTAAGTTCTTCTGCATTCGCTAATATTGCCGTTGAGGTTAATAATGAATCTAGAATCTATGATGTAGAATTAACCAGTAAAGATTATCAAACATCTCGATACTCACCAAACCCTCAAGACACCATTATCGCTAAATCAAGTGACCGTTTTAATGTCTCTAGCAATTATCCCAATGTAGTTCGCTTGGTTGATTTTGAATATCAGTATAGTGATAGTTCAGTCTATGACGCACCGCGTTGTCATTTCCGTTTTGTTGCTTTAATCGATCCGCGAACAGGCACTATGTTGCCTCAAAAAGTAATCGCAGAGAATGAGAGCAGAAGTTACCGAGATCGTGCGATTTGTACCGGAAAACTTGATTATTTCAATGTTGTAACCGGAGACGCAAAAGTTACCTTCACTATTAATCGTAGAAAATACTAGTTTTATAAATAGTAGTAATTTAGCTAGGTAAACAACCAAACGCCGACAACCATATCGGCGTTCTTTGACAACTTGTCAGCGACTAGCTTAGCCGCTATTTCAGCGCCACTTACCAACTATAACTCCACATGGAAACCTAGATCTCAACATCCGTGCTAGGTGAAGTGGGAGGCATGTTTGATGTGCGAAAAGCTAGTTATAAACATAAGTTCAAGTAACAAAAATGATTCGTTACGCATGGCATTGCTTGCTTGTTGTACCCAATGAGTAAGGAACATGCGTCAGAATTAGCAGTCAGTTAAGAAAGCAGATTTATATGAAAATAAGGTTTTTAATTGTCCCATTAGTTTCCATGTTTATGGGATGTCATGATTTAAGAAAAATAGAGGAGGTGCCGAACGATAAGTTGCCTCCTGCTGCACCAGTATCAGAA
The DNA here is from genome assembly GCF_013114115.1 of Vibrio sp. 070316B. NCBI lineage: Bacteria > Pseudomonadati > Pseudomonadota > Gammaproteobacteria > Vibrionales > Vibrionaceae > Vibrio > Vibrio sp. 070316B. Next base: position 9,921 of record NZ_VTYC01000032.1, on the reverse strand, counting down.
GAAGAACCGATCAATACGTTGCCTCCTGTTGCGCCAGTATCAGAAGAAGAACCGATCAATACGTTGCCTCCTGTTGCGCCAGTATCAGAAGAGGAACCGAGCAATACGTTGCCTCCTGCTGCTTCAGGATCAGAAGAAGAACTGGAGTTGCCAGAAACCCTCCCTAATTTGGAAAGAGAGCCGACACTTGTTGGTGTGGATAATGACGATAATGGTATTAGGGATGATATTGAAAGATATATCGATAATAACTACTTCGAACTGGACCAGAAACAGGCAGTTGAGCAGTATGTTAAAGCACTACAGCAAACTTTGATCATTGATCTAACAGATATCAACGCGGTCAAAAGTGCCAATAGAAAACTTTCAGAAGCTGATCATTGTATTTATAGCCGCTTTGATGGAAGTAATAATAGTAAGCAACCGGCGCAAGTATCCCAAGAGCTTGAGTCCATAACAACGAATACAAAAGAAAGACTATTAGCGTATCTCGCCTTTGCCAGAGCCTTGAATGGTACTTCCTGGTCGATTCCAAAAGGAGATACCTGTGAATAAAATTATTCGATACATCTCATCTTTAAGTATTGGCCTATTCCTCTCATCGGTATTGACTTTTACAGCGTCTGCACAGGTAACCACTGAAGGAGATATTTGTAGAAACACAGATGTGGTCGTCGCTTTTTTTAATGGTGTTAACACTACGCCAAGTGGAGCAAACAGAGCAAAAGAAGAGCTAAAAAGAATCCATGGAGAAAAGTCGGTTACAGGAGACTCCATCCAGTATGAGGTTTTTTACAACTACACCGATGGTTTTGAAGACTTTGTTGAAACCTTCGAACAACGTCTTTTGGAGCAAGACCGCATATTGGAAGGGCGTTATGAGCTCTTTTTTGAAATTATGAGAGGCGATGGCCCTTGGTGGTCGAGTATTATTGAAGCTGCCTCTTCGACTGCTGCTCTATATGAAGCTATTGGTGATAAATTTCGGGCTGATACTATTCAAAGCCTTACATCATTGATGGGAAATCCACCTACTACCGCTAACTATTCAGAACATCAGGCCAAGATCGATAACTGGGTCCTTAAAGGCTTTAAGCTACTTTTTGTGGCTCATTCTCAGGGTAACCTTTTTGCGAATGCGGCCTACGAATATACAACAACAAAGGTAAATGAAGACTCCGTTAAAGTTGTTCACGTAGCTCCGGCATCACCGTCTCTTAATGGTGAGCATACATTGGCTGATCTGGATTTGGTGATAAATGGGTTAAGACTTGTGGGCAGTGTACCGAACATTACAGACAATATTCCAGGCTACTTGTTCAGGCCGAGTGGTGTTAATGGTAGTAAGGATATTCTCGGTCATGGCTTTATTGAAATATACATCAACCAAAAGCTAGATATATCGAACAGAGTGAGAACGCAGATCAATGATGCATTGAATACACTTACCGCACCTCCCGCAGAAGCGTCTCAAGGTTTCTTTACCGCACAATTAACGTGGGACGGCAAAGGAGATGCGGATCTTCATGTGACAGAGCCTAGTGGGGATCATGTTTATTACGCCAAAAAACGAGGTTCATCAGGGTATTTAGATGTAGACAATACTAGTGCGTACGGTCCTGAGCATTATTTTAGTTCGTGTAATCCAGCTAGTCTTAAAACAGGGCTTTATTCAGTGTCTGTCGCGAACTATTCTGGTGCTAATGGCCGGTTAGCAACCGTACAGATTGATTCGACGACCAATGGAGCACTTGGTACAAAAAGTGTGAGATTAGGTAGAGCGACAAGTTCTAAGCCTGAGTACCACTTGTTTAATGTGCTAGTTACTAAAAACGAAGAAACGGGAAAATATACCGCAAGTATTGAGTAAGATGTGCACTCGTTAATTTAACACAACACGCTGAAAACCAAACGCCACGGCAACGCTAGTTTTTATCTATAGAACCTCACGTCGTTTATCCATCATCGCGTCACACACAAACCTAAAATCAACTATCCCGTCTGGGCAAGGATGTATATGGATAAAATGATAAGTAATACACATATTCATACGATTTCTACATTTAATTAGAGTTATTAGGAATACTTCTGTTTCTCGTCATGTATGATGCGACTTTCTTGCTAAGGTATTGTTATTAAGTGACTTAATTGTCAATTTAATAGCTGTTGCTATTAGTAGCCGAACTATTTCAATTATAAACAGCGTCAATGTTCGGTCTCGGAACCGTTATCAGTAAAAGGGCTAGGTATGTATTTTTGGAACATCAAAGGCTTAAAGGCGGACATCAAAGCCGATAAGTTGTCGGAGAAAGATCGTTTTCGGTATGTATTTATATATATCGCGTTGGGTACGCTCGCGATGTATGGGTACGCCAATGGCTTTTCAAATACCTGGGAGGTTATCGAATCAATCAGTTTCAGCGTCATCGTTCTTCTAGGGACCTATTTTGCTTATAGAGCGAATGGTGCAGAAAATGGGCGAGACTTCTTAGGTCGCTATTTTGGTATCAGCTTTGTTGTGGGTTTGAGGTTTCTCATTTTTATGTTGCCTCTCTATATCCTGCTATTTTTCTATTACTTTTCAGTGATATCTGATGATGGCGATATTGCTACCACAGGCGTTGATGTTGCGATATCGATGAGTTTAAACATCTTGCTGTATGCGCGCATTGTTAAGCATATGGGCGACGTAAGAGATTAATAATAAACCATGTAATCAGGCGGGTAACGTGGGGCGTGCGCTTGGGTTTACATTTGTCTGCAACTCAGTTGTCTTTAGGTTTCTCTGCATAAAAGGCAGAGCTTTAGGAGTTAGCTCATGGATTATGAAACGAAAATACAACTTGCTCTAAAAGAGTTAAGTGACAAAGGTGTTTGGAAGTCGAACTATAACCCCCCAATAGATAGATTGTTGCGTAAACTCGGGTTTCGTATACGGCCACCTTACTATCAGGGCTTTTTCTCAAATTTTGTGTTTTGTTTGGTCTATTTCGCTCCTATATGGTGGGGTTTTGAATGGTTTTTGGATTGGAATGAGGTTGGGATATCTATGTTGGAAGCTGCCTATAAATCATTGCAATGCGGGGCTTTGTTTGGCTTGCTTATGTCAATCTTCTACGCCATAAGACGTAAGCAGTTAAACCTAACAGATTGGGATTCATTAGGTGAATGACCGCAAACCTATCAACAAGGTTCAGAGTCTAGCTCAACACCTTAAATTTTAGGCTTTGTGTTTAGAATAGTTTTGCTGTGGTAGAAAGCTGTAAAACATCTCGTGAGGTCTCCGAGTGATTCAAAACACAGGGTATTTTGGAGTTTAAATTAGATGTATAAACTTGAAATTTTCTGTACGCCTGAACAACAAGAGCGAGTTCTTAGCACTTTACATGAGTCCGGTGTCGACAGGATTGGAAACTATGACCACTGTTGGGCTATCGGGTCAGTTATCGGGTCTCACCGAGCGCTTGATGGATCTACGCCTGTGTTTGGGAGCAAAGGAAAAGTCGAAAATTACCCGCTATTAAAAGTTGAAATCAACGTGGCAAAGAGCCGAGTGAAACCAATTGTTGATCAGCTTAGAGAGTCCCTCGGCTGGGAGGAACCTTTAGTCAATGTTTTCAAAATCTATAACTCTGAGTTCGATCTTTGAAGATACTTTGGTGGTCGCTAAACGGCTTAAGTAGACTCAAAGTCTTAGAAAGTAGGATAAATAAAAATGCTATACCACTTACTGACCGAAAGTGATTACAAAGAATACCAAAGCACAGAAACCTATGAACCCGCATCCTTGAAGGACGAAGGCTTTATTCACCTTGCTTATGAAGAGCAACTGCAAAAAATTGTAGATTGTTTCTTTGTGGGAGTGACGCAAGCATATCTTCTAGAAATCGACAAAAACGCGATTGCTAGAGACTTAAGAGATGAGCCGCCAGTAGGGACTGAAGATGATGGGGCACTCTACCCACATTTATACAGTCCACTTTCTAAGCAAGCCGTGATTAGAACAATAAAGTTAGTCGCGGATTCGTCAGGTGCACTAAAAGTAAACCTGTAACAATCGAGTATTCCTATCGGCTCTGTACCATTCAAAACAAGCAGCACTTAATCGTGTGTTGTTTTGGCTCTACAGAGCTTTTTGTTTCCATCAAGTTAAGGAAAACAATGCAAGTTAAAGCAGTTAAAGACGCATATAACGCATACTTTTATTTTAATAACGAGCGAACCCTTTCAACCGATTTAGCCAGTGAACTGATTTTAATTGAAGATGATGGCTTCACTGTTTTTATCGATAAAACACGTAAGTACGACAACCAGATCCTCATTGATGGCGTTTGCAACTCCGCGAGCTTAGAGGCAGACCTCAAACTATTTAAAGATGGTATCTCACCTGAGATTTCTATTGCGCCTAACGCTTTAACGACAGAGCTGAGATCATGGTTATCGAAACATCGGTTTGTGCCTGCTTTTGAGCATGAATTTCTAGAGCTATCGGCAGAAGGCTATGTAGAAAAGCCGAGTACTGAAAAATCAAGCGCAGAACCATCGAGCCCAGAACCATCCAGCGATTTAGGTAAAGTCACGATTGAGCGATGGACGCAAGATAATGCCGATGAGTTTTTGGCTTTGCTCAAAACATCCGGTTTAGAGTGTTCAGACCAAATTTGGCAGCAGAAACGCGCGCTCTATTGCACGGATACTTTCCGTTGTTACGTTGCGAAAATAGAGGGTAAACCGTGCGCTTGGGCGACGAGTTTCATCAACAACGAACACGCAATACTTGCCAATGCGTATACACAAGAGCGCTATCGTTCAAAGGGATGCCAAACGGCGCTGTTAAGATCTCGAATCGAAGATGCCATCGCCTTAGGGGCAAAGGTACTTTTAACCGACGTAATGCCAAACAGCACCAGTAGCAAAAATTGTAAATCGATCGGTTTTCGCTCGGTTGGCGTACGAAGTGTATGGTGTAAAGATTAGAGATAGGGCCATCTGCAAGAGAAAATTATGAATACAACGGATGTAATGCAAGAGTACAACGAGTTCGAGCGGAAACGTTTTAACTCATTCAATGGTATTAAGGTAACAGAGAACAACCTGACTAAGTTCGTATCGAACGATCGTCATGGTAGCTATATCTCCTTTTTCGACTTCGATGAAAGCCTCACAGACTCTATCGTCAAAGAGCAACTCGCGTACTTTAAGCAGCGTAACCTATGTTTTGAATGGAAGACGTACAGTACCGACATACCAACAAACATCAGTGCCGTATTGCTCGAGAATGGTTTTGAGCAGGATGAGCACGAATCATTCATGGTGTTGGACCTGTCTAAGGCCACCTGCGAACCCTTTGATGAAGGTAAGATCACCGAGGTAACGGATAACGAAGGCATTCGCGATGCAATCAAAGTCCAAGAGCAAGTTTGGGGTGGTGATTTCGAATGGCATTACAATCACTTAGTCAGCCTTAAACAGCACGCTCCCGATTCAGTGTCTATCTATGTCGTGTATGTCGACGACCAGCCTGTGACCTCAGCCTGGATCATATTTAATGGAAGCAGCCCGTTTGCAGGTATTTGGGGCGGAAGTACCATCGAAGCATTTCGAGGTAAAGGCTATTACAGTTTGCTACTGAACAAACGCATTGAGGAAGCCAAATCGAGAGGGGTTAAATACCTTACCATCGATGCTTCTGATATGAGTAAACCCATTGTATCCAAACGTGGTTTTGAAGTGATCGCGACAACCACAGGGTATACCTCACCAAGTAGCGAGTAATGTGTTTTAAAGGAGTAAAGAGTGAATAATCAAGTACGTGTAGGTGTGGCTGCGGTCATTTTTCGGGAAGGGCGTATTCTACTTGGCGAGCGCATTGGCTCTCATGGTGCGAATACGTGGGCGACGCCTGGCGGGCATCTTGAACTGGGTGAAAGCATTGAAGAGTGCGCGCAGCGAGAAACCCTTGAAGAGACAGGGTTAGAGGTCGGCGATTTTAAGAAGCTCGGCTTTACCAACGACATATTCGAAAAAGAAGGCAAGCACTACGTCACCTTGTATGTTGTCGCGACCAGTACTAGTAGTGAGCCTCAAGTCATGGAGCCTCATCAGTGCAAGCAGTGGCAATGGTTCGACTTAGATGAACTGCCAGAACCTCTGTTCTTACCTTTGGTGAACTTGTTGAAGGAGCCGGTAAACTTCAAGAATTTTGACTAGTCAGAACGCCCATACTTGGTACTGAAAGAACATTGGGTTATCTTGTTCACTCTTTTACAACGTAATGATTCAATTGAAAATTCAAAGGAAAGCATGGCAGTTTTAGACATTCTTACCGCACCGGACCCAAGGCTTAAAGTGAAAGCGGAAGAGGTGCAAGATGTATCGACGGTACAAACACTCATCGACGATATGTTAGAAACACTCTATGCCACGGATAATGGTATCGGTTTGGCATCCACTCAAATCGGTCGTAAAGAGGCCGTGGTAGTTATCGATATTTCAGACAGCCGAGACCAACCGTTAATCTTGGTGAACCCGGTAGTCTCAAGTGGTTCCAACAAAGCTTTGGGCCAAGAAGGCTGCTTATCAGTGCCTGACTATTATGCGGATGTAGAGCGTTTTACGTCTGTGGTTGTTTCTGCTCTCGACCGAGAAGGGCAGCCAATCACCATTGAAAGCGATGACTTTCTCGCTATCGTCATGCAGCATGAAATTGACCATTTATCGGGTAACCTATTTATTGATTACCTGTCGCCACTAAAGCGTCAAATGGCGATGAAAAAAGTTAAAAAGTACCTAAAATCGCACGCTTAACCCGGCTTATAAACCACTATCTCTTCAAACCCAACGCGTGAATTTCAACACATCAGCGTTGGGTTTTGTCGCTATCCTTCTCAATTTTGTCTACTACTCCTTTCATGTTACACGGCTTTTCAATAGGTTGGTCTGTTCCCCTTAGTTGTGTTGCATATGCAAGCGAGTGCTTTTGGTTTGGCGCTCGTGATTCATTCAGTTTTTACGTTCACAAAAGGTTAATGATGATCGAAGTAAAAAATGTTGCTTTTGATAGTGAAAATGAACAATCAATTCGTTCTATTCGCGAGAACGTTTTTATCAACGAGCAATCTATTGCGCCTGAAATAGAGTTCGACGGGTTAGACAGTTCGGCCATCCATGCCGTGGTGACTGTCGATGGAAAGCCTGTCGGCACGGGCCGTATTTTAAGCGACGGTCACATTGGCCGTATTGCGATCATGAGAGATTTTAGAGGACAGGGGCTTGGCTCGAAGATTGTTGTATCGCTCATCGATGAAGCGAAGAAGAGTGGTTACAAGCGCGTGTATCTTGGCTCTCAAAAGCAAGCCATCGACTTCTATATCAAGCTGGGATTCACACCATTTGGAGAAGAGTTCATGGAAGCAGGCATTGTGCACTTGTCTATGGAAAAAGCGTTAGCTTAATGGGTTCATGTAACTAGCATTATCAAGACACTGATGGCAGCAGTGTAACGCTCTTGCCCTCATCGAAACATGGTTTGATAAAACACTAAGCACACAAGCAATAAATAGTAAGCACCGAAGCTATAAAAAGTAAGTAATAAAGCGATAAGGCAATAAAGGAATATAATGAAGAAAAACCTCGTGGTTGGCGGCACTTTACTGGGTGTTGTGGCACTCTTTTTCGTTGGTAAACACAGAGGCGAAGAATTGACCCTTGCCCCTTGTGATATGGGTGAAAAAGTCGAAACTCCCGTTCACTTTTTTACCGATGCATCGATGAGCGAGTCAAAAATTCAGAAGATGATAGGCTACTCTAATCTTGTTCTGCAAAACTCATGCGTACCAATGGAGCGAACATTATCAGGCATCACGAGAATCGACCTTTCCGGTTTCCAAGATGCGGAAAGCAGCAAGCTGCACAAACAGTTAGTCAACCTGGTTGGCGATGAGGTGTTGGAACCCATGCAGCGAGAGGGGAGCTACTATGCACTGATTCTTCCTGAAGACCACGAGTTCTCAGACGACGGAACCTTTGGTACGGTTGATCTGAATTTAAGCCGTAGCTTTTTAGTGCTGTCATCTGCAGCAGAGGTAGGGGTACTTGAGCATGAACTCGGTCATTTGGCTTGGGCTTGGCACAACGACACTCCCGATCACTGGCTCAAAGGTATGTTGCTACAAGAAAACCATGATTATATAAAACCTTACTCTTTCGGCGCTTTGTGCCGGGAAGCGGGCACCGTGATGACCTACGCTGAAAAAGTATTGCCCGTGTATTCCTCGCCAAACATTCAATACTACGGAAAAGCATGTGGTGATGCAGAAAAAGCAGACAACGCAAGGCACATGCGAGAGTTTGCTCAGTCACTCGCTTTAAATGCCGCAACATAAGTACCTAAAACAATAAATGAATAAATACCGACCCCAGAGGTCGGTATTTTTATTCGTCAGCTCTAATTAGAGCCACACTCCAACATAAAGCCACCTTCAGTGCGGCGTAAAGTGATCGTCGTGCTGGCCTCTAATTCCCCCTCCGGTAAATAAACCGCGCAGTTTTCGAACCCAGCAGAGTTAGCTGAATTGATCGTTTCATATACCTCTTCTGAGCTGTCTACATTTTCACCTGCGTAAACAATAACGTTATCGATTTGGGCAAGCATCTGGTCGGAATCTTGTGTTGCTTTAGCGTGAGCGAAAACAGAAATAGAACCAAGAGCAAGAAACAGTAAAGCCTTTTTCATTTTATACCTCGTAAGAGTTTAGGGTTGGTGTTGAGGGGCTAATATACATCTTAATGTTTGCAGATCAATAAAAAATTATCGATTAACAATAATTTTTTGTTGTTTTGTGTTTGTTCTACCATGCGCATAATGGTGAAAGCCTTCGGTTTTATTGGGCTGTTCGCTCTTAATTAACCCTTTGCTCGGTTGCGAAATTTTTTAGTGCCTACGTTCTCGCTCCGTCATTTTTTGACGCAGCAAACCCGCTTGATGGCTTTTGATGTATCCGTTCTGTGGGGCGATTCGCTGGTGGTGGGGGCTATTGGCTAAACGTGTGGAGTCGTCGATCAAGATTGATTCACAACACATGGTATTTAGTGCTGAATCGGTGTCGGCTCAGAACATGAGTAGTTGAGTGGATTAATCGTCTCAGTCACATCCATCATTGATTCATAACACGCGGTGCTTTTGGTTCCAGTAATGTTTGTAGCCAAGCTAGCGCTTCAAAACGTTTGGCACTGTACTTAGCAGGATTAACCGAGCACTAAGCACCATGAAATTAATCGTGATGACAAAAATTATCAGTGCAAAAAAGGATTCATGGCTAACCCATTTTCAGTATAGAATTCAGTTAGATAAAGACCTCTTGATTGTTGTGGATAAATGCTAAGGTCTGCTAGCGTGCTGAGAGATGTGATTTATCGGCATACAACATTGAGCCCTACGGATGAGCGAAAGAGCTTTGTGACTCACTAAAAATGAACCGTTACATGCGGTGTTTTATGCGGTTTTGGGTTGTGCCGTAAGGTTACAAATGGGGCCTGTGCCTGTTGCGGCTTAATCATGCTACCGACAGTTCTAGAGTCAACATGCTTAGGTTGAAGTGAAGAAACCAATTAACAAGATGACGACTCACTCACACATTGAGCTAATTTCTACATTTTGCTGAAACTATATAGATAATTTTCTGCTTTTCATCATATTCGCTCCAGAAGCAAGCAGGTAAGGTGTTGTTATTAAATTAGTTATTAGACAGGCCCTGAACAACTCAGATTACTAGACAGCACGTTCTCAGGGACAAAATACAGAATTATTCTGTCTAATATAGCTGTTGAACTAAGCCGCTTCGCGGAGGGCTTTCCTCTCACTTACCCGATAGACCAAACTTATGATGTATCCATAGATTAAGGAATACATCATGACCCTAT